>JACPQW010000079.1 GCA_016190285.1 Candidatus Methylomirabilis oxygeniifera
CTTCCGGGAGAAAGCTATTCACCTCATCATAGGTCAGGTAGCCCTTTTTCCGTCCCAGTGACACCAGCGGCTTGATCCCCTCTTTGAGAGCGGCCGTGACGATCGTAGGCGGTTTCTTGGCGTTTTTTGAGCCTGTATTTCCGCGAGCGCCCTTTGCCGATGAGGTCGCCGGAGCCGCTTCTGTCTTATCCGGTGTGTTCAAGGCCGCCCGCTTGTGAGCCGCCTGAAGAGGACGCGATGTCTGACGAGGCGTTCTCCATCGAGTAGCCTTTGACGGTCGTCTTGGCTTGTGCGCATTTGCCATGCTGTCTCCCTTTATACCAAACTATCAGCTTTCAGCGATCAGCGTTCAGGCACCGGTAATGCAGTGAGCTATTTCATAGTTCCATGATACTGTGTGGACGCAAGAGGCGGCCGGTTGCGATTGAGCGCGAGAAACTCGGCCTGCAGGTGCGCAACCATCGCATGATCACCCGCTCGTTCGGCCGCTTCCATCTGTCGCCGGAGCTCTTCACCCTTTTTACGCTCGCGCCTGGCTGTGAGGCGCGCAAGACAATCAGAGAGGGCCCGCTCGATTGTCTCCTCTTCGTCGTATTCCGCGAGATCTGTTGCCAGCAACTGTGTGAGTATCCGCTGCGCCTCCGGTTCTATGGCAGCGAGGGGTGTCGCGCCACGGCCCGTCTCCGGCCCAACGACTGCATATTGAAAGATCCTGCGAAGCGAGCGATCTTCCAACTCCTCCGCCCGTACGCTCTTTCGCACACGATCGGCCGCGCCGGGATGGTGGAGCGCCAGATGGATAAGCTTCCACTCGATAGAGGGCAACCCTCTGGGTTGCAGCGTCAGCGGTATGGTGTCCCGTTTGCGGCCTCTCACCTGGCGGTTGAGTTCGCGGACGATGGCGTCATTGGAGAGTGACACCCGACGCGCCAACTTGTCCGCATAGCGCTGCCTCGTCACCTCATTGCCGACGGCACCCAAAAGGGGCAGAACGGCATTCACGGCTTCAGCCTGGCCTTCAGGGCTGGTCAGATCGAACCCCGAGACCTTCCGATCGAGCAGAAACTCCATCAGATCCTTCGAGTGCGCGAGCGCCTCGGCGAAGGCTGAGGGGCCGCGCTCCCGCAGAAACCGATCAGGATCTTCTCCGTCAGGAAGCAGGATCACCCGCCAGTCCAGCCCGCTGTTGAGTAAGCTCTCGACGCAACGCCTCGCGGCGGCGATTCCCGCCGGGTCAGGATCAAACACCAGGAACGCCCGTGTCGTATGCCGGTGGAGCAGGGTGATCTGTTGAGCCGTCAGCGCCGTGCCCAGGACCGCCACGGTGTGCTGGACACCAGACGCGTGCAGGGCGATCAGGTCGAAATACCCTTCCACGACAACGGCGGACCCTCGATCACGAATGGCGGAGGCCGCCAAGTGCAGGCCGAAGAGGTGCGCTCCCTTCTTGTAGATAGCGGTCTCCGGGGAGTTCAGATATTTCGGCGCGGAATCGTCCATGACGCGACCACCGAAGGCGATCACTTGACCCGCCGAATCGCAGATCGGGATCATCAATCGGTTCCTGAAACGATCGTACGCCCCGCTCCCATCTTTGCGCGGCAGCGCCAGCCCTGCCTCCTCCACCTGCTGCTTGGAGAAGCCTCTGCGCAGCAGATGGCGAAGGAGTCCGTCCCAGGACGCTGTGGCGTACCCGAGTCCGAACTGCTCGACCACCGTATCCGGAATCCCGCGGCTCCTCAGATACGCGCGGGCCGTCGCCCCGACCGTCTGATGCTGAAGCTGCTGGCGAAAGAATTCCGTCGCGACCCTGTGAATCTCGAGTAGCCCATGACGCGCGTGCTCGTTCTGTCCTGTGCCGCTCCCGGCGTGTGTGCGGGATCGTGCCGGCAGACTGATCCCCGCTCGGTCGGCCAGCGACCGGATCGCCTCCGGGAAGCTTACGTGTTCCTGCTTCATCAGGAAACCGATCGCATCCCCGCCCTCCCCACAGCCAAAACAGTGAAAGATCTGCCGTTCCGGGTTGACCGTGAAGGAGGGGGTCTTTTCATTATGGAAGGGACACAGGGCCTTGAAGTAACGTCCGGCAGGCTTCAGCGGGAGGTATCTGCCAATAAGCTGCACGATATCGGTGCCGGCCAGCACCCGGGAGACCGCCTCCTCCGCGATCACTGTCCGCTCATCCTTTTCATGCCGCTCCGCCCATGGACACACCATGGGGATACAACGCGACAATGGTGGCGCCGATCCCTCCCTCCCGATAGTCGGCTACGTGAAAGCTCTCGACCAGCGGGTGATCCACAAGAAGCTCCGTTACCGTTTTTCTGAGGATGCCTGAGCCCTTTCCATGAATGATTCGAACAGTGGGAAGTCCGACGATGAACGCATCTCCGACATACTGGTCAAGACGCCGAGCCGCTTCAGCCGCATCACACCCGATCAGATTCAGTTCGCCCTTCACGTCATCCGTTGTCCTGGCCAGCCGGATCGGCCTGCTCGTTTCACCATGAGGGGAGTCGCCCTGGATTATCACCGCTTCCAGAGGGACTCTCATCTTCCCGATGGGAAGCCGGATTTCCACGATCCCGGCAGGTGAGGGCTTTCCGATCACAGTTCCGCGCTGTCCAAGCCCCTTGACCACAACCTCCTGCCCATCGCGTATCGACGCCGCGTCCACGCTGTCTGCCGCGCGATCGGAACCGGTCACATCACTGAGTCTGGCCTTTGTCTGCCGCTCCACGTCGATGAGTCGCCGGCGCACCTGCGGTGCCGACCGCCCACGCGACTGCGCCAGCCTGAACTCCCGGAGGAGTCGTTCGACCTCAGCTCGAGCGTCAGCGACAGCTCCCTCGGTCTGCTGACAGGCCAGGCGATACAACTGCTCGGCCTCAACCCTCGCCGCGTCCCGTCGCGCCTCGGCCTCCGCGCGCGCCCTGGCTGTCTCGGCAACCTCACGGGTCAGCACCTCACGCTCTATGGCGAGGCGCGCCTGCTCACCCTCCAACCGATCCAGCAGCAGCCGTAACGGATCGCGCCCTTCGCCGAGCAGCCGCTCAGCCTGTTGGATGACGCTTGGCGGCAACCCAACCCGGGCGGCAATCGCCAAGCCATGGCTGCGACCGGAAAGTCCAATTAATAATTTATACAGCGGTCTCAGGGTGTCAAGATCGAACTCCACGCAGCCGTTTTCGATTCGAGGGTGCGAATAGGCATAGGCCTTGATGGCGTCCAGGTGCGTTGTCGCCACGACCAGCGCGCCCCGCTCCAGCAGCGCGTCAAGAATGGCGATTCCCAGGCATGCCCCTTCGACCGGGTCGGTGCCGGCGCCAAGCTCATCGAGCAATACCAGGGTTCCGGGTTGCGCCGCGTCGAGGATTCGCCGAATCTGACCGATATGGGAGGAAAAGGTGCTCAGACTTTGCTCGATACTCTGCTCATCTCCGATATCTGCCAGGACGCCGCTGAAAAAGGGGACCTCGGAGTCCGGAGAGGCCGGCAGATGCAGGCCGGCCTGCGCCATCAGGGAGAGCAGGCCCGCAGTCTTCAAGGCGACCGTTTTGCCGCCGGTATTCGGTCCGGTGATGAGCAGCGCGTCAAAGCCATCGCCCAGACGCAGGTCGATCGGGATGGTTCGGTGTATCCCGGCCGCGTCTATCCGCTCCAGCAAGAGCGGATGGCTGGCCTCCCGCAGCAGCAGCGGACCCGCCTCCTTCAAGGCGACGGGGGCGCAGTGAAGCGTATCGGCAAATCGGGCTGCGGCACATCGGACGTCCAGCTCGGCCGTAAGGAGCATCGTTGAGAGCACCGCATCGGCTGTTGCGCGGAGAGAAGCGGTCAGCGCGGCCAGTACTCTTCTGATCTCTTCCTCTTCAGACCGCTGCAACAACCGTAGCTGATTATTGAGCTCGACAACCTCCTGGGGCTCCAGGAAGATGGTGACACCGCTGACGGACCGATCTTGGACCACGCCCTTCAGGACGGTTCGATAGTTCGGTTTGACGGGGATCACATACCGTTCGTTTCGAAGCGTCACAAGCGATTCGGCGATATAGGGTTGGAGGGTAGGAGTCATCAGCAGCGACTGCAATCGAGCATGGATCAGCTTGCGAAGCTCATGGAGACGAATTCGAAGCTGATTGAGTCTTTGGCTGGCGGTATCCTTTACCTCTCCATCGGCTTCGATCGTCGCGTGAATCTCCCCTATCAGGTCGGTATGATCATCCAGTCGGGAGACGATCGCATGCAGCCGTGGGCACCGCTCCCTGGAGCGGACGATGGTGTGGCGGATCGCCGCCGCCGTTTCCAGCGATGTAACGATCCTGACGAAATCGATCGCCGCGAGCACGGCCCCTTCGGGTCGAGATCGTCGAACCGGCTCCCTGATGTCAGGCAGTTGGTCAAAGGGCAGTGCGGCTTCCCTGGCCAGCAGCGCCCGGAACTCCTCAATCTCGTTCCGGACCTTCTGTGCGTCCTCAAGCGTGAGCAGGGGACGCATCGCGTGCGCCAACTCTCTTCCGAGCGGCGATCCCGCCTGAGCGGCCACTCTCGCCTGGATGGCGGGCCACTCCAGGACCTCGAGGGTGTGCTGGTCGATCTGATTCATCTGATACAAGGGTCTCCGAATACCTTGGTACGGTGCGGACACACTATAAACGCACAGGGGACTCGGTTTCGAGTCCCCTGAACGGCCCACCCCAGTACGGGGGTGGGCTCACAATGAGGTAATTGCGCTGTCATTACCGCCGTGATAATGCGTCCTTCACCATCTGGCTGGCCACCTTCCCATCAGCCCGGCCTGAGATCTCCGGCATCAGGAGCGCCATGACTTTACCCATGTCCTTGAGGGAGCTCGCCTGCGCCGCGACGAGCGCGTCCTCTATTTTCGTTCGAAGCTCTTCCGGAGAGAGCGGCGGAGGCAGGTACGACTCGAGGATCTTCAGCTCGGCCTCCTCTTTTGCGGCCAGATCATCGCGTCCCCCCTTCGTATACTGCTCGATGGCCTCTTTTCGGATCTTGCACGACGCGATGATTGCCTGGATGATTTCCGCGTCGTCTAACTCACCCCGCTTTTCTATTTCCCTGTTCTTGATCAGCGCGCTGAGCAGCCGAAGTACTGACGTTTTTAGCCGATCCCCACCCTTGAAGGCCGTTTTGAGGTCATCGGCCAATCGTGCCTTTGAAACGCCCACGTTGTTCTACTCTACCGCGAAGCCGACGCGCTTCAAGGCCTTCTTCCGGGCGGCTATCGATTTTTTCTTGCGGCGGACACTGGGCTTCTCATAATGCTCGCGCTTACGGAGCTCTGTCAGGACTCCAGTCCTCTCGCACAGTTTCTTGAAACGGCGGAGAGCGACCTCGAACGGCTCGTTCTCCTTGACCGTCACACTCGCCATTCCCTTCACACCCCCTTGTCAATAGCGATGAGATAAGCTACGGTTTGACATGCGGCTCTGCGGAATTCTGAGGCTACCACCAATAATCGCATCATTCGCCTATCTATGTCAATGTTTTTACCGGGTCGGCTTCTTTGACTTTCGCTATTCTCGAACGATGGTCACTTTGGTCATTTTCACATCTTCGAGCGGTCGATCATTGCCGTCGCGGGGAACGTTGCTAATAGCGATGGCCACATCAAGACCTTCTACGATTTCACCGAAGACTGAGTGCTTGCCGTCAAGAAACGGAGTGGGCGCAACGGTGAGAAAAAATTGACTGCCGTTGGTGCCGGGGCCCGCGTTAGCCATAGAAAGCATCCCAGGTTTAGAATGTTTGAGATCTTTATGAAACTCGTCGTCAAAACGATAGCCGGGGCCACCGCGGCCTGTGCCCGTGGGGTCGCCACCTTGAATCATGAATTTGGGAATAACACGGTGAAAAATAAGCCCGTCAAAGTAATGGGATTTCCCCTTTTTTCCGGTTTTAGGATCGGTCCATTCTTTCTTTCCCTCAGCGAGCTCGGTGAAATTGGCCACCGTCTTTGGGGCTTCTTTTTCGAATAATTTGATTTTGATTGTGCCTTTTGTGGTTTCCATTATTGCGTACAACACTTTGTCTCCTTGTTTTTGTTCTGTTTTGGCGTAGCCAATTGTTGGAATTGCTAAACTCAATAGAATGGATGCGATGAATACGCGAACCATATTGTGCTCTCCTTTGTTATTCTAAGCAGGGTGACCAACGTGCTTTGTAATAAGTTGCTCGATCAACGGTGAGACGTTTCTCGCCGGTGCCGTCGGCATTCATAATGAAGATATCAAAGTGGGTGTGATCTTGCTCGGCAAAGGCTATTGTGCCGTCCAGGGACCACGCAGGGCTCGCGCCGAATTTTTCAGCGAAGGTCAGGTGTTTTATGTCTGAACCGTACTTCACATTACATTCCTCCTGTTAGAGTAGACGTTGTAGTGGTGGGTTATGGCGCGCGCCTGACCTCGAACTCGAACAGCAGCAGTTGCTCGGCCGAGCCGACATAGAACGAGCCGACCTCAAGGATGACCGCTTTGGCTTTCGGATCAGCCGGCGGGAAAAGAAGCAGGCCCTCCCGCTCGAGCTTCGGAGGCACAACCAGGAACTTGGTCAGTATCGTCTCCTCCAGCGTTCGCAATGCCAATGCCGACTCACGCTGCTCGGAAAAGAGGGCGTACAGCTCGTCATACGAGAGCGCTACCGTACGATGGTCCTGCTGATCCACCAACACGGCCTGGCCCGGATCGAAACTGATACGTTCCTGGCCTACATTCTGAATTCGAAGAATAAAGGCGAGCAGGCCTCTGGTGTTCCTCGAAAATATTTTTAGCGGGTTCAGTAGGGTTGATCGCCTGGCGTAGTAGGCGTCAAGGCCTTTTTCCGTCAGGGGCTCGACAGTGACGGTTGCCCCCGGCAGGGTCGCGATGATCAGGTCACCCTGGGTTCGCAAGGTGGGCAGGCGCTGCGGCCCTGGCCGTAGCCCTGACTCACCGCTGCCGCCTGACGCGCACGCGGCCAGCGATACCACGATCAGGAGAGAAAAAAAGCGGACCACAGGCCCGCTGGGACATAAGGGTTTCACGTGCTCCCGTACAGTTGGACCGCCTCAGACCACAAGCGCTCGCAGGCGCGCAATGCGCTCCTCGATGGGCGGGTGGGTGGAGAAGAGTTTGAACAACACGTCCCCGCGAAGTGGGTTCACGATAAACAGGTGCGAGGTAGCAGGGTTGGCCTCCATGGGCAGACGGGTGGCGCCCACCTCAAGCGACTGAAGGGCTGAGGCCAAGGCATACGGCTTGTGGGTCAGTCGGGCGGCCGATTCGTCGGCGTTGAACTCGCGGGACCGTGAGATCGCCAGTTGGATAAGGGTGGCTGCGATAGGGGCCAGGATGGCCAGGAACAGAAATCCCAGCGCACCGCCTCCACGATCTTCGCTATCGCGGCCGCCGCCGCCGCTAAGGTACGGCATCCACATCGCCATCCTGGCCAGCATCACAATGACGCCGGCGATCGTCGCCGCGATGGTACTGATCAGTGTATCGCGATTCCGCACGTGGGATAGCTCATGTGCCATCAC
>JACPQW010000080.1 GCA_016190285.1 Candidatus Methylomirabilis oxygeniifera
CAACTCGAGCACCCAGGCTGCTGGAGTGGCTTGTTCGACGGCCAAGTCAGCGATCGAGTACGACATCGATTCCGAAGAGCACGAGCTCCAGCTTTGCCTTGGATAACTTGCCGACCCGCTCGGTAAGGGAAGATTTGTCCAGCGTGACGAGTTGCGAGACGTTGGCGACAGAGTCTTTGGGTAGCCCCGTCACCTTCGAGGGGAGCAGCACGTTGCCCGGGGCCTCTGTCCAGCGCAAACTGCTGGTCAGCGGTACGCAAACGACTGTGGCGATTCGACTTCGATTGAACGCGTCACCTTGCACGACGAGGACTGGACGCCGGAACCCTGGTTCCGAGCCCGAGGGCTCCGGCAAGTCCACCCACCAGACCTCGCCCTGCGAGATCACCATTGCGAGCGCCGAAGCGTTCGCCTTGCTGCCTCCTTCGCGAAGTCGTTGTCCGCCGGCGGGCCGTCTCCGCAGACCCGGTCCAGCGCCTCCGTGACCTGATCTGCGGTATGCCGGGCCACGTATTCCTTCAGTGCATGGCTATAGAGCTGACTGCGAGACTTCTTGAGCGCTCGCGCCAACTTTTCAGCATCAGCGAACACGTCGTCCGGGATAGAGATAGCTGTTTTCATACCCGTAGTATAACCCAGCCGTGGTAATCCTGCAACGCGCCCATACGTATGAAAGTCCACGGTGCGAGACCAGCACCACCCGCTCGTCATTGCGAGCGACCGAAGGGAGCGCGGCAATCCAACCGTTTTGCTTCTCTGCTCTTGAAGAACGGTGAGATTGCCACGGTCGCTGCGCTCCCTCGCAATGACCCCAAGGGGGAGACTTTCTGAGCAATGCAACTCTACCCTTCGCAAAGCATCGTTCGGTAGGCGAACGGTAACAACGCCCTTCAGCTTGCGCCATCGACCTCGACCATATGCCTTGCGAAGGTAGGAACGCACCCGAATTGCTGCGCCTGACGCAATAACCTCAACGTCTGTAATTTGACCAACAACCTCAATCCTCATCGGCCTCTATAGCACTCGAATGAGGGCGCTACTGAGCGCGTTACATTCCGGGGTTGCCGCCAGCGCTGCTTCTCCCATCACGCTCAGGGATGGAGATGTAGCCGCATCATGTACGATGTTCGTCCACGGCCTTGGCCAGGTCGCGCAACGTAGCAGAGACCTGGACGGGATAGTCCGGCCCTTTCTCAAGCGTCCGCAGCCCGTGCGGCAAGCGCGCGAGTTGGTCGCGTGCGCGCTCACGAAGTGCCGTGAGGGGAGGCGGAGCGCAAAGGCGCTTGCCGGCGCGCATCACCGGCTGGATCAACGGCTCGCCTTCCTGCCGGTCATCTTCCAGGGTCAGGATATCGGAGCGCATACGGCCGTCGGCGTCATATCGCCGATAGACCTGCTTGCGGCCAGGCCATGTCGCCTTGCCCTCAGAGCGCTTCCGACGCGCCTTCCCCCCGTACTCCTCCAGCTTGTAGGCACAATCCAGGTACGGGGCATCGGCAGAGGTATCCATGCGCGTCCCGATGCCAAAGCCGTCAATCGGAGCCTGAGCACCACACAACTGCTGTACAATCAATTCATCCAGGTTCCCGCTGGCAAAGATCACGGCGTCGGACAACCCGCCCTCATCAAGAATCCGCCGCACCTTGCGGGCATGGTCTGCAAGATCGCCGCTGTCCAGACGCACCCCCTGGATGGCGATGCCCTTCTCCCGCAACCGCGGCGCGAGCGAGACGACCTTTGCCGCACCCGCCTCGGTGTCGTAGGTGTCGATGAGCAGGACGACATTGTCCGCGTTGGCATACGCAAAGCGCTCGAAGGCTGCCGTCTCATCCTCGTAGGCCTGAACAAAGGAGTGCGCCATCGTCCCGTAGATCGGTATGCCGAACAGTGGCGCCGCCTGCACTGTGGAACTCCCAGAGAATCCGGCCAGGTAACTGGCGCGCGCCGCAAGCAACCCGGCCTCCGCCCCGTGGGCGCGACGCAGACCAAAATCGACCAGGAGCTTCCCCGGGGCAACAAGCACTGAACGCGCCGCTTTCGACGCGATCAGGGTCTGGAAGTGCAACAGGTTGATCAGGCGTGTCTCCACGAGCTGCGCCTGCGGAAGCGGGGCGGTAATCCGCACGATCGGCTCGTCAGGGAAAAAGACCGTCCCTTCAGGCATCGCATAGACATCGCCGGTAAAATGCAGCTTTTCCAAGTAGTCCACGAGGGTCGGCCGAAACAGACCGCAGCCGCTCAGCCACTCCAGCTCCTCGGACGTGAAGCGCAACGCTTCGAGGAAGCTCAGCGCCTGTTCCAGCCCGGCCGCCAGCAAGAAATTGCGCGTCGTCGGCAGCTTGCGCACAAAGAACTCGAAGGTCGCCTGCTCCTCCATCCCCTGATCGACATACCCTTGCAGCATGGTGAGTTGATAGAGGTCGGTCAACAGCAGGCTCGATGGGGGATTCATGCGGTCAGCATCTCCAATCGGATCGGTATGGCTCCCCGACGAATCATCTCCGCCTCCGCCCGTTCCCCGTCACCGGGGCGCACATTGACGGCCCGGATCGCATCCTGCAGGAGGACGACCGCATACCCGGCCTTCAGACCATCCTCCACTGTGCACAGGACGCAGTAGTCGGTAGCCAGGCCGCCGACGAAGAGGCGCCCTACGCCATGGGCGCGCAGGCGCACGTCAAGATCCGTTCCGTCGAATGCGGAATAGGCGTCCTTCTCGGGCTGCGTGCCCTTGAGGGTCATGAGGGTACTGGAAGCGGGAAGTTCAAGGGCGGGGGCAAATGCTGCGCCTTCCGACCCGGCCACACAGTGGGGAGGCCACGGTCCGCCATACGGCTGAAAGGAACAGTGATTGGGCGGGTGCCAGTCTCGGGTGGTGAAGATCGGCAGCCCTCGGCGCGCAAAAGCGTCCAGGTAGCGATTGAGCACCGGGACCACTTCATCGCCCCGCGGAACCGCCAGGCTACCGCCGGGCAGAAAATCGTTCTGGACATCCACGACGATCAGGGCATCCCCCAGGTTCAGGGTAAGTTGCTGAGGTCCCAGCGGGCGCATCGGGTCACCTTACATCTGTGGCGCCATCAGGGCGGCCGCCTCCTCAGGAGTAATCGGGTTCACAAAAAGCCGGGCGCCCCACCCGAATGCCGCCACAGGCGCGGTTTTCGGGATGATCTCGAGATGCCAGTGATAGTCGTGCCGATGCGGTTCGTCAAATGGAGCGCTGTGGAGGACGATCGTGCAGGACTGGTTGCCGAGCACCTTCCCGACCATCTGCATCATCCGCTTCAGCAGGCAGGCCAGGTCGACCAACTCTCTTTCGCTGATCTTCGCGAAATCAGAGGCGTGACGGAGGGGCAGCAGCCACGTCTCGAAAGGAAAGCGAGAGGCGAAGGGCGCCAGCACCACGAAGTGCTCGGTCTCCGCCACCCGTCTGACGCGGGAGACCCGCTCATGGAGTATGATGTCACAGAAGGCACAGCGCTCCTTTCTCGCGTAGAACTCCTGACAACCGCGCAGTTCCTCTTCAATCCCGTACGGGACGAACGGGAACGCCAGCACGTGGGAATGGGGATGGCTGAGGATGCCTGCCGCGTCTGCATGGTTCTTTATCACGATCAGCGATCGAAACCGCTCATCCAGGCGGAGATCGAGACTGCGCAGCCTGTAAGCGCGCAGCACCCGCTCCAACTGTTGTTCCGAAAATTCCGCCCATGTTGAATGATGCTGCGGACTCTCTATGACGATCTCATGGGCCCCCACGGCGTTCATCACGTCGAAGGGCCCCTCCGGCCTTCGATCGAAATCACCCTCAATCCGGCACAGAGGCTGCAGGTCAGGGGTGACTCGAACCCACCAGCCGACCTGATTCCGCTGGCGCGAGGGCTCTCCAAACGCCATAATCTCGGGTGGAGTCATCAACTCATTACCGGGACATAGGGGACATGGACCGGAAAGCGGTGGTGGCGGCTGCGCCTCCACCTTCAGGCCGGCATCTCGATCCGGCCGCTCCGGGTCGATCACCACCCAACGATTTCTCACCGGATCGCGCCGCAACTCACCCATGTCTCTCCTCACGCCATCGCAAAATGTTGCAGCCTATCGCCGTGAACACACTCACCACTGTGCGGGCAACGTAAGGTCGTTCCCCCACTCGCTCCAGGAGCGATCATACCCGCGAACATCCGAATATCCCAGGAGCCGAAGTATAAAGTAGGTGACGGCACCGCGATGCATCGTCTGGCAGTAGCTTACGATCGTCTTATCCTTTGTTACCCCCGCCTGGCTATAGAGCGCCAAGAGTTCCTCCGCCGGTTTGAATGTTTTATCGCCGGCCAGGTTGTGCGTCCACTCAATGTTGACGGCCCCCGGGATGTGGCCTCCCCGCTTGGCCCGCAGATCCTCGCCGCGAAACTCGGCAGGCGACCTGGCATCCACCAGGGCAACATTCGACTTTCCCAAGTTCGTGACAATCCAGCCCGCCGCCGCGACACGCTGCGTCTCAGCATGGACCTGGTAGACCGTCTTGCTCACCTGCGGTGCCGTTTTCGACAGAGACCGCTCTTCAGCAACCCATTTCGTGATGCCTCCATTCAACAACGCCACCTTTTTGTGGCCGGCATATTCAAGGGTAAAAAACAGGCGCGCGGCGTTGAGCCCGCCCTGGTCGTCATATACAACCACCGTGGTGTCTTTGGTGATCCCGAGCTGTCCCAATCGCTCTTCGATCTCATAATCGGGAGGCAGGGTGAAGCCGGACTCTTTCAAGGCCACACGGGCCTGATTGACCGGCAGGTGAACGGCACCAGAAATGTGTCCGGCCCCATACTCGTCCGGGCTGTTGCGCATGTCGATGATCCGCAGATCCCGGTCATTCAGGTGCTGGGCCAGCCACTGGGTGTCCACAAGCAACTGTGAGTTGCCGTAGCCCGCAGCCAAGGTCAACCATGGAGTCGCCGCGAGCAGCGTCATCGCCGCGACTGCCGCCATCACTACTCGTTTCATCTCCTCCCTCCTATACCAGGTACCGCAGAAGAGTAATCCGGTTTGCCGCCTCTGTTTGTCAGGCAGCCTACTCTCAAGAGCATTATAGATTCCCACCAAGACTTGACGCAAGCGCAGATGTCCCGCACCGCTACCAACATAAAAGGCGTTAACCTCGGCTGCGGACAACAAGAATAGGGCGATCGGCTGACCGGAGCACTTGCTCTGCCACCGAGCCCAGGAGCAGGCGAGCCATCCCGGAATGGCCGTGGGAGGCCATCACGATCAGATCCACGTCCAGTTCAGCGGCCTCCTGGCGGATCGCCTCATGGACCAGCAATGGGGTCTCCACTACCCGCACCTCTGTTGTCACGACCCCCTCTTGACGGACCTGCTCGGGTACAAGCGCTTCCAGTGAGCGGAGTAGTGTCTGTCGAAGCTCCGTTCGCTCCTGTCCTGAGAGCGAGCCCCATGGCGAATAGTGAGCGTAGAGCGGGTTCGGCGGTCCATGCACATCAGTCACGTGACAGAGGATGACGGTCCCGCCACGTTCTGCCAGAACGGCATACGCATGAGGAACGGCGGCATTTCCGAGAGGCGAAAAATCGGTAGTAACCAGCAGCTTCCGATACTTCGGAATCATGGTCGGTTCGCTCCTTCCGTGAAGCAGGCTATGCCGCGGCCGCTTACAGCCATTGAAGACATCGTCCTGCCGACTCTCCAACGTGCCTGTCGGATTTCCTATCTGTAAGAGCGCCTCAGTATAACCTTCATCGTCGCCCTTGGGAAGACGACAAGGCAGGTTGATCGGTTCAATAGACATAGAGCGGGTCTTGCACACAATCGGGGATCGCACTATATTGGTAGTGAGGAAGCCCTAGTGAACGGGCGATGGCTGAAAGAGCCGCGAGCAAGCACGAAGCGGTATGGCTTGCAGAGCAAGAGGGCTTAGCCTGGGACCAAAACCCGCTCCAAGTAAGGCTTCCTCGATAAAGCCACGAGGTGTCCGGCTTTTGTCCGGAGGTGATGTACGAACTGGCACCTTGTGGCTTTTGCTTTTTTTGGTCGCCCGCCGATCGCTTTCTGCGCCACGCGCTAGTCGATCATGAGTCCGCGACAATTTCCCTCCACTCTGACCTTGACGGAACGCACCGCCCTTGGTAGAGTCCGTGCACAGGGCTTGGTAGAGTCCGTGCACAGGGCAGGGTGAGATCAGGTGATAACCGCCTGCCGGTCTCGCGCATGTCGGTGTGCGTCAGATGGGCGTCCACGTTAAGGAAGCACAAGAGTAGATGCAACAGGCTCAATCGACAGAAGGCACCCGCCTGAAAGTGGCCGAAGCAGGCCAGGAGGACGTCGGCCGCGGGATCGTCCGCGTCAGCGATGCGGCCTTTGCCGTCCTGGAGCTGGAACGGGGCGAGATCGTCTCCATCATCGGGGACCGGGAAACGGCGGCCCTGGTGGCGGCGGCCCGCTCGGCCGATCAGGGTCTGGATGTCATCCGGGTCGACGGCGTCATTCGCACAAATGCTCATGCCAGCATCGGGGATTACGTGCAGGTCCGAAAGGCTGTCTGGCGAGAGGCGCAGAAGGTGACGCTGGCGCCGGCCCGCAAGGGCTTGCGCGCCGTCGCCCCCGGTGAGGTGCTCCGCCAGGCGCTGCTCTACCGTCCTGTGGTTCGCGGCGACCTGATCTCGGTCGGGACCGCCTCACGTTCGAAGGAGACTATCCCATCTGGAATGTATCCGGAGGAGCTCTTCCGAGGCTTACTCGGCTCACTGGCAATCGGACTGGGCGAGGTACGCCTGGTCGTCGCCGGCACCGTCCCATCCGGCATCGTGCGCATCAATCCCCAAACCGAGGTGGAACTCCTCCCTGAGTTTGTAGAGACCAAGGAGGCCCGCCTTCCGGATATCACCTACGACGACATCGGTGGGCTTGGCGACGTCATCAGTGAGATCCGGGAGGTTGTCGAGCTGCCGCTCAAGCATCCCGAACTGTTTGATCGCCTCGGAATCGCGCCGCCCAAAGGCGTGCTCCTGCACGGTCCACCGGGGACCGGCAAGACCCTCCTGGCCCAGGCCCTGGCCAATGAGGCCAAGGCCCACTTCGCCACCATCAACGGGCCGGAGATCATGGGGCGCTTCTATGGCGAATCGGAGGAGCGGCTGCGAGCCATCTTCCAGGAGGGGCAAGAGAACCCGCCCGCCATCATCTTTATCGATGAGCTTGACTCGATCGCCCCCAAGCGCGAGGCGGTGATGGGCGAGGTAGAACGGCGGGTCGTGGCCCAACTGCTGACATTAATGGACGGCCTGACGCCGCGCGGTAATGTGATCGTCATCGGAGCCACCAACCGCGTCGGCGCAATCGATCTGGCGTTGCGCCGCCCAGGCCGCTTCGACCGAGAGATTGAGCTGCGAGTGCCTAACCGTAACGGGCGTCGTCAGATTCTCACGATCCACACGCGGGCCATGCCGCTTGCCCCGGATGTCAACCTGGATTGGGTGGCGGACCTCACGCACGGCTGCGTCGGTTCGGACCTGGCCGCCCTTTGCCGTGAGGCCGCCCTGAATGCTCTCCGGCACATCCTCCCGGAGTTGGATCTGAGGCTTGAAACATTCCCCGCCGAGGTCCTGCAGCGCCTGGTCGTCACCCACGAGGACTTTAACCAGGCCTTACGGCGGATCCGCCCTTCGGCCCTTCGAGAGCTGTTGATCGAGGTCCCTCGGGTGACCTGGAGCGATGTCGGCGGCCTGGCCGATGTCAAACGGGCCCTTCGGGAGACTGTGGAACTGCCGCTGACACATCCTCAGGCCTTCGAGCGCCTCGGCATCAAACCGCCCAAAGGGGTCCTGCTGTATGGTCCGCCTGGGACCGGCAAGACCCTTCTGGCCAAGGCCGTCGCCAACGAGGCGCGGGCCAACTTCATGCTGGCCAAGGGGAGCGACCTGCTCTCCAAGTGGTACGGCGAGTCGGAACAGCGGATTCGAGAGTTCTTCGCCAAGGCCCGCCAGGTGGCCCCCGCCATCGTCTTCTTCGACGAGGTGGATGCCCTTGTACCGCGACGCGGGACCGCGATGGGCGAACCGCATGTGACCGAGCGGATCGTGAACCAGCTCCTCTCCGAACTGGACGGCTTGGAGGAGCTGCGCGGGGTGGTCATCCTGGGGGCCACCAACCGGCCCGACCTGATCGATCCGGCGCTGCTGCGGCCTGGGCGATTCGATGCGCTGGTCTACGTTCCGGTCCCGGATGTCGCCGCCCGTCACGAAATCCTGGCTGTTCACACCCGCCACATGGCCCTCGCCGACGACGTGGACTTGAAGGACCTCGTCCGCAGGACGGACCGGTTTACCGGGGCCGATCTCGCTTTGCTCTGCATGCGGGCTGCCCAACTTGCCCTACGGAAGGACCTGGAGGCCAAGGTCGTTACCCACGCCGACTTCCTGGCCGCTCTTGCCGAGACACTCCCGTCGGTCACCGAGACGATGGAGCGGGAGTACGCCGAGGTCGGCAAGCGCCTGCGCCAGATTGTGCCACAACAGGACTCCACGCTCGGCCACTATCTGTAGCAGGGATTACCGGGTTACCACCTGCATGGGTTTGGCAACTGAAGGAAATGCGCGGTGCATGTGGTAGAATATTGTTGCTTGAGAGGCTGACATGTGGGGCTGGAGAGAGCGGTAGCTTTCCCGGCCCCTTTCTATTGCTTCCAAGGCGTAGGGGCGATGAAGAAGGGAGGGGCTATGGCTGTGAATTTCACTTCAGTGACCATCCAGAAACCTGACTCAGTCAATCTGATCCTGGGACAAGCCCACTTCATCAAGACCGTTGAGGATCTGCACGAAGCACTGGTTACAGCCGTGCCCGGTATCGCCTTTGGGCTCGCATTCTGTGAATCCTCTGGACCGTGCCTGATTCGATGGAGCGGGACCGATCAGGAATTGATGGAACTGGCGCGGAGCAACGCCCAGGCCATCGGCGCCGGCCACAGCTTTCTGATCTTTTTGCGGAACTGCTTTCCGATCAATGTCCTCGGGGCCGTTCGCCAAGTGCCGGAGGTCTGCGGCATCTATTGCGCGACCGCCAACCCGGTGGAGGTAATTGTAGCCGAAACGTCCCACGGGCGGGGGATCATGGGGGTCGTGGATGGACTGTTACCGAAGGGGATCGAGCAGGAATCCGAAATCGCCGAGCGAAAGGCGTTGCTCCGCCGGTTCGGCTATAAACTGTAAGTGCATACGGTGAGGTGATCGGCGTACGTCCCGCTATTCCGTTGCAGCCACGCCTCGTGATGGTGCCCTCTTCCTTATAGCCGCGAACATGCATGTTTTCGTGGTTGGTACGGCGGTACGTCAACCGATGCACCAGCCAGGGGTAGCCGTGGAACGCGAAGACGATCGGCTTGTCTTTAGTGAAGAGCGCGTCGAAATCTTTATCGCTCAGCCCGTGCGGATATTCCGTATTCGGTTCCAGCTTCATCAGATCAACGACATTGACCACCCGGATTTTCAGATCGGGCAGGTGGCGGCTGAGGATTGAAACAGCGGCCAGGGTCTCGAGCGTGGGCACGTCGCCGCAGCAGGCCATCACCACGTCCGGTTCCGCGCCTTGGTCGCTGCCGGCCCATTGCCAGACGCTAATCCCTCGCGTGCAATGCTCAATCGCGGCATCTATGGTCAACCATTGGGGCGCCTGGTACTTACCCGCGATCACGACATTGACGTAATGCCGGCTGCGCAGGCAGTGGTCCCAGACTGACAGCAGACAGTTGGCATCCGGCGGAAGGTACACGCGCACGATTGCGGCCTTCTTATTTACCACGTGATCGATGAAACCGGGGTCCTGATGGGTAAAGCCGTTATGCGCTTGCTGCCAGACGTGGGAGGCAAGCAGGTAATTTAGCGACGCAATTTTCCGCCTCCACGGCAGTTCCGCCGTGACTTTCAGCCACTTGGCGTGCTGGTTAAACATCGAATCGATGATGTGAATAAACGCCTCGTAGCTATTGAATAGTCCGTGCCGACCCGTGAGCAGGTATCCCTCGAGCCAACCTTCACACTGATGCTCGCTCAGCATCTCCATCACCCGGCCATCCGATGCAAGATACTCATCGTTCTCTTTCGTCGGGGCTTCCCACTGCCGGTTGGTAACCTCAAAGACGGCGTTCAACCGGTTGGAAAGCGTCTCGTCGGGACCGAAGATCCGGAAATTCCGTTGCTCCCGATTGAGCGTGGCCACAACGCGCAGGAACTCTCCAAGCACGTGCGTGTCGCCGGCCTGAACTGATCCTGGTGAGGGCACATTCACCGCGTAGCTTCGAAAGTCAGGCATAAGCAGGTCGCGCAGCAACAGCCCGCCATTAGCGTGCGGATTGGCGCCCATCCGCCGGTTGCCCTTAGGCGCCAGCTCGGCCAATTCCGGCACGAATCGGCCATCTTCATCGAACAGTTCTTCCGCCTTGTAGCTCTTCATCCAGCTTTCAAGCTGTTTGAGATGCTGAGGGTGCTCGGAATCCAGCAGGAGCGGCACCTGGTGCGCTCGGAACGTGCCCTCAACTGGCAGACCATCGACGACTTTCGGTCCCGTCCAGCCCTTGGGTGAATTGAGGACGATCATCGGCCAGCGCGGTCGAATGGCGTCATTGTTGTCTCGCGCATTGCTTTGGATGTGCCGGATCTCCGCAATGACCGTATCCAAAGCAAATGAGCAAGCGATGACAGCGCCACGGTACCGCTTCAGCGCACATCAAGACGATTCGGTCTTGGTTCGCCAGGCGGATCAATTCTTCGAGGCTCTGCGCACACTCGGGCGTTTGCATGTAATCAGCATGACCTCGAAAGGAGGCATTACGCCAGCCCAAGTTGACGGCAAGGGAATCGAATCCCTCGACTTCCAGAGGGAGAAGGCTGTAGATTGGGTGGCTGGCACGGGTGTGTGTGCTCATAGAATCTCCTTTAATGGTGTCTCGGACGACGAGCCGCCATTGATCGTCAGGATGCATGGGTTAGCTGGTTTCATGGATGACTCTTGCCTCATTCTGCAATCCGAACGAAGCCAGTTTCGCGCACGTGGACTTGTAATCCGTGTGAAGAATGCTTCGAATCCCCAACTCTTCCGCGATCTGGACGAACATCGGGGTATTTTCGATATAGACGACCTGCCGGGCCGGCGCCTGGGCGATGTCCAGCGCAAGCCGAAAAATGTCCGCGTCGGGCTTACGGAGGTGGACGAAGCAGGAGGAAATAAAAGAATCTACAAGCCTATCCAACCTGAACTTTCGAATTCGATACGCATTCAGTTCGCGCCCTTCGTTGCTGACCACGGCGATCTTCAGCCCGTGCCGGACCTTGAGCTGAGCGACCAGCTCGATCATCTCGGGGTAAGGTGTCGATTGCGCGAACATGAAGCGCCGAAACTGAGCCCGGGTGAACGGTCGCTTTTGGTAGAAGACCACCCGACCCAAGTATTCTTCCAGCGTGGGCTTTCCCTCCTCGTAGGTGTCGAAGGTCAGGTGATGCCGATCCTCCATCTCGGCCAACTCCAGCTTGAAGTTCGTCGCCGCCCGTTTGCGGGCATGATGATCCCACCCGTTGGTGAGCAACACGCCGCCGATATCCAGAAACAGCGTCGTAATCTCTGTTGAGCGTTTCATCATGGTCCTCAATCTACCGTTGTTATGTCGGTCACGTTCCCAATTCCTGCAGCGTCCTCAGAACGGTTATAACATCGTCCCGGCGTAACAAGCCGATGGCGCGGTGGTCCCGGGAACAGGTATCCGGTTGACTATGTGGGCGACTGCTCCGCCTGGTGATCAACCGCGATCACAACATCATCGGTTTGATGACCCTGGCGCGCATGAACAACGTGGCGTCGTTCTTCATCACGTCCCAGAGCAAGGTCTCATAAGCGTCGGACGACCGCGCGGCGAACGTATTAAGATCAGCGCTGCCATAGGATGTGAACGGCTTCCAGAGGAACCGCGACGCCGGAGCAATGTGGTATCACTCGCGCCGTATAGCCCGCTGAAGGGCGGGCCGCAGACACAGTCGCGCTGTACACGTAGCCGCCAGACGCGCCGGGCAGTTGGCGAACGCGCGTCATCTCCTGTCGGATCGGACTGCTACCATTGATCCCTTCGGCATACAGCTCGACTCGCACGACGTTCGGATCGAGATCATTCAGATACACCTCTGCTTCAAAGGTGTGCTGGGCCATATTTGTCTGTGCCTTCACGTCGCCGAAGCTCAGCGTACCCCATTTTTCTTTCAGAGTATGTTCCCAATTGACGATCTTGCTGCCCACTATGCCTTTATCGGCAGCGCGCATACGGTAGGCGGCCGCAGCCGGGAGATAGTGTTGCTCGGTGTATTCGCGCACGACGCGGTTGGTGGAAAACAGCGGTGTCAACCGCGCCATGCTTTCCCGCATCCGCTTGACCCATGCGGTGGGAAGACCACTCTCATCTCGGGTATAAAACTCCGGAATCACCTCCCGCTCGATCAGGTCGTAGAGCGCGTCGGCTTCGACAGCATCCCAAGCGGGATCGTCGCCATGCTCCTGACCATCCCCCAACGCCCACCCTACTTCAGGGGTGTAGGCTTCCGCCCACCAGCCATCCAATTCCGAGAGATTGATGCCGCCATTGACGAGCACCTTCATGCCGCTCGTTCCGCAGGCCTCCCAGGGTCGTCGTGGGGTGTTGATCCAGACGTCCACCCCTTGCACCAGGTACTCCGTTAACAACATGTCGTAGTCGCTCAGGAAGACGATGTGGGGTCTGGCCTCTGGCTGGCGGATGAAATGTATCCATTCATGGATCAAGGCCTGCCCCGCCCGGTCGTCCGGATGCGCCTTGCCGGCGATGATGAGTTGCACCGGTCGCTCTGGATTGCTTAACAGGCGAAGCAGTCGCTCCGGGTCGTGCAGCAGCAGATTCGGTCTCTTGTAGGTCGCAAAGCGCCGCGCAAAGCCCAGCGTCAAGGCGTGGGGATCAAATAGATGTTTCGCCCCGTCAACCGCCTCGGGCGACGCGCCGGAGGCGGCCAGTTGCCGGGACAATCGCTCGCGAGCGTATTCTATGAGAGACTTGCTTGCGGCGGTGCGAAATTGCCAGAGCCTGGAATCGGAGACACGGCGAATGTCCTGCTCCAGGATTTCCGTTGTCCCCAGCCAGCGGTCTTTTCCACAGGCCTTCGTCCAAAGATCGTCGGCTTCCGCCGAGTCCCAACTCGGCACATGAACTCCGTTGGTCACGTATCCAACCGGCACTTCGTCTTGCGGCCAGTGCGGAAAGAGAGGCTCAAAGAGGAGCCGGCTCACCTTCCCATGCAATCGACTCACGCCATTGACCGCCCCGCTCCCGCGGATCGCCAGATAGGCCATGTTGAAACGTTCCGACGAGTCGTTCGCGTTCTGGCGGCCCAGGGCCAGTAAATCGTGGAGTGTGATGCCGAGCTTCTGCTCGGCATAGTCACCGAGGTATTGCTTGATGAGGGCAGGATCGAAGCGATCAAAGCCGGCGGTTACTGCCGTGTGGGTGGTGAAGAGGTTTCCCGCTCGCGTAACGGCCAGTGCCACTTCGAAGGGCTGCCCCGTCTCTTTCATGAAGCTCAGGGCACGTTCCAACACGGCGAAGGCTGCATGTCCTTCATTCAGGTGACAGACTTCCGGCTGGATACCGAGCGCGCTGAGCAGCCGCCATCCGCCGATCCCGAGGAGTAGTTCTTGCTTGAGGCGCAGTTCCGGCCCGCCTCCATAGAGTTCGCTTGTGATTCCTCGATGAGCAGGAAAGTTCGCCGCGTCATTGCTGTCCAGCAGGTAGAGTTTTACTCTGCCGACCTGAACCTGCCAGGCGCGCAGCCAGACCGAGTAACTGGGTAAAGCGATCTCCAACCGCAACCACTCCCCGTTCGGGTGGCGCAACGGCGTGATCGGCAGTTGTCCGGGATCGTTATATGGAAAGAGGGCTTGTTGCGCGCCGTCCTTATCGATGACCTGCCGAAAATAGCCTTGCTGGTAGAGCAGTCCCACGCCGATCACCGGTACGCCCAGATCGCTGGCGGATTTGAGCTGATCGCCGGCCACATTGCCAAGCCCGCCTGAATAGATAGGGAGAGCTTCGCTCAACATGAATTCCATGCTGAAATACGCGACACAGGTCAGAGGAGACTGCGAGTAGGTTTGCTGAAACCACGCGGACGCCTCGGCCACTTGTCGCTTGGCTTGTACAAGTTCATCGACGCTTCTGCGGAAAATAGGATCGGCAGACACGCGCTCGATCTGGTTCCGCGAGACCGTCTGCAAGACAACCCAGGGGTTGTGCGTGAGTTCCCAAAGCGCGGGATCAAGCTGCCGCCACACTTCGTCGGCGGCATGGTTCCACGACCAGCGCATATCCAGGGCCAGTTCGGCAAGGGAATCGAATCCCTCGACTTCCAGAGGGAGAAGGTTGTAGATTGGGTGGCTGGCACGGGTGTGTTTGCTCATAGAATCTCCTTCAATGGTGCCTCGGATAGACTCCCCGACTGCTGCGGGGACGCTGCCAAAGCGTCGATGGTTTGGCGGGTCTTGCTGCAAGAGGGCTTACTGTCTGGGCCGTATCTTCTGAGCTGTACATTCGAATGATGTCGCCTCTCGCCCTTCAGGGCAAAACGGCCCCTTCAGGCACTTTCGCCCAAGGGGCCGCAGAGACTTGCTCATCACCCTAGACGCTGGAATTATTCGCCTGCGTCTCTTTGCTGACCGTTACCTGTTCCGCTTTCAGTGCATCAGACTACTCCATGCGTTCCCGCTCTCTGAAAGCGAGACCTTCCGCCTGAGCCTCCTTTCACTCACATTCACGCGGCTTGTTCTTGCGCGCTTGTGCATATCTCCTGCACCTGAGCGCCCGTTATCCTGAGAAAGTCCCTGGATGCAATCCGAATCACCTCGTGGTGGCTCCCCGCAGGGAAGGTGATCGTCGTCTCCCGCGTCAAGTGTTGATCGCAGTACACTGGGATCCCGTAGAGGTTGCCGAAGGCAGGCATGGCCCCAGGCTCGCAGCCGGCAAATGTCTGCGCGAAATCGGCCTCCGGGTCCAGGCTCGCCGTGCTGTCGTTGACGACATGCCGCATCCGAACGATGTCCAATCGGCACATAGCCGGCAGAACCGCCATCATCAGGCCTTGCCCCCCCTTCAGAATGACCACCTTGGCATAGGCCCGACCGGGGACATGAGTGGCGCCGGCCACCTCCTGAGCCGTGTACGCCTCCCTGTGGGGAATGATCTCGTACCGTACCTGCTGCTGATCCAACCACTCGCGCACCCGTGCTGGAATTGTCATGATCGCACCTCCTGCCCGCAGGCGATAGCCTCTGTGTCGAGACCTCTGCGCGCCGTTACGATAGCCCTGCACCCAGACTCGACCGTGACTGATAGCGACAGGTTAAGTGATGAGGTCGTTGGTCCGCTCACGTTAAGATTCTCCGCGCGTCCTCGCTGACGCTCTCTTTAACTGGACCTTCCTACCGCTGGATCCGTTCCCCTTTGGAAGTACAACGGTCAGCATGCCGTCTTTCATCTCCGCCTGAGCCTTGTCCGGGATGACGGTACTCGGCAACGCCACCGACCGGTACAGCTCCCCTCGATGAAATTCGCAAAAGTGGCAGGTCCCCTCTTCCTTCCGATCCTCGTGATGTGTGGCCGCTCGCACCGTCAGGTGGTTGGGTTCAACCAGCACCTTCACATCCTTGGCGGTAAGGCCGGCCAAGGCAAAGCTGGCTCGAAGCTCTCCGTCGGTCTCAACCAGCTCCGCGCAGGGCCGCCACAGCAGCTCCTTTTCAGCCCGCAGCCAATACTCACACTCGCGGCCCGCTTGCCAACCGTCATTCCTGAAGAGCTCATGGGCACGTTGAGACACGCGTTGCTCGATCTCTAACAGCTCGCTGAGCAGTGAACCAACCTTCTTGACCAACTTGATCGGAACCTTACCCCCTGTCATCTCACACCTCCTCGAGAACTGTTTTCCCGCCGCCAACATGAACGGCGGGAATCCGCACTACCAAGTCATCATCAGACAGTCGACAACTCCATCCGGTCGACCGCCGCCATGCCCTCAATCTCCAGCACCTTCACCGTCATCTTCATGACCGCGTCCGGATTGAGCGAGATGCTGTCGATCCAACTTCGTCATGGCGGTCTGCCTGAGGCGGCGGTTGGGTCTGGCCGCCGTAGGCGCGCGCCTGCTCCGCCATTTCGCGCAGCCGTCCCTGCACCAGTCCATTCACGCTACCTTCACGAAAGATCCCATCCGGGCCACGCTCGCCCGCCTCCCGTCCGGTCAGCAAGGCAATCCCCTCATCGATAGTCTGAACGGGAAAGATCTGAAATTGCCCCGCGGCGACCGCCTCCACAACATCCTCTCTGAGCATGAGATGCCGGACATTGCTCGCCGGGATCAGGACTCCCTGCTCTCCCGTCAACCCTCTCGCGCGGCACACATCAAAAAACCCCTCGATCTTGGCGTTGACGGCCCCGATCGCCTGAACCTCTCCCCGCTGATTCACCGATCCTGTCACCGCAAATCCCTGCTTGATCGGCAACCCCGACAGGCTGGATAGGATCGCGTATAACTCCGCTGACGACGCGCTGTCGCCTTCCACTTCTTCATACACCTGTTCGAAGGCAAGACTGGCCGACAGGGCAAGGGGCGCCTGCTGCACGTAGCGGCCGCCGAGATAGCCTGAAAGGATCAGCACGCCCTTGCTGTGAAGGCGGCCGCCCATCCGGGCTTCGCGTTCGATGTCGATGATGCCGCCGCGCCCGAGAAAAGTTCGCGCCGTAATGCGAGATGGCTTGCCGAAGTGATACTCCCCGAGCTGGATCACGGCAATTCCGTTGACTTGACCCACTACGGCGCCATCGGTATCGACCAGCAGGGTCCGGTCAAGGACCAGTTCCTGCAACTGCTCCTCCAGTCGATTGGCTCGCTTGACCTTCGCGTCGATCGCCCGCCGCACGTCTTCCGCCGTCACCCGCTGATGCCCATTCTGCCCGGCCAGGAAGCAGGCCTCGCGGGCCACATCCAGGAGGTGGCTGAACGTCGTGGCGAGCTTTTCCTGATCCTCCACCAGGCGCGAGCTATGCTCCACCAGCTTCGCCACGGCGCCGCGGTCGAACGCCTTCAGCTTCTCGGCCTCACAGCAGGTCGACAACAGGCGGGCGAAAGTCAGGATCGTGTCGGGCGTCCGAGCCACGCGATCGCTGAACTCGGCCTGGATCTTAAACAGCTCCTGAAACTCCGGGTCATAGGCGTGCAGCAGGTAGTAGAGCCATGGGCTGCCGATGAGGACCACCTTGACGTTGAGGGGGACCGGCTCTGGCTCAAGCGTCACCGTGCTATAGAGGCGGAACTGCTCCCCCGGCTCTTCGATCCTGATCCGGCGGTTCTTGAGCGTCCGCTTCAGTTGGTCCCACGCAAAGAATTGCTTGAGCAACTCCATGGCCTCCACGACCAGGAAGCCCCCATTGGCCCGGTGCAAGGCGCCGGCCTTGGCCATCAGGAAGTTGGTGTAGAGCGCGCCCATATTGACCTGATGTTCGATCCGCCCAACCAGGTTTTGACAGGTCGGGTGCGGTTCGACGACGACCGGCGCGCCGCCGTTTTCCCCGTGTTCGATCAGGACATTGACGCGATACCGGTCGAAGGGGTCCAGCCCCTGCCGCAGCATGGCCGCCAGTTCCGGTTGGCCTTGCGCCCCGCTCTGATCCCGACGAAACAGATCCACATTGGCGATGACGTCCTCGCGTATCGCCTCGAGGTGCGCCTGCACCGCGGCGTGATCGGCGTACCCGTCCTTGACCTCCTCGATCAGGTGATCAACTGCTGAGGTTGCGACCTCCCGGTCTATCCCGTCGAGGCGATTCTTCGCCTCCCGCTCCAGGTCGCGGATTCGGCGGCGCGTTGCGGCCAGATCCTTCTGTACTTCCTCCATTCTCAGGTTGACCTGCTGCTTGGTCTCCTCATCGAGGCCTTCAAACCCTTCCGGCTTCAGCGGCTTCCCTTTAAACATGGGGACGATCATGAAGCCGCTAGCCGTCTTGGCCAGTCCGAACCCGAGCGCCTCCGCGCGCTTGCGCAGCGCCTCCAACTCATCGCTCGTCTGTTTCTGCAAATCCTCCAGGATGGTCTGACGGTTCTGCTCATACGCTTCGGACTCGAAGGCTCTTGGGACGCCTGTCTTCAACTCCTCCAGCAGCCGCTCGCAGTCGACCTGAAAGAGGCGGGCGCGGCCTGGAGGAAGGCAGAGCGCGCGGGGGCGCTGCGGGTCGGCAAAGTTGTTGACATAACACCAATCGGGCGGGGTCGGGAGCTTCGCCGCCTCGCTGGCCAGGAAGCGCTTGATTGCCGTGGTCTTGCCGGTTCCGGCAGGCCCGAGGACGAAAAGATTGAACCCCTCGCTGCGGATGCCGACACCGAAGGTGATGGCCTCAACAGCGCGGTCCTGTGCGACGACCTCTTCCAGAGGTTTGAGCTCATCCGTCCCTTCGAAGGGGAGGCTTTCCAGCGGACAGATCTTGCGAAGCGCATCAGGTGTCAATGGACTGATCATCGTCTCACCGCTCCCCCTTCGACTCTTCCCGAATCGCTTGCTTGCCACGCTTCCGATCGTAGCGAGCCCGCTCCGGTTCCACCTTTGTCGGCCGATGGGGAACCCGTCCCTTGGGCGGCTTTACCATGATCGTCAGCTTCATAGGTCATGCCTCACAGTCCAGAATCTTCGCTGTCGCCATGCAGCGCGGGTCGATCAGCCTTCGGCAGTAACTACTCAGGTGTTTAGGCTGTAGGCTGAAGGCTGTTAGTCGTTGCGCACGGACCGAATCAAGACGCACTTCGTCGGCCAGTTCAAACGTTCTGAGCTTGGCATGGTCTCGCAAGGCTCGTTCCTACAGCCTATAGCCTACAGTCTAACAGCCTACAGTCTGTCTATCTGAATAGTTACCTTCGGCATCAAAATGGCACCATGGCCGGCTCGATCTGCAGGTTCTTCATCATAACGACAAGATCGTGCTCCTCTCCGATCTGGTCTTTGACGTAGTTGTAGAAGACTGCCTCCTTTGTAAATCCCAACTGCTTAAGGATTTTCAGTGCCTCCGTCTGACCTCCCATGATCTCGGCAACGAGAATTTCCAAACCGGCCTTCTTGGCGGTCTCAATCAACGCCTCGAGCATGAGCGTCCCGAGCCCCTTCCCCCGATAGTCGGTATCGACGGCCAGGCGCACCTTGCCCACGTGGCTGGTCCAGCCGAATTTTCGGCGGTGCAAGGTGGCGTCCGCCACAATAGTGTCGTCCACCTCTGCCACAAGCGGCAGGACCTTCTCGTAGTCCAGCTCTTCCGCCCACGCATCGATCACCTCCCGGAGGGAGACATCGTCCCGCAGAAAGAGACGATCCTCGCGCGGCAGCCTGCAGAAAAATTCGTGGAGCCTTTTCGCATCCTCTTGAACCATCGGGCGAATCGTAACGCGCGTTCCGGTCTGAAGTGTGACCTGCTTTGGCAACCCAGCCAGCATGAGAGAGCCTCCTTTGTCGTGTATTGGTTAGAAAGCCACCCGCACCTCCGTCATTGCGAGGGAGCGCAGCGACCGAAGCAATCCAACCGTTCTTTGCACCATCGAGAACGCTGAGATTGCCGCGCTCCCGATGGTCGCTCGCAATGACTAGCCAGTGAGAGGCATGATCGCGCAACAAGTTTTCATACTCATGGCACACCGAAAACGCATGAAGGATTGCTTGGTCACAAATATAGCGTATTTTCTATCGCAGGGCTAATGGCGAGATGAGTTATACGCCACGCCGCGACGTCCGGCGATCCCGCCAAGATCATTGAGCTGGGTTTTGTTCCTCAACCCAGCCTACCGTTCTGTAAAGGGCGGTCCATTTGAACGAGGTATCATGCGGCGGCTTCGATCTCGATGAGTTCGCCGGATGAAGAAGGCTCCGGGATAGGCTGCCCGTCCGCATTCAAGCCTTCAAGATGAAATGAGATCGCCTCACGAAGCAGCGCCAACACCTGGTCCCTCGATTCACCGGCGGCAATGTAGCCTGGCAGATAATGTCCACACTCAGTTTTCCAGAGACCGTCACAGTCTGGGTAGGCTGGGATGAGTGAACCGAATCCCAGCAATCTACTCCCACTGACAGGCCACGACTTCTGGCGATACCGCTGCCCAGTCGGCTGGGTATATGCCACGTTTCACCCATCGATGAAAAGACGAGTACGGCCACTCCTTGACCGATTGGACGTAGCCGTGTTTGACCGGATTGAAGTGAATGTAATCTACGTGGCGTTGGTAATCCCCCTCGTCTCGAATGAGATGCTCCCAATAGCGACGTTGCCAGATGCCCCGCTCACCTTTCCGCTGGCGGCTCTGTGAAATGCGTTCACCCACGTCGAGGCGACGAGAAAACTGCGCCTTGATCAACCGCCAGCGGGTCGGAAAATCATCGTCATCCGGCGGCAGGTGCCACA
>JACPQW010000005.1 GCA_016190285.1 Candidatus Methylomirabilis oxygeniifera
ATATTTTACTATGTTTAAATATATTTACACTCTTTCAAAGCCTTTCGCGCATCTCTTCCTTGGCACTCCGTGACGCTTTTCGATATCCGATATAAGACAACGGGCACGCGCCAATACGTAGCCTGTGGAGGACTGAGGACTGAAGATCGAGGCTCGAGGCGGGACGATCGAGGCGGGCGGCGCGCCTTCTAAGACGAGCTGCCGTGGCAGGCTGCAGCGGAATAATTGCTTGACAGTCACCCATGCCGGGATAACAATGAATACACAGGAGGCTCACCCATGCCCAATCCCAGGATTATCGCGCTCGAAACCGCCAATCCCACAACCTCCTTCTCCCAAGAAGAGCTTCTGGCCCTCGCGTCGTATACCGATGAGCGGCGGCGGGGCTTTTTCCTCCACAGCGGCATTGAGCAGCGGCATCTGTATGTGGATAAGGCCACCTTCCGTCCCACTGAGACCACGGACGAACTCAACGCCCGATTCCGCAAAGGAGGCCTGGAGATCGGCCGCCTGGCGATCCAGCGCGCCCTGGATCGGGCCGGCTGCTCCGCTCAGGAGATCGACTTTGTGGTGACCACCACCTGCACCGGCCGACTGTGCCCTAACCTCGATGCCTATTTCGTCCGAGAATTCAGGATGAAGGAACGGGTTCAACGGGTACACGTAGGCGATATGGGCTGCGCCAGCGGGATGATTGCGCTGCAGCAGGCTTTCAACCATCTGCTGGCCTTTCCTGACCATCGGGCGCTGATCGTGTCCGTGGAGATCTGCTCCTCGACCTATTACTTCGATGACTCCCTCGAGACCGCAGTGGCCAACGCGATCTTTGCCGACGGGTCCGCAGCGGCCATTCTGACATCCGATGGTGGCGGTGGGGTTGAGGTCATGGGTCACATGAGTCTGGTCCGTTCGGAGCACCTGGACTTGATGGGATTCACCTATCCGAACGGACGACCCCGCATCCTGTTGTCCAAGGAGATCAGGGGAATCGGCAGCGCCATGGTGAAAGGGCTGGCAAAGGCAATACTCGATCGCTATCATCTCAAGCAGGAGGAGATCCGGTTCTGGGTCCTGCACTCCGCCGGTAGGGGGGTCCTCGAACGGACGCAGCGCGCAATGGGACTCAGTGACGCCGACCTCCAATTCTCCCGCCAGGTGCTTCGACAATTCGGCAATATGTCGTCGGCCACGGTGCTCTTCGTCCTCAATGAAGTGATCAGATCCGGGCAGGCATCCCCCGGCGACCTGGGCGTCATGATTGCGCTCGGGCCCGGCTTCTGCGCGGAGGGCGCGCTGCTGCGATGGTAACGACCTGGCCGCCCCTCCCACGCCTGGAAGGGGCGGCGGAACTGCTGGACCGCCCGGACAACTCCGATGAGGAGATCCGTGAGAGCCTGCGCGATCTGGAGCGGCTGAACCGATACTTCGGCGGTGTGCGCACGGTACTTGTGCATCTCGGTCGGATGGTAGGCGAGCCTTCGCAGAGATCCCTTACAATCCTCGACATCGCGACCGGCGGCGCTGATATTCCTCGGGCCATCTGTCGTTGGGCCAGGAACCGCAAGCTTACGGTCGCGATCGAAGCCGTGGACCGTGGCGACAAGGTTCTGGCCGCGGCAACCGAATGGTCGATCGACTTCCCGGAGATCCGGTTGCGACGGGTGGAAGCGCCGCCCTTGCCTTACCAGGATCGCAGCGTTGACTACGTCATCGCTTCTTTGTTCTTTCACCATCTGACGGAAATGGAGGGGATCCTCCTGCTGCGGGAGATGGCGAGGGTCGCGCGACGCGGGTTGCTGGTCAACGATCTGCTGCGCAGCCGACTCGCCTGCCTGCTGACAGCGCTTGCCACACGGCTGCTGTCGGGTAATCGCCTGACGCGCCACGACGGTCCGATGTCTGTCCTGCGCGGCTTCAGGCCCCAGGAGTTGCGTCGGATGGCGACCACAGCCGGCCTTGCCGATGTGCAGTTGAGCCATCATCCATGGTTCCGCATCGCCCTCACCAAAGAGATCGCACGGTAAAGCGGCTCCTCCCTGCCATCTGCGCACTGGTCTGGCTGCTCATGCCTCAGCCGACCGTTGCGGCCTGCGAGCTGCCGCCCAAGCCGGAGGCTGACCGGCATCCGGTCTACATCCTCGACCCCCGCGAAAGCACGATCCGTTTCGACGCCGACGCCAGATTGCACACCTTTACCGGCGTGGCCGGCCAACTGTCCGGTCGCGTCCGCCTGCTGAGTGCCTCCCGCGCAAACGAGGCGGCGGCCTGTGTAGAGGTCGAGGCCAAGAGTATCACCACAGGAATTGGCCTGCGCGATCGACAGATGCGGAAGAGTCACCTGCACACCGATCGCTTTCCGACTATCCTTTTCACCCTGAGCGGCGTGGACCAGGTAGAACCCAAGGGCGACGACCGTTACACCGCCACCCTTCGCGGCGCCCTGACACTTCACGGGGTGACCGTGTCGCTGCAGGTCCCGGCCAAGGGGACACTCACTAAGCAGAGGCTGGTGGTCGAAGGAATGTTCCCTCTGCGCCTCTCCACCTTCCAGATCCCCATCCCCGCGCTGCTGTTTATCCCGATGAAAGATGAGGTGGTGGTGAGCTTTAAGGTGGTGGCAGTTCCTGAGTAGGGTATCCCCATGACACAGGTCCCGGTCATCGTGGTTGGCGCCGGTCCGGCCGGCTCGGTCCTGGCCGGTCTGCTGGCCCAGCGCGGGATTGAGACACTACTGCTTGACAAGGCGACATTCCCTCGCGACAAGATCTGCGGCGACTATCTCAGCCCGGGAACCGTCAGACTCCTCGATCAGCTCGACCTGCTCGATTTCGTGCGTTCGGCCGGGGCGCGGCGCCTGTGGGGCATGACGGTCATCTCCCCGGACGGTACGACCTTTACAGCCGAATTTCCCGCCATCACTGGAACCAATGGGGCTCCCCCGTTTGCGCTTTCTATCCCAAGGGCCATCCTTGACAACCTCTTGCTGACATGGGCTCGCGGCCTCGGGGCGGAATATATCGAAGGGTTGCGCGTGACCGACCTGGTCTGGGAGAACGGACACATTTGCGGTGTCACGGGGATTGGTCCGGCGGGTCCGGAGACGTATCGGGGGCAGATCGTCGTAGGGGCGGACGGACGAGAGTCGGTAGTCGCCAGGCGGCTCGGGCTGTACCAGCCTCATCCTACGCTACACCGGATGGCGCTGGTCGCCTACTATGAGGGGATCAGCACACTCCAGGATCACGGGATGATCTCGGTCGGCGATCGATCGTATTGCATCCTCAACCCCATCGGTGAACGGCTGACCAACGCCGCCATTGTGGTAGACCAGGGGATCGTGCAGGGCTGGAAAGGGCAACTCAACGAGCTGTTCGATGGCACGCTGCAGGCGTTTCCCCAGGCACTCAACGCGCTCCGCGGCACGAGACGATGCGGATCGGTCCGATGTCTCGGTCCTCTGGCGTTTCGATCGAGTTGCAGCGCGAGGGCCGGGGCGCTGTTGATTGGAGACGCGGCCGGCTTTTATGATCCTTTTACCGGCGAAGGAGTGGGTCATGCGCTCTACAGTGCCCGGCTCGCAGCCCACACGATCGCCTCAGCCTGTGCCGACGGTGACGGGGGTCTGACCGAGACTCGCCTTGCGCAGTTTGATCACCATCAGCGCAATGCTGTGAGAGGCAGGAAGCGGCTGGGCGTTGCGTTGCAGGCCATCATCCGTCGACCGCGCGCGGCCAATGCCGTCGCTCGGCTTCTCCGTCGACGTCAATCGCTTGCGAACCTGCTGCTTGGTATCATCGGAGATCTACTCCCGCCACACGCCCTCTTATCGCCACCCGCCCTGCTCAACGTCCTCCACCGGACATGAGGCTGCCTTGGTTGGCAAGTTTTTCCCTCTCACCCTCCCCCCCCAACCCCTCTATGAGGCTCCGCTCCCAAAAGTGTCATGTGACCTAGGGTACAGAAGGTAGCGGCTTACCCGGCTCATTCTCTTGCCAACGGCCGCCTGAGTGTGGATAATCGCAGCAATGCTGAGTCGCGCCCTGCGTGTGCACTGTACTCGGCCGAGGCTCAATTCCAACACGCTGACCGCAATCGGACCGAGGACGGTCAAACAAGGCTACGCATGAAGCAGGTACGACATGAAGAGGAGGACAGCGCGTGACGGTTCTGGGAATGATTATGGCGGGAGGACGAGGTGAAAGGCTCCATCCTCTGACGAAGGACCGGGCCAAGCCGGCGGTCCCGTTCGGCGGCAAGTACCGAATCATCGACGTGGTCCTGTCCAATTTCGTCAACTCCGGCATCTATTCCATCTATGTCCTGACGCAATTTAAGGCCCAGTCGCTGGTGGAGCACCTGCAGGAAGGTTGGCAAGTAACCAGCGTGTCCCGGAATCATTTTGTTGTTCCGGTTCCTGCCCAGATGCGGACCGGCGAAGAGTGGTACCGCGGAACGGCGGATGCTGTCTTCCAGAACCTGCACCTGATCAAGCGGGTCCACCCACGCGTTGTGGCAGTCTTCGGAGCCGACCATATCTATAAGATGAATATCCGCCAAATGATGGAGTACCACCTGCGGAAGGAGGCAGAGATCACCGTGGCCGCCCTTCCGGTCGGCATTGAGGAGGCGTCGCATTACGGCGTGATGGAAGCGGATCACACCTGGCGGCTTCTTGGCTTCGAGGAAAAGCCCGCACAGCCGAAACCGATCCCGGGGGAGTCGGAACACGCGCTTGTCTCAATGGGTAACTACCTCTTCGAGACGGATCTTCTACTCCGGGCAGTCGAGGAGGACGCGCATGATCCCCACAGTACCCACGACTTTGGCAGAGACGTTCTTCCTCGTCTGGTGGCAGAAGGCAGGAAGGTGTATGCCTACGACTTCAGGAGGAACCGGATTCCTACCTTGTTGCGAGGGGAGGAGCCCAGCTATTGGCGGGATGTCGGGACTATCGAGGCGTATTACGAGGCCAATATGGACCTGCGGGCCGTCCACCCAACCTTTAATCTCTACAACCGGAGCTGGCCGATTCGCACCGTCAGCTACAGCGACCCGCCCGCCAAATTCGTCTTTGATGAAGACGGGCGGCGAGGGATGGCGTTGGACTCTATCGTCGCCGAGGGGACCATCATCAGCGGAAGCCTGGTCAGAAATTCAGTCATCGGCCGTAACGTCCGTATTCACAGCCATTGCCAGATTGAGGACTCGGTCATCATGAATCGGGTGGAAATCGGACGGGGCTGCCGGATCCGGCGGGCCATCATCGATAAAAATGTGTTTATCCGACCAGGAACCGAGATCGGCTATCACGCAGAGACGGACCGTGAGCGCTACCACGTCTCGGACTCGGGCATTGTGGTCATCGCCAGAGAAGAGCCGGACCAGGACTGGTCCATGACCCCACCCGATTAGGGCGCCATTTGTGGCGGGCTACTCGTTTCGCGGGGAGTGGTATCTCGAGGAAGACGTATAGGGAGCGTGGACAGACGTCAACTCCTTTTTGAGCGTCTCAACTTCCTTTTCCAGCTCCTGTAGACGCTCCAGAACGCACCGGATGGCCTTCTCGGCGGGGTTCGGCATATCGGTCATCTCCAGATCGATGGACGGGGGCACGCGTTTGCCGTCGCGATAGATGACCTGCCCCGGCACGCCCACCACGAGCGAGTTCGGCGGGACCTCCTTCACCACCACGGAGCCTGAACCGATGCGACTGTTGTCTCCGACCTTGATCGGCCCGAGAATGGTGGCGCCTGCGCCGATGACGACGCCGTTACCGATTGTCGGATGGCGCTTCTTTTTCTCCAGGCTGGTGCCGCCCAGCGTGACACCCTGATAGATGGTGACATCCTCACCGATCTCGCTGGTCTCGCCGATAACCACCCCGTTGCCGTGATCGATGAAAAGGCCCCGGCCGAGACGCGCGCCGGGGTGGATTTCAACCCCGGTCAGGAACCGGCCCATATGCGAAATCAGGCGGCCGAGGATCTTCAGGTTGCCGCCCCACAGCCAGTGCGCAATCCGGTGAAAATACAGGGCGTGCAGGCCGGGGTAGCATACGAGAACCTCCAGCGCGCTGCGAGCGGCTGGATCTCGGTTCAGGGCCGCTTGGATGTCTCGTTTGAGTGTTGTGAACACGCGATGTGTGTGATTCAGTTTCGGATCGCTACCGTCTCGTTCAACTCGCGCAGGAGCTGGTCCAGATTGACACCGTGGACCTGGGCACTGACAGCGATATTATCGTACTCAGCCGCAGAACACCCCAGGCAGGCGACGCCGTAACGGTTAAACACCTGAACGGTCTCCGGGTACTGCCGCACCACATTGTCAATCTTCATCTCTGCGGTAATCCTCATCATGCTGCTTCCTTCCCAATCATATCCATGTCATTATTGTTCTCGCAGGCGCGACCCCTGTAGTCGCCCTGTTCACGTCATCGACAGTCTCCCGAAGCGAGGGCGGGCACCAAACCGCCTCTCTCGACTATTGAACTTATCATATAGGGCAGGAATCAGTCATGGCAAGGGAATTTTTCAGATGAGCGGGACATGGGGCTTCGGGCTGGACACGCTCCGCAGAGAGCCGTATCTTCGCGCTATAGTGGCGGTTGCGGCTTCAAACAGGATAGGTCCCTTGTATCTGGTTGGCGGATACCTGCGTGATCTTCTGCTTGGTCGCAGCAGGGCAAGATGCGCCGACCTTGATCTGGTGGTCTGGGGGGAACCGGAACGATTCGGTCGCGAGCTGGTCGATTCCCTGGAAGGCAGCCTCGTGCGTCTTGACCAGGAGACGGTTCGGGCCGTTATCCGATCTGTGGACGTCATCGTGCAGATCGACATCAGCCGTCCGAAGGGTGAAACAATCGAAGACGATTTGGCTGCTCGCGACTTCACGGTCAATGCTCTGGCCGTAAGGCTCGACACCCCCAATCCCCCCTCTCTCATTGATCCAACGGGTGGGCTGAACGATCTGAAGGAAAAGCGCCTGCGGGCCATTGTCCCATCGGCGTTCGATTGCGATCCGCTTCGCCTGATCAGGGCAGTCCGCCTGGCGGCAGAACTCGACTTGACCATCGAGGAGGTCACCAGACGGTGGATCATTGAGCGGGCATCACTGCTCGAGACAGTAGCCGGGGAGCGACTGCGTGATGAGCTGTTCAGGATTCTCGATACGGTCCCTGCGGCGCCTTGGATCGAGCAGCTCGACGTCCTACGACTTCTGAAGGTGCTGGTCCCGGAGGCCGAGGCGCTCAAATCAGTTCCGGCGAGCACACCGCATCGTCTGCCCCTCTGGGAACACTCGCTTCAGACGCTGTGGTCTGTCGAGCTGCTGCTCGCACACCTTGAGCAGCTCTTTCCGGAACACGCCCCCTGGTTGCGCGAGCGGCTTGATCGCGAGATCGAAGCGGGCGTCAGCGAGACCGCCATCCTCAAGCTGCTGGCCCTCCTGCACGATGTCGGCAAGCCGGAAACCCGAAGCGTCCAACCGGATGGTCGGGTCCGGTTCCTCGGACATGAGCAGGCCGGCCTGCCGATCCTCGCCGGCCTGTGCGACCGCCTTCGATTGGGTCGGTCGGCCACCAGCCTCGTGGCCGGCATCGAGCAACATCACTTGCGGCCGATCCACCTCTCGAGCGCAACAACCGTGACCGCCAGGGCGCAGTATCGTTTCTTCAGGGAAGCGGATGATGCGGTCCCCCTTGTGTTGCTGCACTCGTGGGCGGACCTGCGGGCCACCTTTGGCGGAGAAACCGAGGCGCTCGTCCGGCACCAGGTGTTCCTGAGGGAGGCGTTCCGGTTCTACAGAACCGAGTTTCTGACCAGTCAGGTCAAGCCCATCCTGCGAGGAGATGATCTGATCGAGACGTTCAATATTGCGCCTGGCCCTTTCCTGGGATTTATACTTGATCGTCTGCAGGAAGCGCAGGCAACAGGGCTCATCACCAGCCGTGAGGAGGCTCTGGCTTACGCGCAGGAACATCTTGAATCGTGGCGGCAGTTCTTCGAGACGTCACCCGCTTCACGACACGCGGGTCGAAAGCCATTGACAAGTGCGAGCGCTTTTGTTAGACAGAAGAGGGCGCGGGAGTAATTCAGTGGCAGAATGTCAGCTTCCCAAGCTGAACGTCGCGGGTTCGAGTCCCGTCTCCCGCTCCAGATTGCGGACATCGTCCGCCATCTTCCCCCGATATCACGCTGATGGCTGACCGCTGAAAGCTGCTTTCTCATCGCGAGGGAATCTCATGAAAACGCTTGCCATGCTGGTTGGAGGCGGCCCCGCGCCTGGTATTAACGGCGTAATTGCGGCGTCGACCATCGAGGCCCGCAACCATGGGGCACGCGTCCTCGGCTTCTATGATGGGTTCAAGTGGCTTGCGCGAGGCGATACCAGCCACGTGATAGAGCTCGAAATCAACGGGATATCCCGGATCCATTTCGAAGGAGGATCTATCCTTCGGACATCCAGAACGAATCCCACCAAATCCCAGGAGACGCTTCGAAATGTGGTTGAGGCGCTCGATAAACTGGAGGTCTCAGGCCTGTTGACGATCGGGGGCGATGACACTGCCTTCGCAGCGTATCGGCTCTCGGAGGCAGTGAAGGGTCGGGTCGCCATCGCACATGTGCCGAAGACAATCGACAACGATCTTCCGCTCCCGCATGAGGTACCGACGTTTGGCTTTACTACGGCCTGCAATCTGGGTAAAGAAATCGTCGAGAACCTGATGGGGGATGCGGAGACAACGGACCGATGGTTTTTCATCACGGTGATGGGGCGACGAGCCGGCCATCTGGCGCTCGGCATTGGAGGCGCCGCCGGCGCCACACTCACGGTTATCGGAGAGGAATTTTCGGAGCCGAGGATCCCTCTTCAGACGCTGGTTGATATCCTGGAAGGAGCAGTCATCAAGCGACGCACTTCAGGGAAGGGACATGGCGTGGCCATTCTGAGCGAAGGACTGGCCGATAAACTGGATCCTGCCGAGTTTGGCTCGGTTGAACGGGACGGTTATGGAAATATCCGCCTTTCGGAGCTTGTGCTTGGACGAGTGCTGAAAGAGCGAGTTGCCGAAAATCTTCGGGCACGAGGCATCGATGTCACGATCGTGGCGAAAGATATCGGCTATGAACTCCGCTGTGCTCCCCCGGGCGCATTGGATATCCAGTATTGTCGCAGTCTTGGCTATTGGGCGACCCGTTTCCTGTTGGACGGTCAGACGGAAGCCATGGTGACCATCCAGGGGGGGAAGATGGTCCCGATCCCTTTTCAGAAGATGTTGGATCATCGGACAGGGAAGATCCGCGTCCGTTACGTCGATATCGACTCCGAGTCGTATCAGACGCTTCGGGCCTATATGATCCGCCTGGAGCCCCATGATTTTGAGACATCGGGGCGGATCGAGGCGTTGGCGCGTGACGGCCATCTGGAGCCGACGGCATTTACGAACCGATTCAGATATCTCGGCGAATGCACGAAAGGGTCATCGCAATGAGAGAGAGCAGGCGAACGGTTCCGGGCCTGATTGTGGCCATCATGATTGCGCTGGTGTCGTTGACGCTGTGGGCGGGCCCTTCGGTTTTGCTCAGGACAGACTTGGCTGATGCGCAAGAGATCGTCTTCATGAAGGCACTGGAGGAGGCAGACAAGGCCATTCGTGAGGCGAGAGACTTCGAGGCGGAGATCTATGCGCCGGAGGAGTTCTCATTGGCCCTGGAGTATTTAGCGCAGGCCAAAGATGAGGCGAAACTCTTCAGGTCTGCGACACAGGAGAAGGATGCTCATCTGTTCAGCGCCAGAACGTCGGGTGAGGCAGTCAACCTGCTCGCAGAGAAGGCGCAGTATCAGGCAAAAGTGGCAGGAACGAAGGCGATAGAAGTAAAATCCGATCGCGAAATCACCGCGATCAAAGCGCAGATCGTCGACACCTTTAACACCAATGTCAATCGACGCTTTACCTCGACGCGGGAGCAGCTATTTGGCGAACTCGGCGCCAAGGAAGCCGTCAGGAGCGAGGCCCGTAAGGCACGGGCGCAGGCCGAATCCGAGCTGCGGAGGCTCACGCTGGAGGGACAGACCCCTCCTGCGCCGCGATAAGTACGACACGTAATCTATCTGAACAGATCCCGCTCGGACGGGCGAAGCAACATTGACGCTCGTCCCTCCCCGCTCACGTACCGATAGCCACGAATCAGGACCGCAGGGATCCGCTCGGTCTTGCCCATCACCAACTCCGCCGCGGCTGCCAGTTCATCAGCGATGGCCGTACGCGTCGCCTTGAGAGGCCGGTCGAAGTCATCGGTCGTCCCACGATAATCCTGAAGCGGGATGAGACCGCTGACACCAATGGCCACGTTGGTCAGGCCGTCGCGCCAGGGGCGACCAAAGGTATCAGAGATCAGGATCGCCACATCGGCTCCGCAGAGGGCTCGGATTCGATTCCGGATCGCCTCGGCTGAGCTGTCCGGGTCGAGCGGCAGCAGCGACGCAGACTCCTCGCCGGGGAGATTGGATCGGTCAACTCCCGCATTCGCGCAAATGAAGCCGTGCCTGGTTTCAGCGAGGAGGAGTCCTTGGTCCATCCGGACGATCCGTGTGGCCTCCCCGAGAATCAATTCGACCAGGCGCGGATCCTTGTCGAGGTACGCGGCCCAGCCCAGAGATGCAGGCGATGGCGTGACGTCTCGAAGGCACACGACCCGGCCCTCGATCTTGGAGACGACCTTCTGCGTCACGACCAGGATATCGTTCGGTTGGAACGCGAGGCTCAGTCTCGTTGCCGCCTCAACGAGCAGCGCAGCCAGATCATCGCCGACCTGAATCTCCGGGATGCCGGTCAGACCGATCAGTGTCAGTTCAGGCGCCCGTCCCAACTCCAACTCTCCCGCCGATCCCAAGCCGATGCAGCAGCGCATCCGTTCTGGTCCGACCCGGTTGCGCGAGGAAGCATCGAAGATCGTCGATCTCGTCGATATCCAGCCCGAGGTTGGGAAGTTCACAGACGACGCATTGCAGACCCTTGGCCTCGGCCTCGCTGCGGTGAGCGCGGTAGCTATCGTACCCAAAGCGAAAGAGGATGGCCTCGGGTGGCCTAGCCAGCAAGGCGTTGGTTCCAAGGGCATCATGTGACGGCGTCAGCACAATCCCCCTAGGCACAGGTCCCTGTTCTACAATCCGGCTGAGATCGTCGGCCGTGATCCGAGGCACGTCCAGCGGGACGGTCAGCATCGCTTCAGCCCCGACTTCGCGGCAGACCGAGGCGGCAGCCCCCACCGACCGGCTGTGCCCGACCTGCTGCGCCTCCCTGATGACCTCGACACCATACCGCCGGGCAGATGCAGCAGCCTCGGTATCCGACGTAATGACCAGCACACGATCAAACAGAGGAAAGGCGGCCACAACGGTCAGCACATCCTCGAACATCGTCTCGCAGAGGAGGTATCGTTCGTCAGCCGAGAGCCATGGCGCAAGTCGCGCCTTGCCTCTGGACAACTCCTTGACCGGGATCACCGCAACCAGCATCAGCGTCGCCATCCAGTCAAAGAGGCCAGACAAACGAGCGTCTCCTTCGCCAGGGCGATCTTCCGCTCAGGGTTATCCATCAGGGTCTCGGCCGCTTTCGCCTGGAGCGACAGCGCCTCGATGACGGGGAGCAGGCCGGTGTCGAGGCGATCGATAATGAGCAGATCGAGAAAGTCGTGATAGAGGCGGGCCACCGACAGGGCCGAGACCTCATGGCCGAGACCGGTGAGAAACTTGTCAGTCGGGCCCTTCAGGGACCGGCCGCTCACAACCGGACTGATCGCCACAATTGGCGCCTTTGTTGCGCGCAGCGCCTCGCGGATGCCTGGGACGGCTAGAACCGGCCCGATGCTGATAATCGGGTTGCTGGGACAGAGAATAATCCCGTCTGCCGTCTCGATCGCCTCAAGCACGCCTGGCGCAGGTCGCGAACGCTCAATCTCCTCGAAGATGACCCCTCTTACAGCACGGCGAGCACCGTCGCGAACGAGGTACGACTGAAAAGACTGCGGCCCGTCGTCGGTGAGCACGATCGTCGAAACTCTCTCATTCGACATCGGCAGAATTCTGGCTCGGACAGCAAACGCGCGCCTGATGAGGTCGGTGACCTCGGTGAGCGTACGCCCTTCATTCAACAAGGCGCTCCGGTGCAAATGAGTGGCGAGGTCCCGATCTCCCAGATTAAACCAGCATTCCCGACCGTAGCGGCCAAGCCATTGCAGGGCGTTGAACGTGTCGCCCTCGACCCCCCATCCTCTTTCCTGATCGGCTACGCCGGCCAGGGTATAGATGACGGTATCTACGTCCGGGCAGATGGTCAGACCGTGCAGGATCACGTCATCCCCTGTGTTGACAATGACGGTGAGTTCGGCAGGGTCTATCACCTGCGCGAGCCCACGCAGCAGCTTTGAGGCACCGACCCCACCGGCCAGAGCGAGAATCATGACGTGTATTCCGGAAGGCCCGTGATCCTGATTCCCGTCTCCTTGGTCTTGTAGCGGCGCTTCAACTCTATCAGCAGCGCAGTCAGTCCCTCTATCGTCCCGGCATGTCTCGACGAGCCGGCATCGACGGCGCGCAGACCGACCTTTGCCACCAATACGGCGGCGAGGCGCCTTGCGTGGGGGTCATCCCCGCACACCAGGACATCGCAGTCGATGACCTTCCCCAACTCTTTCAGCAGGTCAAAGCCGATGTTCTGGAAGGCTGCCACCACCTTCACGCTAGGCCCCAGGAACTCCTGCGCTTCTTGGAGAGCGGAGCCGTGATGTGCCTGAATCAGCCGTTCGTGCGTCTTGGGGTCCAGCGGGACGGTTGTATCGATCAGGAGTTTACCGCGCAGCGTCTCCTTGACCTCCGTCAGTGCGGCACGGTGGGCGGCGTAGGGCACCGTCAGGACCGCGACGTCCGCTTGGAGCACAGCCTGTCGATTCAGGGCACCACGGATGGCAGCCACCTGGAGCAGCTTGTTCAAGCGTTCCGCCGCCGCGGTCGCCCGTCCAGCATCTCTCGATCCGATGATGACCTCTTCGCCGGAGGCACCCCAACGCAGCGCCAGCCCCGATCCCTCTCGTCCCGTTCCCCCTAAGATTGCGATCTTCACGGCTCTTTCCGTTTATGTTCGTCGTTGGTTAGGAAGTCCCCCGCCCCCGTCATTGCGAGGGAGTGCAGCGACCGAAGCAATCCCACCGTTCTTGCCTGTGTCACTACGAGATTGCTTCGCCTACGGCTCACAACGACACTCCGTGTCGGATTGCCGCGCTCCCTTCGGTCGCTCGCAATGACTAGTCAGGTACCGGAACGCGGGTGAGGCGGCCAGCGTCTGATATGAGCCGAACCGCGCCTCCGGATCATCGATGCGGTCGAGCGGATCGTCCTCTTCACCTACATTGTCGTACAGTCGAAGGCGCTGGTAGGTCGTGCTTCGCTGGGCAGGAACACGTCCGAGTGCGCGGACCAGACGGCGCAGCGCGGCGGGCGGCATAAGCTGACCGTGAGACGCGCCGGCCGACGTGGAAATACTTTCGTTGATCAGGGTGCCGCCGAGATCATCGGCTCCGGCGCACAGCAGGTATTGAGCGAACGCCGAACCCTCCTTGACCCAGGACGATTGAATATGTGTAAAGGTGGCACCCAGCATCAGGCGCGCCAGCGCATGCACCTTCAGCACCTCAGCGCCCGTCGCTCCCCGGCGCACCCCTTTCACCAACTGCTGACGATAGATCGGCGCCTCGTAATGGACCAGAGAGAGCGGCACAAATTCGGTAAACCCGCCCGTCTCTTTCTGGATGTCGCGCAGCAACGCCATATGTCTGATCCAGTGGATCGGCTGCTCGATATGGCCGTACATCATTGTGGCGCTGGTCGGAATACCGAGGGCGTGAGCGGTGGTCACCACGTCGATCCACTGGCGAGTGGAGATGCGACCGCGCGAGATGATCGTGCGGATCTCATCGTCCAGGATCTCGGCCGAGGTCCCGGGAAGCGTTCCAAGACCCGCTTCCTTCAGTGCCTGCAGATACTGCGTGATAGGGATGCCGGATTGCCTGGAACCGTACAGGATCTCCTCGGGTGAGAAGGCGTGGATGTGAATCATGGGCGCCGCCCGCCTGATGACACGGCACAGTTCGATGTAAAACCGGCCGTCCAGTGTCGGCGGGAGGCCGGCTTGGACGCAGACCTCAGTAGCCCCAAGATCCCAGGCCTCCTCGGCCCTCCGCGCCACCTCCTCGAGGGGAAGGAAGTAGGCCTGTTCGTCCCGGAAGTCTCGACTGAAAGCGCAGAACGTACAATGTTTGAAGCACACGTTGGTGAAGTTGATGTTCCTGTTCACCACATAGGTGACGACCTCTCCTGCCTGACGCCGTCGCATCTCATCGGCCGCCATGACCACCGCGCACAACTCCGGCCCATGCGTCCCGGTGAGGCGCACTCCCCCTTCGGAGGACAGCTCTCGCCCCTCAAGTACCCCGCCCAGCAGGCGTGCTACATCCGGCTCGATCCGACCAAGTAACCGGTCAAGCCTCTCACTGCGCGTGCAAGGCTTGTCAGGAACCACACTGCTCACCGGCATCTCCCGTAGAGCAGGGTATAGGGTTTAGGGTATAGTCAAAAGCGTCCAGAACCATTTTCCCTTGCCCTTTCTTTCAACCCGTCACCCTAGACCCTACCCCCTACACCCTGCTCTTTAGAGTATCCTGCCTCATCCACCAGCGCCATGATCCTGGAAGCCAAGGGTGCCGGAATGAATCCATCCCGGCGGACGATGTACTCGGGATAGATTGGAAGCCGCTCGTGCAGGCGGTAGCCGATGGCCGACGTCGCATGGCGCAGCGCGTCAATTCCTGGCCAGGTCGCCTCGGGATTGATGTGGTCCTGCGTGAGGGGCGAAATACCGCCCCAGTCGTTGATGCCCGACAGGAGCAGCAAAGGATAGGTCTCCGGGTTCAGATTCGGCGGCGCCTGGATGTTCATGTCCGGACCGAGAATCAGGCGCGCCACCGCCACGGTCCTGAGCAGATCAACGAGCGTCGGCTCGGGATGGTCTCGCATCGGGGTGGAGGGTTTCGCTCGGAAATTCTGGACGATGACCTCTTGGATGTGACCGAATGTTTGGTGCAGCGCCCTGATAGCACATAGAGAGTCGATCCGCTCCTCAAGGCTCTCGCCGATGCCGATCAGGATCCCGGTCGTAAACGCGATCCGCAACCGTCCCGCGTTCTCGATGGTACTGAGCCGACGCAGAGGGTGTTTGTCAGGCGAGAAGTGGTGCGGCCCGTCGGGCCGCAGGAGCCGGACGCTCACCGACTCCAGCATCAGACCCATGCCGGCTGTTGTATCTCTCAGCATCGCCATCTCTTCGATGCTCATCGTCCCGGGATTCGCATGGGGCAGGAGCCCCGTCTCTGCTACCGTCCGCTCACACATCCGCGCCAGGTATTCGATCGTACTGCGATATCCGCGGTCGGCCAGCGCTCGCCAGGCCTCAGGAAACACCAGTTCGGGTCTCTCGCCAAGACTGAAGAGCGCCTCTGTGCACCCGAGGGCGGCGCCGGCCGAGGCAATAGCCAGAACCTCATCAGGTGTCATGAGGCCGTCACCCGTTTCGCCGGGATCCCGACGGAAGGCGCAGTAGCCGCACCGATCGCGGCAGACGCGGGTCAGCGGGATGAAGACCTTTTTCGAGAAGGTGATCGTTCGCCCTTTGCCGCAATCGCGAATGTCGGAGGCAAGTTCCAGAAGACGCCGCAGGTGGCGCCCCTCAGCGTAGAGCAGCAGGGCAGCCTGTTGGCGAGTGAGCGGCCGACCGCCTTCAGCCCGGTCGAGCCCAGCCTGGATGGCCGCACTGGTCTCGTCCGGCGTCGGCTGCTGATACAGGCGCTCCAACAGGCCATGATCGACGTTCAGGAGGGCGGTCGGCTCGGCTGCCGACGACGCCTGCATCAGCGTCCGGACCCCTTGGGGCGACGTCATGGGGTGACTCCATTCGTGAAACGGCATACGCGTGCAACGAAGATCGAACGCGGACCTTATAGCATCGGGGATAGACCGTCGTCAATGGCGATCCTAGCGGGTCGCGCCCTGCTCGTTTGCGCGCCAGAGGTTTTCCTTGCACATCCGGGGTTGCTCATTTAGAATTTTATCGAGAGTCTCAACGTGTGTACAGTTCGGCGTCACTAATGCTGTCGCGACAAGGAATATAAGCATGATCGATCGGTTGGTGAGGGATCTGTTGAAGGAAATCGGTGAAGATCCTGATCGGGAAGGACTGATTAAGACCCCGGAGCGAGTGGAGCGGATGTATGCCTTCCTCACATCCGGATATGGCAAACAGGTAGAGCAGGTCCTGAATGAGGCGGTTTTCCAGGACAACTATGATGAGATCGTCCTGGTCAAGGACATCGACTTCTTCTCATTGTGCGAGCATCATCTGCTGCCGTTTTTCGGTAAGTGTCATGTCGGCTACTTACCGGACGGCAAAATTGTCGGGTTGAGCAAGCTGGTTCGACTGGTGGAGATGTACAGTCGCCGACTCCAGGTACAGGAGCGTCTGACCTCAGAGATCGCCAACGCGCTCCTGGAGGCGCTGCGACCACGGGGGGTGGCCGTCGTCATGGAAGCCTATCACCTCTGTATGATGATGCGCGGGGTAGAGAAACAAAACTGCAGGGCCGTGACCTCCTCGATGCATGGGATCTTCCGCGAGCGGATCGAGAGTCGAAACGAGTTCATGCAGTTGATCCGGTCGCATGCGACATAACGCAACCGGTCGCGGCTGACTACATTGACCGACATGGCGTCTTCCATTATCATACATTACAGGAACTATGCCAGACAGGATAGAGTCCACAACTCATCGAGGTACCCATGGGTGTTCACGATCATCACGCAGAGGCCAAGAAGGTCGGACCGGTCCGATACGTAAGACTCAGCATCACTGATAGTCGTAAGTCGGAAGACGACTACTCAGGCCGGCTTATTGAATCGCTGTTCAATGAAGCCGGTCATAGCCAGGTTGCCGCAATGATCCTGAAGAACGATCCCAAAGGCCTGAGAGAGGTCATAAAGAAGTTGTGTGAGGAGGAGGTTGATCTGATCATCATGACCGGAGGGACCGGGCTCAGCAAGAGAGATCAGACGATTGAAGCGATCAGCCCCTTGCTGGATAAGGCGCTGCCAGGTTTTGGCGAGCTGTTCCGAAGCCTCAGCTTTCAGGAAGTCGGAAGCGCCGCCCTGATGAGCCGCGCGCTCTGTGGGACGGCGAAAGGAAAGGTGATCGTGTGTCTACCGGGTTCAGAGCATGCCGTCCGTCTCGCCCTGACGAAACTCCTGATACCGGAGATACAACACCTCGTCTGGCAGGCGGCTCGGTGAGTAAGACGGAAGAAGGAGTGAGACATGGCGGAACAGGAACGAAAACAAAAGCGCGAGGCCGGCGGAAGTCCGCCTGAGGCGGCTGAGCCGAATCCCGAAACCGTAAAGAAAGGGAAGAAGCTCAAGGAGGACCTTGACAAACTTATGGATGAGATCGATGAGGTCCTTGAGGAAAATGCCGAGGAGTTTGTCAAGAGCTACGTTCAGCGCGGCGGAGAATAAATCCGGGGGGCGATGTCGGTATGCCTATCTATGAGTATCTTTGTTCACACTGCGGCCAGGTGTTTGAAAAACTCGTCCTGGGCCGCGATGCTGTCGTAGAATGCCCGCACTGCCCTGGGGCGGCTGTGGAAAAACAGTTTTCCGCCTTCAGCTTTAAAGGGGAGCAGGGATCTGTCGGCTCCGGCGTGACAGGCGGCGGAGGTGGGGGTTGTGCGCCAGGCGGATGAGCCTGCGCCTAACCTCGGCGTGTCCGAGGTCGCTCCCGCTGAATACTCTTCCATAGGTCCGCTGCACACCTGACGCTATCGGGCGCTACGCCTCGACCACCTCATCCGGCAGAATGGGATGGATGACCAAGCCGGTAAGAAGCTTGGGGTAGAAAAAGGTAGACTTAGGCGGCATCCGCAGGCCGGCCTCGGCCACCGCTTGCACCTCAGTAATTTTCGTTGGATTAAGCAAGATAGCCGCTGCCCATCCATCTTTCTGGACCATCCGAACGGCCTCCGCTGCATCATGATGATAACTAAGCCCATCATCTGAAAGATCACCCAACCCATGCCGTGACCACGGCCCCTCAATGAGACACGTATGCGCGATGGTGACGTCCAGCCGTCTGTACACGGGCGGCTTGCCATCCCCCGCCTCCAGGACCAGTTCATCGGTGAGCGTGAGAAGATATGCGCGCTCCTCTCCACCATACAGACCGAAACAGTGCGTCCCCTCCGTCGCCTGTCGGAGATGGTCCAGCAGAACCGAAGCCGCGGCCTGAGGATCACGGGGAACAGCGAGGCTCTTCACGGCAAATTGTCGGCCAAGTTGGGCCAGATATCCGTCCAGACTCCCACCGGGAAGGTGTCGCATGACCCGATGGATTGGAAGGATGACCAAGCCGGGGTCTTCAGCGCTGACCAGCGTCATCATGACGTAGTTGTAGGGCCGTTTCCGGATGTCGGCAGGGTGACCCGTCTCCTTCGCCCGCATGAAATCTCGGAACGCCAGCGCCGTCTCATACCGATGATGACCATCTGCGATAAAGAGCGGCGTCGATGCGCACTCCGCCTGAAGTCTTCTGATCGCCGCATGATCCTGACACATCCAGATGCGATGATGAATACCGTCCCAATCGCGGAGATCGATAATCGGTTTGGACCCCAGGGCGGCAGCCGCCAGTCGATCCAGTTCGAGAACGCGACCGGGATAGATGCCAAAGACCGAGCTCAAATTCGCGTGACAGGCCTGCATCAGGCGAAGTCGATCCGCCTTGGCTGCCCCCAGTGTTCGCTCATGGGGGAACACCGTGCGACTGCCGAACTCTTCCAGATGAACCAGTCCGATCAGACCGCATCGTACGAGCTCCCCGACACCAGGGAGTTGAAACGTCTGCTGGTAAAGGTATACGGTGGGCGCAGAATCACGAACCAGTATCTGCTCGGCTTGCCATCGGCGGAAATAGTCACCCGCGCGACTATATTGGTTCCGTACCGCGTCGTCTCCCGCCAGTGTCTCACCCAGAATCAGGCGGATCACGTTGTGCGTATGGCGGGCATGAAAGGCTTGCTGCCCTTCCGGTGAAATGACATCGTAGGGCGGAGCCATCACCAAGCTCAGGTCTCTTACGAGCTCAGGATTGTATCGTAATCCCCTGAAGGGCGCGATCAAGGCCATTGTTCCTCCGACACCTTACTCTACACGAGTCCTGCGTAAATCTCCGGCCGACGCTCCTGGAGGAACGGCCAGATCCCCCTGACGGTCTTGACCCACCTCAGGTCGATCTCCGCCAGGACGACCCCTTCATCGGCGCCACTCGGCTCCACCACAAAGTCGCCGTTGGGATCGACGCAAAAACTCTTGCCATAGAACGGCAACGCGCCGCCGCCCGCCACACGGTTGGCCCGAAACACAAATACGCCGTTGTAGACTGCGCTCCCGACAAGCGCCCGCTCCCAATTGGCGTGCGATGCGACGATCGAGGCGGAGGTCGGCGCGCAGATGACTTCAGCGCCCTGGAGCGCGAGCAGGCGCGACCCTTCGGGAAAAAAATTATCCCATGAGATCTGGACGCCGATCACAGCATATCGCGTGTGGAACACGGGAAATCCCTGGTTCCCAGGTTGGAAATAGAATCGCTCCTGATAGTTCGGAAGTTGCGGGAGATGATTTTTCCGGTATTGACCCAGCAGGGTCCCATCGGCATCAAACACGAGGGCCGTATTATAGCAGGCGCCATCGGTCCCGCGCTCGAAGATCGGCGCGACCACAGCGACTTGGTATTCCCGCGCAAATGCGGCGACCGTCTCACTGAGCGGGCCTGGAACCGACTCGGCAGTCGCAAACTGCGACGGGTCGATCTCACGGGGGAACCAGGGCCAGGCAAAGCACTCCGAAAAACAGATGATCTTCGCCCCCCGTTGAGCCGCGATCTTTCCCAGCCCTATCGCTCTTTCCAGATTGGCTCCGGGATCAGGCCCGCCACCCATCTGGATACCCGCCATCGTCAGAATATTGTCGTCCATTCTCACGCTCAGATCAGCCGAAAGACGGGCCCATACGGACGCATCTCTTCAAAGACCGCCGGATCGCCGATCGCTGCCTCTCTTCCCTCCGCAACCGTGAGCCGGGCCGTGACCCGCAGCCCCTCATCCAGATCGATGACCGCGATGTCATATGGCTCCTGCCCCTGAAAGACAGTCGGCGGCACCCGAATCGTCGTAAAGGAGGTGAGCGTACCTCGACCCGACAAGGTGATCGATAGGACGGTAGGCGCCCCGCAGCGCCGGCAACGGCTTTGAGATCTCGCAAACAGACTCTTGCAGCCGTCGCACGCGAACGCCTCGAATGAGGCCATCCTCATCGCCGCTTCAGGATGTGGACCGTACTGACCGCCCCGGTCCCGCCGAGGTTATGCGCCAAGCCGATCCGGGCGCTCTCAACCTGATTGATCGCCTCTCCACGGAGTTGTGCGACGATCTCATAAATCTGGGCGAGACCGGTGGCGCCCACCGGATGCCCCTTGCTGAGCAGGCCGCCACTGGGGTTGATTGGAAGCTTCCCGTGAAGCGCCGTGAACCCATCCGTGACGGCTGGTCCCCCCTGGCCTTTCGCGACGAATCCCAGATCTTCGATGGCCGTGATCTCGGCGATGGTGAAGCAATCATGCACCTCGGCCACATCGATGTCACCCGGCGCGAGACCGGCCTCCCGGTAGGCCTGCTGCCCGGCGGCGACCGAGGCCTCAAAGGTCGTGAGATCCGCCATCTCGAACAGCGTCGCGGGACCCATGGCGTGACCGGAACCGATGACATCGACCGGCCGATCGGTAAACTCGGCTACCAGATCGGCCGCGCATAGAACCGCCGCGGCGGCGCCGTCGCTGATCGGGGTGCAGTCATACAGTCGAATCGGATCGCAGATCAGCCGCGATTCCAGGATCTCCTCCATGGCCACCGGCTTCTGAAAGTGGGCTTTTAGATTTGTGCTGCCATTGAATCGATTCTTGACCGACACCATGGCCACCTGCTCGCGCGTCGTCCCGTACCGGTGCATATGCCGCCGCATGATGATTCCGAAGGTTCCTGGGAAGGTGAGGCCCAGCCGCATCTCGCTCTCGGCGTCGCCGGCCGACGCCAGCGCCTCCGTCACCGCCCCCGTCTCCGCCGAGGTCATCTTCTCGACACCTGCAACCAGCACGATGTCGCACAGCCCCGATGCGATCAGCAGCACCCCGTGGCGGAACGCGATACCGGACGAGGCGCAGGCCCCTTCCACCTTCGTACAGGGAATCGGCCCGAGACCAAGTCGATGGGCGACTATCGGGGCCAGTGACCCTTGATGAGCCAACGTCTCGGAGACAAAGTTGCCGAGGTAGAATGCGTCAATGCGGCGACCGGGAACCTGCGCATCGTCCAGGGCCTCACGACAGGCCTGCAGCGCCAGGTTAACAATGCCGACGCCGTCCCGCTTCCCGAACGGCGTACATC
>JACPQW010000084.1 GCA_016190285.1 Candidatus Methylomirabilis oxygeniifera
ATCGAATACCTCACCGCGTAGACTTTCGTGCGCATGGGCGCGCCGGAGACGCATACGGTATTGTTATGAACGCGCAATTGGACAATACAGGGCATAGGATTCGGGTAGCGGTAGTCGGAGCCAGCGGCTACACCGGCGTAGAGCTTCTTCGACTTCTGATCAACCATCCGGCTGTAGAGATCACCGCGCTGACGTCGGAGCGTTATGCGGATTCGCCGATCGACGAGGCATTTCCCAGCCTCTTCGGTGTGCTCAAGCTGACATGCGAAAGATTCGATGCGCGTGAGGTGGCGAAGCGCGCTGACGTGATCTTCCTGGCCGTCCCCCACAAGACCGCGATGACGGCGGCAGTCGAGTTGTTTTCATCAGGCAGAAAGATCATTGATTTGAGCGCCGACTTTCGTTTCCGCGATCCCGCTGTCTATCGCCAGTGGTACGGCGTGGATCACGAGGCGCCGGAACTGCTGAAAGAAGCGGTGTACGCCCTTCCGGAGTTCTATCGCCAGCCGCTTACCGCAGCGCGATTGGCGGCGGTGCCCGGTTGCTACCCTACGGCGGTCCTGCTTGGGCTGCTCCCCCTGTTGAAACGGGAGGTCATCGATCCGGACTCTCTGACGATCGATGCGATCTCCGGTGCGTCAGGCGCGGGGCGGCAGCCGGATCTTTCGCTACATTTCGCCGAGCTGCATGACAATTGCAAGGCGTACAAGGTCGCATGCCACCGGCATACGCCTGAGATTGAGCAGGAACTCAGCCGCTGCGTTGGCCGAGAGGTACAGGTGACGTTTACGCCGCATCTGGTGGGGACAGTCCGAGGAATCCTGGCGACCATCACGGCCACGCTCGTGACCTCTAAAGATGAAGGGGAGCTGCGCGCGCTCTACCGGGATTGGTATCAGAACGAGCCGTTCGTGAGGATCCTTCCTGAGGGCCGATTTCCTGAGACTAAGCAGGTGCGCGGTTCCAACTTCTGTGATATCGGCCTTACCGTCGATGCCAGGACACGGCGCGTGATTGTTGTGACGGCTATCGATAATCTTGTCAAGGGCGCCTCGGGACAGGCGATCCAGGCCATGAACGTGATGATGGGTCTCGACGAACGGACGGGGTTACAGCTCGCTCCGCTCTTCCCGTAGCCTTTGTCGTCAACTTCAGTGTCCCACCCGGGGATGGTGCAAGCCCCTCGCCTTCAAGCGAAATGCGAGTCCCCTTCCCCCTGGTCACCCCCACCCTCACCCTCCCCCATCGAGGGGGAGGGGGGATTTATTTTTTTGGCTTATAGCTGATGGGTGCTCAGTCCATGAAGCAGCGAACGATTCACGACATCCAAGGAGGAATTACGGCGGCCAAAGGTATCAGGGCTGCCGGAGTCTACTGCGGCATCAAGAAGACCGCACCCGACCTCGCACTCGTCGTGTCGGATCGACCCGCCACCGTAGCCGGGGTCACAACGAGCAATCTGGCCAAGGCTGCTCCGGTGCGTCTTTGCGAGCAGCAACTGACGGGCGGCCGTTTCTCCGCGATCGTGGCGAACAGCGGCAATGCCAACGCCTGCACCGGGCTCCAGGGCGAACGGGACGCGGTGCAGATGCGCGATCGGCTCGCCGGACTCCTGCACCGTCCGGCACGTGAAGTCTTTGTGGCCTCTACCGGGGTGATCGGGAAACGCCTTCCGATCGCGAAGGTTCTTTCGGGGATTCGCAAGGGCATCGGGCGTCTCTCGGCCGACGGCGGCGAGGCGGCGGCCAGGGCCATCATGACCACCGATACCTGTCCAAAGGAGGCGGCAGTCCGCATTGAACTGGACGGCACACCCGTCGTGATCGGTGGCATGGCCAAGGGATCCGGGATGATCGCGCCTCATCTGGCTACGATGCTCTGTTTCGTCGGAACCGACGCCCAGGTGTCCGCCCCTCTTCTGCGCCGGGTTCTCCGGCGGACCGTCGAGGAGTCCTTTAACGCCATTACAGTAGACGGGTGTATGAGCACGAACGATACCGTCTTGCTGTTTGCGAATGGGATGAGCGATACGCCGCCTCTGAAGGCCGGTACCCCGAGGTTGGGCGCGTTTGAAGAGGCGCTCTTTCAGGTGCTCTCTCGCCTGGCTCGAATGATTGTCAAGGATGGGGAAGGGGCGACCAAACTGATTCGGGTAGAGGTGATGGGATCGCGGACGACGCGCGATGCCGGGATTGCGGCAAAGGCGATCGCCAACTCCCCGCTTGTCAAGACGGCCTTCTTCGGGGAGGATTGTAATTGGGGGCGGATCATGTCGGCCATCGGCGCCTCGGGAATCCGATTCGACCCCGATTGCGTGGAGATCACCGTGGACCGGATTCCTGTGGTTCAAAAAGGAGTCGGCCTGGGAGCGGCGGCAGAGCGACGGGCGGCCGTACGCATGCGCCGACCCGAGTTTGACCTGACCATTCATTTGCACGGAGGCACAGGAGGAGCGGTCGTCCTGACTACCGATCTGAGTGAAGCGTATGTCAGGATCAACGCCGGCTACCGGAGTTGACCCCCTCACCCGCGCCCTCTCCCCCAATAAGGGGCGAGGGACAAAAATGTAAGGACTCCTCTCCGCACCCAGAGAGTATTCGGGAGCGAGGGGCACCAAAAAAGGATTTCCTCTCCCCCGCTGGGGAGAGGATGAAGGTGAGGGGATGCATGGAATCCGAACCTTCATGCCTATGGGCGTACCGTAGACACATGAGATGTTGTGGGCAATGTCCCGTTTTCGCTTGTTTTGATCCATTTTGACGTGGTATAAATGCAGGGCGTTAACGGGTGAGAGAACTCGCATGAACTTCACACGCCCCCCGATTCCTACGAGGGTGCCCCTACCGGCTGTGTAGGGGTCTCGCAGGGAGGCGACGAGGGCGGAGGACACAACCCAGAGGGCTGCGCGGAACGGTCAGCCGAACGGAGGAGCAGTGTGGTAACGGTCACGATTAAGGAGCTGTTGGAAGCAGGGATCCACTTTGGGCATCAGACCAAGCGCTGGAACCCGAAGATGAAGAAGTTTCTCTTTGGAGAACAGAACGGTATCTACATCATCGATTTGCAAAAAACCTTAAAGAAATTTCATGAAGCGATTGCGTTTGTGAGGGATGTGGCAGCCGAAGGCCTGCCGGTCGTATTTGTCGGAACAAAAAAACAGGCCGCCGATGTGATGGAGCAGGAGGCCAATCGCTGCGAGCAATTCTTTGTGAACCATCGTTGGTTGGGTGGGACCCTCACCAACTTCCAGACGATCAGGAAGAGCGTGAGCCGGCTGCGCCATATTGAAGAAATGGAGGCCAAGGGCGAGTTCGAGCGCCTGACGAAGAAGGAGATTGCCGGGCTGCAGCGGGAGCGTCAGAAGCTTGAATATACCTTAGGCGGCATTAAGGGGATGGATCGGTTGCCCGGCGCGATCTTTGTGATCGATACCAAGAAGGAGCGGATCGCCGTATGCGAGGCCAGGCGCCTCGGCATTCCGGTTGTTGCCGTTGTGGACACCAACTGCGACCCCGACGAGGTGGATTATCCGATTCCCGGGAATGACGACGCGATTCGAGCCATTCGACTGATGGCGGGTCGTATGGCTGACGTCATCCAGGAGGGCCGAGCCGCACGGCTGAAGGCTGCCGAGGATATGGCGGCGGCTCAGGCCGAATCAGCCCCTTCATCAGAGGACACGGGTCCGACCGAAGCGCCAGTGGAGATCCTGCAACAGATCTAAGATCGGGCGAAGCGATGAGCCTACAGCGCCGAGCGGAAGAGGCTGAAGGTAGATAGGCTGAAGGTTGTTAGGTAGTTCTCCTTCAGCCTTCAGCCTGAATACCTGCTTTTAGTGCTGAGCGCTATTTTCCAAAGAAAGAGGATGAGGATGTCAGCGACAATTTCGGCGACGTTGGTGAGAGACTTGCGGGAAAAGACCGGGGTAGGGTTCATGGAGTGTAAGACCGCGCTGGTCGAGGCGGAAGGGAATCTGGAGAAAGCCACGACACTCCTCCGTGAAAAGGGGTTGGCGTCGGCCTCAAAGAAGATGGGGCGAACGGCCTCTGACGGCCTGGTGGTTTCGTACATTCATGGCGGTGGGAAGATCGGCGTGCTATTGGAACTGAATTGTGAAACGGACTTCGTCGCCAAGACCGACGAGTTCGGATCGCTGGCCAAGGACTTGGCGATGCAGGTGGCAGCGGCGAACCCACAGTATGTTCGTCGAGAGGAGGTCCCGGCCGAAATCCTCGAGAAAGAGCGAGGGATCCTCCTGGCGCAGGTGAAATCATCCGGCAAACCCGAAAAGGTTATCGAACAGATCGTCCAGGGGCGGATGGCAAAGTTCTTCAGTGAGGTCTGCCTTCAGGAACAGCCTTTCATTAAGACTCCTGACGTCAAGGTCGAGGATCGGATCAAAGAGGTGATCGCCAAGGTCGGAGAGAATGTCGTCGTCCGACGCTTTTGCCGGTATCAATTGGGCGAGAAGGTGGAGTGCGGCGCGTAATCCAACCGCAGCGCTCGGCCTCCGCGGACTTCCACGAAGGTAACGCGATGGGGACGCTGAAGTACAAGCGGATCATGTTGAAGGTCAGCGGCGAGGCGCTTGCCGGCGATGAACGGTTTGGGATCAGCCCCAAGGTATTGAGCTTCCTGGCCGATGAAATTCGAGAAGCCCACGAGATTGGTGTGCAGGTTGCGGTCGTGGTCGGTGGAGGCAACATCTTCCGAGGGGTTGCCGCCAGCGCGGAAGGGATGGATCGTTCTTCCGGTGACTACATCGGAATGCTGGCAACGGTCATCAACGGCCTCGCCCTGCAGGATGTACTGGAGCGGAAGGGGATCGCGACCAGGGTGCAGACCGCCATTGAGATGCGGCAGTTAGCGGAGCCCTTTATTCGCCGTCGCGCCGTCCGGCATCTGGAAAAGGGGCGAGTCGTAATCTTTGTCGGCGGGACCGGTAATCCGTATTTCAGCACCGATACCGCGGCGGCGTTGCGGGCGATGGAGGTGGGGGCCGAGGTGGTCTTTAAGGCTACGAGGGTAGATGGGGTGTACACCGCGGATCCCCTGCTTGATCCCAGCGCCAAGAAGTTCGATGAACTCTCCTATATCGAGGTCCTGAACCGACGGTTGAAGGTGATGGATTCGACGGCCATATCGTTGTGCATGGATAATCTCTTTCCGATTGTCGTCTTCAACCTTCGTCAGCCGGGAATCCTCCGGCAGTTGGTCTTCGGCGAAAAGGTCGGGACGATCGTTCGCGGGAGTGAGACGTGCTGAAGGAGATTCAGGCCAAGGCCGAAAAGGAGATGCGGAAGGCGATCGAGGCCACGTTGAAAGGCTTCAATGGCGTACGAACGGGGCGGGCTTCGCTGACATTGCTGGACGGTCTCATGGTTGAGGCCTACGGCTCAGTCGTGCCTGTCAATCAGGTGGCGACGCTGGCGGTGCCTGAGACGAGGCTGATCACCGTACAGCCGTGGGATCCCTCGCTGCTGGCGGCCATCGATCGGGCGGTCTTCAAATCGGACCTGGGGGTGACTCCGACTAATGACGGCAAGGTCATTAGGATTGCGATTCCACCCCTGACCGAGGAACGCCGCAAGGAGCTGGTCAAGATAGTCCGAAAGATTGCCGAGGAGGGTCGGGTCGCGGTCCGAAACGTTCGTCGTGAAGCCAACGAAGCGCTAAAACGACACGAGCGAGAGAAGGAGGCCTCAGAGGATGAGGTCAAGCACGGTGCCGACGTGATCCAGGATCTGACCAATCGGTTGATCCACGAGATCGACGGGTTACTGGCCAAGAAGGAAAAGGAAATTATGGAGTTCTAGGGGCTGCCAGCGGTCAGCTACGAGCCGATAGCTGAAAGCTGATCGCTGCATTCTATGCATCTGAAACGGATCCTCAGCGCTGCCATCCTCCTCCCGGCTTTTCTCCTGCTGGTTCAGTTTGGAACCGCCTTACACTTCTTCGTGCTGGTCGCCCTTGCGATTCTGGTGGGACTGTATGAGTTCTACGGGATGGCAAAGGCCGGTGGTTGGCATCCGTTAACGCCCCTGGGGATGGGGTGCGGTGTGGCGCTGAGTTGTGTCGAATTTTTCGAGGCGCCGGCGCCCTGGCTGATATCGGCCCTGAGTGGGGTGGTTCTCGTCCTGCTTATCAGCCTCATGGTGGGAGGAACGGACCAGAAAGAGGCGGCCTCGCGAGGAGCAGTGACGCTGCTCGGCCTGATCTATGTTGCGGGGCTGATGAGCTTTCCGGCGCTCCTGCGAGCCATGGAGCCGGGGCGTACCTACATCTTCTATTTGGTGTTCGTCACGTGGGCAGGCGACACCGGGGCGTTCTATGTGGGCTCGACGATGGGGAAGCGATTGCTCTGTCCATCCGTGAGTCCGCGCAAGACCGTGGAAGGGAGCGTGGGTGGACTTATCTGTTCGGTCTTGGCGTCCGGTCTGGCCAGGTTATGGTTCTGGGAGGGGCTCGGAGCCGTTGAGGTTGTTGCGATGGGATTAGGGCTGGGCGTGATGGGCCAGGTCGGGGATCTGTGCGAATCGATGCTGAAACGGAGTTTCGGGGTCAAGGATACCGGTGCGCTGATCCCCGGCCACGGTGGTCTGCTGGATCGCGTAGATAGCCTCCTGTTCACCGGGCCGGTCCTGTATGTCGCTGCCCTCGCGGGCTGGGTATGATGTCGATCTTACTGGCTGCGTTGTCCGGAGGGCTCCTCATCCTGGCGTTTCCGACGCCCGACCTGGGATGGCTCGCGTTCGTGGCCCTGGTCCCGTTACTGTTGGCTATCCGTGGCCGGACCCCGGTTCGAGCCTTCTCTCTCGGGACGCTTGCAGGACTACTCTTTTATCTCATCAGCGTCTCCTGGGTGACGCATTCGATGACGGCGTACGGCGGCGTGCCGTTCGCTCTCAGCGCGCTGGCGCTTCTCGTCCTGGCCGCATACCTCGCGCTCTACCTCGGCGTGTTCGCCATGGGCGCCGCGTGGATGGCGAGGATGCCGTGGCCTCTTAACGTGCTTGGCCCCTCGGCCTTATGGATCGGCTTGGAGTACCTGCGGACCTATGCGCTGACCGGATTGCCATGGATCCTCCTGGGGTACACGCAATACCGATACAGCGTACTCTTACCGATTGCCTCGGTCGCCGGGGTGTACGGCCTGTCGTTTATCGTGGTCCTCATCAATATCGCTCTGACCCAACTGGCCGGAGGCGCGCCGAACCGTCTTCAAACGATCGGCTTGACCGGCGCGGTTGCCCTGATCCTGATCTGGTCGCCCAGACTCCTGTCCCCTGCTTCGACAGCGCTCAGTGCAGGGCCTTCTATGTCTGATGGTTCAGGACAGGCGATTGGAGTGGCCATCGTGCAAGGTAACATCGATCAGGCGGTGAAGTGGGACCCGGCGATGCAGGCCGCTACGATTGAGCAGTATCGCCGTCTCAGCCTGGAGGCGGCAAAGGAGACCCCCGCCCTTATCGTCTGGCCCGAAACGGCCGTTCCGTTCTTTCTTCGATATGAACCGGCGTTGATGGGCCGCGTCTTGGACATCGCCGCTGAGACCGGCAGCTATCTCTTGGTAGGCAGTCCGGATGCCGATCCGCCGGCAGCCGCCGATACCGCTACACGATATCGCAATAGCGCGTTTCTGATCTCTCCCCGGCGGGAACTCCTCAGCAAATACGACAAGATTCACATGGTTCCTTTTGGGGAGTACGTCCCGCTCAAATCGGTGCTGTTTTTTGTCAATAAGTTGGCGTACGGAATCGGCGACTTCGAAGGGGGCCAAACCTACACCGTGTTTGATACGCCAGGCGGCCGTTTTAGTGCCACCATCTGCTATGAGGTAATTTTTCCGGATCAGGTTCGACGCTACGTGAAAGACGGGGCGGAGTTCCTGGTCAATATCACGAACGATGCCTGGTTCGGTCGGTCGGCTGCCCCGGCGCAGCATCTGGCCATGGCCGTCCTTCGGGCGGTCGAGAACCGCCGCTATCTGATCCGAGCGGCCAATACGGGTATTTCCGCTATTGTGGATTCCAGTGGCCGGATCCTTCGTACCTCGGATATCTTTGTGCCGGCCGTGATTGTAGATCAGATTCACGTCGAGCGAACGCAGACGTTTTATACCCGTTATGGCGATCTCTTTGCATGGATCTGTGTCATCTTTATTGTTGCAGTATTCATCGCCACGTGGGCCAGGAGCACCATAAGAATGGCTTCGGTGCCTGCTGTGACTTCACAAAGGAGGATGTGATGATTGCGGAATGTGCGCGCACACTCGATGGTCTAAAGGACAAGCTGCATATCCTCCGGGACTATCTTTGACGTAGCAGGAAAACAGTCACGTCTGGCCGCGATCGAAGAGATGCTCCACGCACAGGAATTCTGGGCCGACACCTCCCGCGCTCGGGAGATCATGAAGGAGCAACGCGCGCTCAAGGATGTGGTAGACCAACTGGAGGCCATCGGGGGCGAGCTTGAAGAGCTGACAGTCTTACTCGGGCTCCTGCGGGAGGAAGAAGACCCGCAGGCTCTGAAAGAGTTGGAAGGTTCGCTGCGAAGCCTGGAGGGTCAGATTGGCGCGCTCGAGCTGACCACGTTCATGGCGGAAGAATACGACTCGGGCAATGCGATCCTCTCCATCAATCCGGGCGCCGGCGGCACCGAGTCGCAGGATTGGGCGCAGATGCTGCTGCGGATGTACCTGCGATGGGCGGAGGCCGGCAGCTACAAGACCGAAATCATCGACCTGCTTCCTGCGGAGGAGGCCGGGATCAAGAGCGCCACGGTGACGGTATCCGGCAAGTATGCGTATGGTCGGCTGAAAGCCGAGATCGGGGTTCATCGTCTGGTTCGCATCTCTCCGTTTGATGCCAATCACCGCCGTCACACCTCCTTTGCATCAGTGTTCGTGTTTCCGGAGATCGATGAGACCATCGAGGTGGCGATCGATGAGAAGGACCTGCGCATTGATACCTACCGCTCCAGCGGGGCAGGCGGGCAGCATGTGAACGTCACCGACTCGGCGGTTCGGATCACGCACCTGCCGACCGGCATCGTCGTCTCCTGCCAGAATGAGCGGTCGCAGCATAAGAATAAGGCCATGGCCATGAAGGTCCTGCGCGCCAGGCTGTACGACCACTATCGTCGGGAACAGGAGAAGGAAATGGCCAAGCTCGAAGGCGAAAAGAAGGACATTGCGTGGGGCAGCCAGATCCGTTCCTACGTCCTCGCGCCATACCAACTCGTGAAGGACCATCGGACGGGGCTGGAGACTTCCAATGTCGACAAGGTCCTGGATGGAGAGATCGAGCCGTTCATCGATGCGTTTCTCATGAAAGGCCACATCTCGCCCGGCGCTGCGAAGTGAGCGTTGGTCATGGACTGAGCGGTGTACTACCTGACGAAACTGATTGTCACCTGCGCGCTGATCGTCGCCGTCTCCGAGGTGGCCAAGCGAAGTTCCCTCGTTGCAGCGGTGTTGGCCTCGCTTCCGATAGTCTCGGTCCTGGCCATAATCTGGCTGTATCTGGACACGCAAGACGTTGACAAGGTGGCAGGGCTTGCGCGCAGCATCTTTTGGCTGGTCATACCCTCACTGCTGCTTTTTATCAGTCTGCCGATCCTCCTACGCAGCGGCGTGAACTTCTATGCCAGTCTTTCCGTCTCCATCGGCCTGACGTTGGCCGGCTATTTCCTGATGGTGTTGGTCCTACAAAAACTGGGGGTCCAGCTCTAGGGCTGCTTATTGGGGGGGCAGGCGACAAGTAGCCTGTCTCCTTTTCCTTTGCATGGGAGAATGCTGTATGCCGGTTATTCTTCGCACGGGGCTATTGCTGACGCTCTCAAACGTCTTCATGACATTCGCGTGGTACGGCCATCTGAAAAACCTGAACCATCACAGGTGGTACGTTGCCGCGTTGGTGAGCTGGGGTATCGCGTTATTTGAGTATATGCTCCAGGTACCCGCGAATCGGATCGGGTATACGCAACTGAGCATCTCGCAGCTCAAGATCATGCAGGAAGTCATTGGGTTGTCCGTATTTGCGCCGTTTGCCGTCGTCTATATGGACCAGCCGCTCAAGCTCGATTATCTCTGGGCGGCGTTATGTCTGCTCGGCGCAGTCTATTTCATCTTTCGGTCATAATCCTGACGTACCATTTTTGGGAAACGAAGTAATGTCCTAATGTACTTGCAGTCCTCGTCGAGAGATCGGTCCGGTAACGTTGTCATTGCGAGCGATCAACGGGAGCGTGGCAATCCACCCGTTCTGTTCTGTGGATCATGAAGAACGGTGAGATTGCTTCGCCTTCGGCTCGCAATGACGTGTGAAAAGGGGTTTTTGAGCCAGTGACACTTCCTCCAGCGGGTGTGAATTAGGACAATACCGGGAAATGAAAAACGCTTGACACCTGCCCTTCGTTCTTGGTATAAAAAAACGGTTCTCCCTCCACGCTCATCGGTCGTCCGTAGTTCGTAACCGACATAACACTGGAAAGGATTCGGCTCGATGGCGAAGAAGTTTTATACCGTCCTTGTCCTTCCCGATTCCGGTTCTCAGATTCGAAGGTTTCACATCGCCAAACCCCTCCTTAGCGCGCTTGCCGTCACCGCGAGTCTCATTTTTGTCGCCTTTCTGTTTCTTGTCTATCAGACGGTCAGCCACACCGGCCACATGCTGGAGCTCCGTCAGCTTCGAACCACATCAAACGAGCAGGCTGACTTGTTGCAGCAGTTTGAACGCCTCGAAAATCAAATGACCCAGCTCCGGGAGTTCGACGTCCGTTTGCGGACGGCAGCCGGTCTGGAGGTAAAGAATGCGGAGAGTTCGATGGTTGGTGTGGGCGGGGCGGATACCGTGAGTTCGCGCGCTCTGATGGTGGCGGCCCTCGCTCATCAAACCCCACCTGCCGGCTCCTCAGCAAAGATCGGGGTTGACAATCTTGGCGGCGAGCTCGATCGCTTAAGCCGCGAGATGAATGATCGCAATAAGAGCTTTCAGGGTCTGATCGAGGCGCTCGAGGCAAAGCGGAGCCTCCTGGCCTCTACTCCGACGATCTGGCCGATCAAAGGGTGGCTTACGGCCGGGTTCGGGCAGCGCCGCTCGCCCTTCACCGGGCAACGACAGATGCACGAAGGAGTCGATATCTCGAACAGCGTTGGTACGCCGATCATCGCCCCTGCCGACGGGGTCGTCACGTATACGGGTCCGCTCGGCGGTTTCGGCAATGTGGTTTCGGTCAACCACGGTAACAAGATCTCTACCTTCTATGCTCACTTACAGCAGCACAAGGTGTCGCAGGGTCAGCGGGTGAGAAGAGGGGACGTGATCGGCTTGGTAGGGGCAACGGGCCGTGCGACCGGGCCCCATCTTCATTATGAGATACAGGTGAACGAGGTGCCTGTTGATCCAACCAAGTATGTCATCGATCCGGAAACGGTGAAATTCCTCGGAAGCGGTGAATCGGCCGAGTAGCGCTCTGGCCTGCCTGTGCGTTGCACGCAGGCAGGTTGCTTGGTTATAGAGTGTGGGTAACAACCCCTAGAGGAACCGGTCCTCCAGGGGTTTTTTGTCGTTGATCCGAAAGTCCCCGCCGTACCAGCGTCATTGCGAGGCGAAGCCAAAGCAATCTCACAGTCTTTCAGGACAACGACGATGAGATTGCCGCATTCCCGTTGGTCGCTCGCAATGACGGACAAATTCACAGCGTAAGATGCTCAGCCTTGCCTTTGTACACCGCTTTCGGATTGAAGGCTTTCCGCTTCTATGGTAGTATCCGCTTGAAAATCCGATCATTCAAGCAAGAGGAGAGGACTCAAAGATGTTCATGAAGTTGGTGTCCAAGGTTGTCGGAACCAAAAACGAGCGGGAACTCAAGCGCATCAAGCCGATGGTGACGGCCATCAGTGAGCTCGAACCGAAGGCGAAGGCGCTCTCTGATGACGACCTTCGCAGCAAGACGACCGAGTTCCGGGAGCGGATCGCGCAAGGAGCCACGGTCGACGAGCTTCTTGTCGAGGCCTTCGCGGTCGTACGGGAGGCGGGACACCGCGTACTCGGCATGCGCCACTTCGATGTGCAACTGCTCGGCGGCATCGTCCTGCACGAGGGGAAGATCGCCGAAATGGCGACCGGCGAAGGCAAAACTCTGGTGGCCACGCTTCCTGCCTACCTGAATGCACTGGAGGGTAAGGGTGTTCACGTCGTCACGGTCAACGACTACCTGGCGAAACGAGATAGTCAGTGGATGGGCGGGATCTACCGGTTTCTCGGACTCTCCGTGGGTCTGATCCAGCACGATATGGACGACTCGGCCCGAAAGCTGGCCTATGGCGCCGATATCACCTACGGAACCAACAACGAATACGGCTTTGATTACCTGCGTGACAACATGAAGTTTTCCGCCGCGGAGTTTGCGCAGCGGGACCTGCACTATGCCATCGTGGATGAGGTGGACTCGATCCTGATCGATGTGGCCAGAACGCCGCTCATC
>JACPQW010000085.1 GCA_016190285.1 Candidatus Methylomirabilis oxygeniifera
GAATTTCCCTTTTGCGATTCCCATCTGGCTGATCACGCCGGCCCTGCTCGAAGGGAACACGGTGGTCTTCAAACCGTCCGGCAATACCCCGTTGGTAGGGGAGAAGATCGTGGAGTGCTTTGAGCGGGCCGAGCTGCCTCCAGGCGTCTTGAATCTCGTTCACGGTACGGGAGAGGATGCGGGGTGGCCCATGGTGACCCATCCTGATGTCGAGGTGGTGCTCTTCACCGGTTCCTACGACGTGGGATCACGGATCAAGGAGGCGTGCGTCAAGGACTATCGAAAGATGTACGCCTGCGAGATGGGCGGGAAGAATGCGATGATCGTCTGCCAGGATGCCGATCTTGATCTGGCCGTCCGGGCCGCGATCCTCAGCGCCCTTAAGACGACAGGACAGCGATGCACCTCGGCGTCTCGCCTCATTATCCATGAGAGTCGGATGGAGGAGTTCGCGAAGGCCTTTGTCGCTATGGCGCGGCGGATCGTCATCGGCGATCCCCTCGATCCTCAGGTCTTCATGGGCCCGCTCATCAACGAGGCGGCAATGAAGAAGGTCGGCTCCTATAACCTGCTCGCGAAGCAGGAGGGGGCGGAGGTGCTCCTGGACGGTGGGCGGCTGGAGGAAGGGGCTTATCGGCACGGCTACTTCTTCAGCCCCTTTATCTATCGGATGGCGCATCGGAAAGATGCCAGGGTGCTCCATGAGGAGGTCTTTGGGCCGCATGTTGCCCTGATCCCCTTCCGAACGCTGGACGAGGCCGTAGCCATCCACAACGATGTGGAGTACGGCCTGGCCTGCTCTGTGATCACCGAAGATTACCGGGTTGCCCGTCGTCTTCGGGAGGAGTGCGAGTTTGGCGTCGGCTACTGGAACCTGCCCACCATCGGGGCGGAGGTACATCTGCCGTTCGGCGGGCTGAAGAAGAGCGGGACGGGCGTGCCGGCTTCGTGGCCTTTGTTGGATCTCGTGACGCACAAAGTGGCGTGGACCGTCAATCATGGTCGCGAGATCAGGATGGCGCAGGGCTTGAGCGCCGAGGTGTAGCCATGACCCGGCTGCTGATGTGTCGTCCCGACCATTATGGGATCTACTATGAGATCAATCCCTGGATGGATCGACGACGCCAGGCGGACCGGGCAGTCGCCATACGGCAGTGGGAGGCGTTGTATCGATTGCTCACTGAAACATTAGGGGTCCGGGTGGAGCTTCTGCCGTCTGTTCCGGGGCTGCCTGACCTCTGCTTTACTGCGAACGCCGGACTTCTGGTGAAGAGCCTGTTCGTGAGCAGCCGTTTCCGGTACCGTGAGCGCGAGGCGGAAGTCCCCTATTTTACCCAGTGGTTTGCAGAGCGGAATTACAGGGTCACGTGTCTTCCTGAACCCGTCTTCTTTGAAGGCGAAGGGGATGCGCTCTTTTGCGGGAATGACCTGTTCGCCGGGTATCGCTTTCGTTCAGAGCTGCAGGCCCATCACCTGCTCGCAGAGCTGCTTGGGCTGCAAGTTTATTCCCTGGAACTGACCGATCCATGGTTCTACCATGTGGATACCTGTTTCTGTCCGCTCCAGCCCGGCCGGGCAGCGTACTATCCTAAGGCGTTCAGTCCTGCCTCACAGCGGGTCCTGAAAGAGGCAATTCCTGAGCTGTTCCCGGTGACCGAGGCCGAGGCGAAGCGGCTGGCCTGCAATGCGCTGGTCATCGGACGGTCAGTGATCCTCAATGCCGATTGCCCTCACCTGGTTCGGACGCTCGCCGAGGCCGGGTATCAGGTTTACGAGGTCGAGACGACGGAATTTCTCAAGGCCGGAGGCGGGCCCAAGTGTCTGGCCCTCTTCCTGGATCGGGACGAATCATGGTAACTACAAGGTGGATAGACTGTAGGCTATAGGCTGTAGGAACGCGCCATGCGAGACCATACTAAGCTCAGAGCGCTTGAACTGGCCGATGAAGTGCGCCGTGATTCGGTCCGTGCGCAACGACTAACAGCCTTCAGCCTACAGCCTGAATACCTGAGTAGGTACGAATCATGAACCATTGGATCGAGTTGGATAAGCGGTACTTCATGGATACCGGTCACCGGCGTCTCGGGATAACGCTCGTGCGCGGGGAGGGGGCGAGGGTCTGGGATGATGTCGGGAAGGAATATCTTGACTTCATTGCCGGATGGGCCACCTGTAGCCTGGGCCACTGTCATCCTGTCATTCAGGAGGCGCTTCGGGAGCAGGCGTCACGACTCATCCTGGCGAGCCTTGACGTCTATACGACCCCGCAGATCGAGCTGGCAGAGTTGCTGATCTCTACAAGCGGTTTGGCAAAAGTCTTCATTTGTAACAGCGGCGCCGAGGCAAACGAGGGAGCGGTCAAGTTGGCCCGGAAATATGGGAAGCTGCACCTGAATGGCGCCTATGAGGTCATTTCGGCGCTGAAGAGTTTCCATGGTCGAACGTTGGCGATGGTGGCCGCGACAGGGAAGCCGGAGTACCAGGCGCCCTTTACCCCTCTCCCTGAATGGTTTAGACATGTCCCATACAACGACGTCGCCGCCCTGCGGGCCGCCGTTGGTGAGCGGACCTGTGCGATCCTGTTGGAGCCGATCCAGGGCGAGGGCGGGGTGAACGTCCCGCCTGAGCACTATCTGAAGGAGGTCCGTGCGCTCTGCGACGAGCGGGGCCTTTTGCTCATTCTGGACGAGATCCAGACGGGCTGCGGCCGCACCGGAACGCTGTGGGCGCACGAGGTCTCCGGCATCAAGCCGGACATCATGACGGTGGGCAAGGGGCTGGGCGGCGGGATTCCCATTGCTGCGTTCCTGGCGAACGAACGGGCCGCCTGTTTCGGACCCGGCGATCACGGCTCCACCTATGGCGGCAATCCGCTCTGCTCTGCGGTCGCCGGTGCGGTCTTGCGGTTTATCATGAAGGAAGATCTGGTCGGTAACGCGGTACGGGTGGGAAGCTACTTCCGGGAGCGGCTCCTGGGCTTGCGAGAGGAGTGGGATATTGTGAAGGAGGTTCGAGGCCGCGGCCTGCTGCTGGCGATGGAGTTCACCAAGCCGATAGCCTCGGCGATGGCCAAGGCCTGCTGCGAACGGGGCCTGCTGGTGAACCCGATCCCGCCGCAGACAATCCGGTTCATGCCCCCTCTGATTATCAGCCGGCAGGATGTGGATCAGGCCGTGGCGATCCTGGAGAGCGCTATCGGGCAGATTATTCAGGCGACGACCTCTTCTGAAACCACCCACTAGCCTTACTCCCGTCGCCGTCATTGCGAGAGAGCGCAGCGACCGAAGCAATCTCACCGTTCTTCGCACTACGAGATGGCTTCGGCTCCGCCTCGCCACGACACCGCGTGTCGGATTGCCGCGCTCCCGTTGGTCGCTCGCAATGACGAGTTGTTGGGTTGAAAGTCTCGCGACAGACGTTCATGCCCATGGGCGTGCTTACAACGGAGGTACCCGATGACCGGCGCAGAAGCGGTTGTCGAATGCCTGAAGGCTCAAGGGGTTGAACTTATCTTCGGAATACGCGGCCTGCACATCACGCCTGTGGCCACCGCCGCCAAACGACAAGGCATTCGATTCATTGAGGTCCGCAACGAGCAGTCCGCAGCCTTCATGGCTGATGCCTATGCCAGAGTGACCGGCAGGGTGGGGGTCGTGCTGGCCGGGACAGGCGCCGGCACTGCCGCCACGACGATCGGGATCCAGGAAGCCTATTGTAGCTCCTCGCCGGTGTTGCTCCTGTCCAGTCAGATCGATCGAGCGCATTTGTACAAAGGATGGGGTGACGTTCACGAGGTAAAGGATCAACATCGTATGATTTCGAACGTGACTGAGGCCTGTTATGATGTAAAAACCGCATCAGATATCCCCCACTGCCTGCATGAAATCTTCTCCAGGATGCAGAATGAAAGGCCGAGACCATACGGTCTCGAGATTGCTGCGGATATTCTGAAGGAGGAGCTTGTCGCTCCTTTCTCGTATCAGCAGGCAGTGCGTACGCCAAAGCTACCTGACGAGAAGAGGCTGGAAGAAGCGGTGGAGCTGATTGCAGGTGCGAGGCGGCCTGTTATCTATGCCGGAGGCGGCGCAATCGCCTCCTGCGCAGGGAAAGCGATTGAACGGTTGGCTGAATTGCTTAGCGCTCCGGTGTTCACCAGCATCAAAGGTAAGGGGGTAATCCCGGAGGGCCATGACCTGTCGCTTGGCAATCTGGGGACCGAGGAGCCTGTTCAGCCGCTCCTTGCAAGAGCCGATCTGGCTATCGTGGTTGGTACACGATTCAGCAACCGATCAACCGGAAAATGGTCGTTGCGGCTGCCTTCACGATGGGTCAGGGTCGATCTTGATCAGCGACAGTTCGGTAAGACCCATCCACGCATCCAGGGGCGCGATGTTGTTGAGCTGGTAGGCGATGCCCGCATAACCTTAGAGGCCATTCTCGGAAGGCTTGAAAAGCAGCCGTCACGTCCGCAAGGCTTTGAAAGGTCAGAGGTTGTCAGGGCCAAAAGGCAGACCCTGGACAACGTGAGAGTGAACTACCCCGCTGAAGTGAAGCTGCTCGCAGATATCAGACGAGCGATGGGAAGTAACGCCATTCTGGCCAACGATTCCACCATGGCGACTTACTGGACGCGCAGATACTTCGAGGTCTACGAGCCCGGGACATTTCTGTGGGCGATGGGGAGCGGAACAATCGGGTTCGGGCTGCCGGCTGCCATTGGCGCCAAGCTCGCAAAGCCAGAAAGCCAGGTATTGGCGCTGTGTGGTGACGGCGGGTTCCTGTACTCCTGTCAGGAGCTGGCGACGGCAGTGAAACACCGACTCGCCATTGTCATTGTGCTCTTTAACGACAGCGCCTTTGGTGTCGTGGACTATGCCGAGCGAAAAGCGGGCCAACTGTTTGGCGACGAAGCGCTCTGCAACCCGGACTTCGTTGCTTTAGCGAAGTCATGTGGAGCGGATGCCGTGCGGGTCGACTCGCTCGAGCGGATCGCCGAGGTCATTGAGAAAGCGCTAGCGCACAACCGGCTGACGGTTGTTGAGGTCCCGGTCGCCCTACGCCCCCCTCCCGATTTAGCCTGAGGACAAGAGCGCAACGAGGCTCAGATAATTTGTCTCAACATCACGAGTCGTTTCAGCTATAATGCGCTCGTCGCGTCGAACGTACCGCGAGTCATTGTCCACTTACAAAAAAAGGAGGACGTATGGTGAAAAAAGCGGCCATGTTGTCGGTTGCAGTACTGTTTGGGATGCAGGCAGGTCTTGCGATGGCGGCGCCAAATCCCGACACGGGACCAGGATGCGGCTTGGGTAAGCTCGCCTGGTCGGACCATGAGAGGCAGAAGGACATCGCCCCACAGGTCATGATGGCCACGACTAACGGGACCTTCGGCAGCACAACGTTTGGTATCAGCTCAGGGACCTCCGGTTGCACGAATGATGGTAAGATCATGGGCGACAGCAAGACGATCATGTTTGCCGAGTTGAACTTCGAGAATCTCTCTCAGGAGATGGCCCGTGGTCAGGGGGAACACCTCGCCTCGCTGGCGACCTTGATGGGCATACCAGCCGATCAACACGGCGCCTTTTTCGCTATGACCCAGGAACGCTACACCTCACTGGTCGAGGCGGGCGAAACCTCTCCGGTGGCCATGGTGAAGGCGATCAATCAAGCCATTGCCGGTCATCCGGTGCTTGCCAAGGCCTCTTCTCGATAACGTGATGAACGGGCTCTGGCCTTCCGGTCAGAGCCCGTTCTGGTTTTTCCTCCGGATATTACTTCTATCGAGTTCCATTGTTCTTTCTGCCGTTTGCCTCGTGTCTTTGCCGGCCGGCGCAGAGCCCCTCACTGCTGATGTATATCTGTCCGAACTGCAGGCCAAGGCGCGCGCACGTCAACTTGCGGATGACCGCGAGTGGCATCTGCTCCTCCATTATCGTCCCCATCTTTTCGGCGGATATGAAAGCGAACAAGATGATCCCGGGTTTTTTTTGTCGTCGAAAGGGAAGACCGATCCTCAAGCGGAGCTGGATGCGACGCTGGCGCAATTTTTCTCATCGGAGTTGGTGGGACGGTCTCAGCAGCCGGCGCAATGCGCGTTTATTGCGCGCTATCACTGGCTCAGGCAGACACTGCAATTCGACGAGTCGCGCTTGCCGAAGATGGCGTGCGAACGGTATGACCGGTGGTTTGCAGATTTCGAAGCCCGGTCTATCACGCTGATTTTTCCTTCGGCCTTTATGAACAATCCGGCATCAATGTTCGGACATACCTTACTGCGAGTCGATCAGAAGGACCAGACCGAGCAGACACGGATCCTCGCCTACACCATCAATTATGCGGCGGACGTACCGCCGGACGCAGGTATCGCCTATCCGATTCGGGGTATCTTCGGGTTCTATAAGGGATATTTCTCGACCATCCCGTACTACCTGAAGGTGCAGGAATATCGCGACATCGAAGACCGTGATATCTGGGAGTACCGTCTGAATCTTACCGACCAACAGGTGCAACGTCTCCTGATGCACGCATGGGAATTGGGGAATGCCTCGTTCGAGTACTTTTTCTTCAAAGAAAACTGCTCCTATCATCTTCTGACACTGCTCGATTACGCAGACCCAACGTTGCACCTTGCGGACGCGTTTCTTTTCTGGACCGTCCCGGCCGACACGGTCCGACTTATTGCATCGAAGCCGGGTTTGGTTGCGGACGTCACCTATCGTCCCGCTCGCAGCAACCTCATCCGGCGCAAACGCGAATCTCTATCGCCGGACGATCGCGCACTGGCTCATCGGATCACACAGAATCTGAGCGAACTGACATCGCGGGCTTTTGCCCGATTGGGTCCTCCACGCCAAGCGTTCCTGCTCGATCTGGCTTCGGACTACTTGCGATATCGAATCGATACGGCCGACGAGCCATCGTCTGACCTGAAAGAGCGAAACCGGGCGCTATTGACGGCCCGCAGCCGACTCAGGATTCCGTCTGAGGATTTTATGGTGGCGCCGTTTGCGAAACAGCCGGAGTTGGGGCATAAGACCTCACGTGTCAGCGTAGGAACAGGCTGGCGGAATCACGATACGTTTGAAGAAGTGACGGTACGGGCGGGTTACCATGATCTGTTGGATCCGGAGGTGGGTTATACCCCTGACGCCCAGATCGAAATCGCATCCATTACAGCTCGCCACTACAATCGGGCAGACCGGACGCGGATTGAACGGGCGATGCTCGCCAATGTCTTATCCCTCTCGCCGGTTGACTCGGTCTCACATGCCCCATCGTGGAAGATCAATGCCGGTATGCAGACGATCAGGCACCGTGGCTGTGAACTGTGCCGCAATGGGGTCATGAACGGCGGCATCGGGGGCGCCATCGAATCTCGATTGCTGGGTCGCGAAGTCCTGTTCGCGTTTGTGGAAGCAGAGGGGAATTATAGTCGCGCCTACGAAGAGCGACATCGTGTCGGCGGCGGCGGAACGGTCGGAATGGCGGCCGATCTCACCACGTATTGGAAGCTGATCGCTACGGGGACCTATCTGAAGTATGCGTTGGGTGAGAAGTCCGATGACAGTCGGTGGTTCATCGGGTCACGCTACACGCTGTCGCAAAACTGGGCACTGCGGCTCGAGTATCATCACAGGGATCGTGACAACGATGTGGCGTTTACACTCCAGGCGTTCTTTTAATAACACCTCAAGCGATCAGCCGTCAGCGGTCAGCTCGCAAGGAAAGACAGGTAGATAGACTGAAGGCTGAAGGAGGAACGGGCTATACCAAAAAGCCTTTAGCCTTCAGTCTAAACCCCTAACCGCTACCCGACCGTCTGTACGCGAACGGTGCGTGCGTCAGCCTCGAGGATGTCTTCTACACGCGCGTTCCAGAGGGAGCGGAAACGAGCGACCGAGGCGGGATCGCCATTGGAGAGCGCGGGGCCGATAGATGCCGGCAGGTCTTTGGAGGTCGGCACCACGTTCGGCTCGTATGTGACATGGACGGTGCGCCCGGTGTCGAGGCGCTCAAAGTCGAACTCGCTGTGGCGCAGATCATCGGTTCGAAAGACGAACAGGTCGCGCCGGCGAAAGCGCCCGGCGCCCAATCCTCCAAAACCGGTTTCAGGCGCGGCGCCGATCGCGACGTTGACCAGTTGTGAGATCGGCCCATATCCGAAATCCGTCGGGCCGCCGTATGCCGTTACCCGGACGTTGCCGCGAACGGCCGGCTCATCGCCGTACAACGCTTTCAGTCCGTGTCGCAGGACAAGGTATGCGCCGGCGACGGTCGGACACATATGGCCCGCCGCTTTCACCAGTTCGTCAAAGCTGACCGCGATCGGCTCCCCGGGAGCCACCAGTCCCAGAAACTCGAGAAAAGGGTCGCGTACCACAATCGGTTCGGGACGTACTCGCAACGAGAGCCCAAGTTGTTCACGTGGTGTCGCCTTCTCCATGCTCATAACAGTTGTATCCTCCTTTTACGCTTCACGCGATATTGCCGCCAGCTTGCCCAGCTCGGCCAGCAACGGTTCAAGTTCGATGCTATGAATCCGGCACGCCTGTCGTAACGTGACGGTGGGGGCCATCGCTGCGCGCATGGCCGGGTTCTGGAGCGGACGCAAGCCGCGACTCACGAGGAGTTCGAGGGCGCCAGGGATGGTCAGCAGATCGGCGACGAGGTTATCCGCCAGCGGGTCTGTTTCTGTTGGACCGGGTACTACGGTCAGCGGTCGCGCACGTACGGTCAGAAATACGTTGGCGGCAAAGGCAGCAAAGGCTCCGACGCCCAACAGACCGGAAATGGAGATATACGGCCACACGTCGGCCAGACCGGCCACCTCAACCAGCAGTTCGAGGCCGCGTGTGGCGATCGTCGCGTTGAGCAGGTAGAAGGTCGCGTCGCGCCATCCCGTGCTCCACAGCGGCGTCCCGGCAAATACCGGGATGAGGCGCGCGGCAACGCCGACGATAATCTGCGTGAGAAAGCCGAGGGTGAACGCATGGCGACCGAAGTCCAGGACCAGCGCCGGCATGGGGTCGCCTGTAAACGCCGACACTGCGCTCCAGATAGGCGTAAACACCAGCGCGCCAAGCAACCATACATAGGCGGCGACCAAAAACTTTTCGTAGCCACGGTCGCCCACGTGGGTCTGATTCTCCCGCGACCCCAGGATGCCAAGTCGCCATACAAACCCGCCTACCATCAATGACAGCGCTGCCCCGGTCAGTGCGCGCGCGCCTGGAAGCGATATCCATGTGTCGATGACGGCGACGGCTACCCATGCCGACACGGCCAGTTGATAGCCGCCAAACAGGGCGCTGCTCGTCCGTTGAGATAACGGCGGCAAGCCCAGGAAGACCGGCACGATGCGTAAGCTCATGCCGAGAATCCACGAGCCTGCGAAGCCCCACAGCGCCGCTTCCCACACGGCCGGTTGGAGCGAATCGGCGCCGGAAGCCGCCGCAACGGCTAGCGCGGCCGCAACTGTCAGCCATGCACAGCCGGCGCGAAGGTAGCGCTCGAAGCCCTCTGGCGTGGGCGGGCCGGCAGCCAGGCTGCCATGGATGACCCATCCGAAACTTGCCGCCGCCGCAAGCAGCGCAATGGCGCCTATACACTGTACCGGCCCAACGACCGGCGGCCCAACGAGCAGGCCGACGGCGACTGCCAATACGCCGCCTGTTTGCAGCCAGAACGATGCCGAGGCCACGCCCGGTGCGGTAAGCGGCGCCCCTTTGAAGCGCGGGATCACATGGTAGGCGACACCCATAATGAAGAGGGCGGCGAAGCCGAAGACCTGCGTGTACCCGTGCGCCAGTTTGGCGACGTCCGTTGACAGTCCGCCAAGGAAATTCCAGGGAAGCGTGAGCGTGGCAAGGGTCAGCGCGCCGAGCGTACTGCCGAAGGTGAGCGCAAAGAGCAGACTGGCGGCAAAGAACCGGACGTAGGGTGTCGGTCGGGGAACGGCGGGCACGACGACCGTCGCCGGCGGTGGCTGCGCAGGCGCGGCCGCTACCTCGCAGGCGGGTGAGGCGCAAGGGCGTACAGGCTCTGTCGCAACGACGGCGGACCGTTCACGCGGCGCGCCCGCTCGGTTCAAAGCCGTAAGCAACTCGCCGAGATCGATACCGCGGACGTGTGCGGCCTCAGCGAGCGTTGCGCTGCCTCCGCAGCATGTGTCGATCCCGTGCGCATTCAGAACCCGACTGAGGGCCGGATCGGCATGCACGACATCATCGACCGTTGTTATACTCGTAAACTGATGTGTGGCCATTGCGCGGCTCATCGTGCAGAATCTGTCCAGTCAGATCAGGACGTTGGGGCGCAAAGGGGTAACACGCTTCTATCCTACCTGTCAAAAAATATAGCTGAAGCGGCAAGGGAGGTCAAGGCAAACGTAGAGATGATCAGCGCGCTTCGTCGAGCCGGTATACCGCATGGCAGGCCACGCAGTTGCCGGTCAGCGTTGCAAGCTCACGGAGGATGTCGGCTTGGCTGCCGCCGGCTTGAATCTGGTCGGCCAGCATATCGAACCCCCGATGGGTGTGCATGCCCAACTCCAGGAACTGTTGAGGAAGCCGTGTCTTGATATGTGGATCGACGTCGACGGCTTTCCCGATACCCGATGCGCGGGCTGCCTTCTCCGCCGCAGGCAGATCGCCGGTCGCCAAGCCCTGGATGATCCCGCTTACAGACGTGAGCATCAGGCGCATCTCCGTCAGCATCATATCTCGCTGCGCGTGGGTGAGGACCAGGCGTTGCCGCGTATCGGCTGACGATTTGTGAGGTTCGACGGCGGTCGAGTGACCGAGATACCCAAGGACGATGACCCCCGCGACGCCCGCGCAGATGCCGATCAACGTGACTCTCATTCCTATAATGACCTCCTTTTCATTCTTGCTGCCCAAAAAGTCCCCCGCCTGCGTCATTGCGAGGACCCAGAGCGGAGCGAAGGGGACGAAGCAATCTGACCCGAAGGGTCCTTCCGAGCGAAGGGAAGGAATCTCACGCGGGATGGCTTCGGCTCCGCCTCGCCACGACACTGCGTGTCGGATTGCCGCGCTCCCGTTGGTCGCTCGCAATGACGAGCCGGTTGGTTGCAAAGTATTATCTCGGATTCGGCGCTCACGATAGCCCTCCGCCCTCAGGGCGTTTTCCGGACCGAGAATGGGCGATGGATATGGCCCAGTTGGCCCCTGAGGGCTGTTTCATCGGCGCATTCGCCGTTTGCCACAGATTGACCGCCAGACACACGACGGCCCCCCACCCGAGTGTCCCCGAGATCGCAAAGATCGTTTGGGCAAGCAGATCGCTTGCCGGCAGTCGATCGAATAACCAGGCCGGCGAAAGTAGCGGGGCAACACGACAGACCGCCGCCGCACTGCCTAGCCAAAAGGTGGCATCGACTAATGCGGCACTGGCTACCCGTTTTCTCCTGATGAAGCCGGGCAGCATCCGAACCGACGCGCCGAAAATGAGGTGGGTGATAAAGCCAAGCAGATACATATGGCGGATGGCGTCCGCGGCGATCGGGATCGAATAGCCCAACAGGATGGCCGCGCCGCCAAGGAGTTCCATGAACGCGCCAAGAACAAGCCACGTATAGGCGGCGTAGACCGGGCGTTCGAATCGGCCAAACTCTCCATAATCCGGTAAGCCCGGTCGCGTGGGCGGGCGGTCCGGCCCGGTGTCAAGAAAGCGGGCATGGCGCCCCAGGGGTCGGCGGCGGGTCAGCAGATCAAGTTGCCACACGAACCAGAGGATAACACCTCCCTTCAGCAGCGTTCCCAGCGCGATGACCAATCTGATGACGTCCGGCGCGAACCCAGCCAGGGGAGGCGCCGCGGGGACCAGTTGCAGCAATACGGATAGGAGAAACGCATATCCGATGCCGTAGACCGGCCAATCGGGAGCCGGTAGAGCCAGATACAGCGGAAAGAGGCGAACCGAAAGCGCGAAGGCTACAGGTAACAGGACAAGACTGATGAAGGCGTGAATGGCAAATTCATTCCAGCCGGAATTTACGGCGATGTCGCCGGTTAGTGCCATATGAAGCAGCAAGAACAGGTTGAGACACGCATAGAGGATCCAGCCGGCCGCCATCATGCCAAAAAACGGTTTCACCGCGCTCAGCGCCGGAAGCTTGCCGATGCTGCCGCTTCCGCGCATGGTCCCAATCAGAAGCGACACGTACAGGACGATTGCCCCTGCTTCCAGCAGTCCGGAGGCGCCTACCAGCCAACCGAGAGGAACAAACAGCGGGCTCTCTTCAAAGGACGCCAGAACCGCACCTCCGACCGCCCGAAGCAGCAGTCCTGGAACCATCAACCAAAGAATATAGTGTACCCGTTCCGGGTGAGGGAGGGGGAAGCTGGCCAGTCGCGGGATGAAATGCAGGCTGATGCCCATAATGAATACGCCTGCCCAGCCGACGAGTTGCAGATGCCCGTGTGTCTGGATAAGCGCGTAGAAACCCCGCCCTGCGGGAAAGCCGTAGGCGATCACGACGGCGAGGTAGGCGCCGAACGCAAAGCCTCCGGCAATCGCTGTGGTCAGCGATGTCCAGATAAAGCCGGAGTGAAACTCGGCATATTGCATCAGTTTCTGTCTCGGACGCAAAGTCGTTTTACCGTCGTGGCGATTCATCTAGGAGACCGGAGACATTGTGTTGCCTCCGCCCGTGATCAGTCGCGCAGAGCGATGCCGAGTTGCGTACGCCCACGCCCACTCGAATAAGACAATGAAACGGCTTCGAAAGCCGATGAGAAGAAAAATGTGGATGAATATCCAGGCAATCCAGGCCAGGAAGCCAGACAGCTTAACCGTCCCGAAATTCGCGACGGCCGCTGTCCGCCCGATGGTGGCCAGGCTTCCCCTGTCTGCGTAGCGAAATGCTTCGCTGGGCAGTCCTCGACACTTCCGCAGGATGTTTAAGGCCGCGTGACGCCCCTGTTGAATCGCAACAGGAGCCAGGCCTGGCAATAGACAGTCTCCTTGGTGAACAAACGCAGCCAGATCGCCGATTACAAACACTTCCGGATGGCCAGGAATGCTCAGATCCGGTTCCACCAGAACCCGGCCTGCGCGATCAAGCGGCACCCTGAGTGATCGAGCTAAAGGTGAAGCCGTGACCCCCGCAGCCCAGAGCACCGTTGCGGCAGGGATATGTTCATCGCGAATCACAACGGCATTTGGCTGGATCGTCGTCACCGGGGAATTCTTCCGCACATCCACGCTGAGTCTTTTCAGCGATGCCTCGGCCTTGGCGGAAAGATCTTCGGGAAATGACGGAAGGACCCGCGGTCCGGCTTCAACCAGAATGATGCGAGCGTCCTGTGAATTGATCGTGCGAAAATCTTCCACCATCACCTGACATGCAATCTCGCCGATCGCTCCAGCCAGTTCCACACCAGTCGGTCCTCCGCCCACAATGACAAACGTGAGCAAGGCCCGCCGCTTGGCCTCATCCGTTTCGCGCTCGGCCTTTTCAAAGGCCAGCAGGATGCGGCGTCTGATTTCCAGCGCGTCATCCACGCCCTTCAGTCCCGGCGCATAAGCCTCCCATTCAGGATGTCCAAAGTAAGAATGACATGCACCTGTTGCCAGAATCAGATAATCGTAACCGATCTCGCCGTCCTGCAGGATCACCTTGCGTGCGTTGACATCGATTGAAGTCGCCTCCGCCAGAAACACCCTCGTGTTTTTCTGCCTGTTCAAGACACCGCGTATGGGATAGGCGATGTCGGCAGGAGAGAGGCCTGCGGTCGCGACCTGGTACAATAAGGGTTGAAAGAGGTGATAATTTCGCCGATCGATCACCGTGACCCGGACATCGGCATCTTTGAGGGACCGCGCAGCATAAAGGCCCCCGAACCCAGCGCCGGCAATCACCACATGAGGACGATCCTGAACGTTCATTGCCTCCCACTAGCCGCCAGCCGTTTTTCTACATACTCCTGCAGGGCTACGGCATTGTTGTGCTGAGTGTCCCGGGCACTATAGAGCAGAGTGGCGTTGCCCCGTCGCGCTACTTCCGCAATGGGCAGCCAGACGTCGGGCTTACCATCCAACTCGGCGAAGTAGCGCCGCCGGAATTCATTCCACTTCCCGGGGTCATGAGCGAACCAGCGGCGCAAGGCATCACCGGGGGCTACTTCTTTCAGCCACTGATCAACCTGCAGGTCTTCCTTCTTTATGCCCCGAGGCCACAGCCGGTCCACAAGTAAACGGGTCCCATCGTCCGGCGTTGGTGGTTCGTAGACACGCTTGACCTGGATCATCACTGCACGCTCCTTCAACCGGGTTCCCTCAGATTTCTTGACTGCAGCCGCGGGGATCAACGAGATGATTTTGCGTAAACAGGAAGTCGAAAGCGGCAGGGGAGGTCAAGGGGAACGTGGAGACGTGACGGCGTGCTAAGGTGTGGTCAGGGGGGTGGTCGGCGCAGGCGGTAACCATAACCTGCAGGGCGCGACCACCCCGATTAGCGCTCCGCTACAGCTTCTGCGCTTCGCCGGCCAGGTAGCTGGCCACACCCTCGGCGGTAGGTCGCATCCCCTTGGCCCCATTGGTCCACCCGGCAGGACAGACCTCTCCATGCGTCTCGGTGAACTGGAGCGCATCCACCATACGAAGCATCTCGTCCACATTGCGTCCGAGTGGCAGGTTGTTGACCACCTGGTGCTGGACAATGCCGTGTTTGTCGATCAGGAAGGAGCCGCGCAGGGTCACTCCGCCCGGCAACAGTACGTCGTATTCACGAGCGATATCCTTTGTCAGGTCGGCCACCAGCGGATAGGCCACCGGACCGATCCCGCCCTTGTTGACCGGGGTGCCGCGCCATGCGCAATGGGTAAACTGCGAATCGACCGAGCACCCGATCACCTGGACGCCGCGCTTCTCGAACTCGGCCACGCGATGATCAAAGGCGATAATCTCGGAAGGGCAGACGAAGGTGAAATCGAGGGGATAGAAGAAGAGCACAACATACTTACCCCAGTAGTCGGACAACTTAAAATTGTTATTAAAGCTGCCGTCCGACATCACGGCGGTTGCAGTAAAATCAGGTGCGGGCTTGCCTACGAGTACGCTCATTGCTCCTCCATGGGTGTGTGGGTTGATTTCAGGGTACCGATACGATGATTGTCACAACTCAGGTGTTTAGGCTGAAGACTGAAGACGAAAGGCGATACATGATCTCAAAAGGCACGAATCAAGCCATTTACGATCTTCTCGGCTCCTACCCTGACAGTCTTCGGTCTTCAGTCTCTCTGCCTGATCGATGAATTATAGTCGATATCGTATCCGGTTGACAACGTCGAAGTGTCGGACTGATGCCTGTACTGTCCTGTTAGCGCATCCCGAATGGGAAGTCAAGCGGAGTGACCATCCCGGAAGGATCCAGCAGTGTGACAAGGGTGATGCCGTAGTGGGTTGGGGCGTACCGCCCCAACCCACTACCCAGTTGTGAATCAGTTACCCTCGATGGCACCGCCGTCATTGGCATTCGTGGGATTATTAAGACATTCCGGATGATTGAAGCCGCCGGGAAATGCGCCGGCTGACTCACCCTGGATCAAGGCATCGTTCCCCGCAGAGGAGACACCTCCCGGGACGTTCGCGACGCCGAAGGCCCCGCCTGCCACCGTGTTACGAACCTTCCAGGCTACGACATGGTCGGTGCATGATGTATCGCCGGAGACACCGATGGCGCCAATCTTCACGTTGCTGCTATTGTACAGGGTGAGACCGCCACCGAACACGTTGATACCGCCGACCCGGTCCTTCACGAGTGGATCCTTGGTGGTGCCGAACTTGCCGGCGTCGCCTTCATACGCGACTGTCGGGTCGACCGGATTGCTGTGCTGGAGCCCGTACAGGCTCCCGCCCGGCTGTACCGCCTTGTGCAGATTGGCGGTGGACAGGGCGAGCAGGCCGGTGCTGAAGGAGTTGGCCGTATTGGCCTTCTGGGCTGAGATCACGCGACTGCCCAGCCAGATATCGCGCACGGCGCTCTGCGATCCGGTCAACGAGTTGACGACCTGGCACACCTTCCCGCTGTCGTCCACCAGGGTCAGCCACATGGGGAAATCCAGGCCGCCGTTCGGGGCTGCGCCGCCATCGCCAGGCACCACGCCCTGCAGAGCAGCCTGCAGTGCGTCATGAGTAAGCCCTTGACCGGCCAATTGAGCGCAGGTATCCGCCATCGCCGGCGCCGCCACCACCATCATCCCGCCTAACACCATTGCCCCAACAATTCGATTCCGTTTCATGCTGTTCCACCCTCCTTCTGAGTGTGAGTACTCGACTGTTCAGCCATCCAGGAATAGTCCGACTCGTCTCGATTGAATCAATGCCGTTGATTCGGAGAGATCACCCCGCCATAGCAATCAACATGGCATCTGTACACAGATCCACATGACCCTGCTATGGGTGTTTCCCTTTCGCCTGCAGACCCAGCGATTCTTACAATGGCGTAGAATCTGGGGGTCCACGGCCAGTCTCCAACCACGTGGTTCTTCCGGGTTTAGGGTCAGTAAAGATCGCATTCTCCTAACAAGAAGTAGGTAGTGAGCGTGATCAGACATAACTCCATAGGGCGCGTACCGTCAATACGCCTTTTGGCGTATACGATCCAACGCTCCTGATAATCCTCACGTCTGACTTCCGTTCTCACGCTAAATCATGGATTACGATGAAAGCATCGTACTAATAATGTTCAGACTTATGGCGATGGAACACACCAGTACACGGAAGAATAAGTCAAGGTGAATCACTATTCCGGCGCCTTACCGGCTTGCCTTCGTGATGGACATCTCTCTTGATCTGTGATAGGAAATCGTTGTAGCGTTCTCCTGCAAAATGGCCTCTGTCAACGCACAACGCAATACAATCCCGAAGGGAGAGGGAGGATAATGCCGAAAATAGGTCGTCGAAGCTGCCGATCCCTCGTAATAGCGCTTCTGTGGTGGTTTGCTCATATTTCGTCGGCCGCCGCGGCCGGGCCGATGGCCTATGTGGCGAATGAGAAATCCGATGATGTTTCGGTCATTGACACTTCAACGAATACAGTGATCCGCACGATCGCGGTGGGTAAGCGGCCGAGAGGGGTAGCAATCTCACCGGACCGACATCACGTCTACATCGCCAACGGCAATTCCGACGACGTCAGTGTCATTGATGCCGAGGCCGGGAAGGTTATAGAGACGTGGCCTTCCGGAGTAGACCCCGAGGGCCTCGCGCTCAGCCCTGATGGAGCCCGTCTGTATGCAGTGAACGAGAACGGCGGAACGGTCACGGTGATCAACACCAAAACCGGTACGGTGATTGCCACCATCGAGGTTCAAGTAGAGCCAGAATCGATCGCGCTCAGCCCCAATGGAGCGATTGCCTACGTGTCCAACGAGACATCCAGCACGATCTCGGCTATCGATACGATGACTCTCAAGGTGGTGGCGACTATCCCGGTTGCGAAGAACCCGCGTGGCATCGCCTTCAGTCCGGACGGCAGATATGCCTACGTGACCAGCGAACAGGCCGACCCAGGCATCCTATCGGTAATCGAGGTGGCTCGCCATAAGGTGATCAAGAGCATCCCGGTCGGCGAACGGCCGGTTGGGGTAGTGGTGTCGCGGGATGGCCGTCGGCTGTATGTGGCGCATGGCCGGAGCAATGCCGTCTATGTGATCGATGCCAGAACCTTGACCATCACCAAACAGATCCCGGTGGGCCAGCGGGCCTGGTACCTGGCCTTTACGCCGGACGAGCAGCGTCTCTATGTTGCGTGTGGCCGCAGCGATTCGGTCTCCGTCATCGATGTCGCAACCGAGAAGGTCATCGCCACGGTTCCGGTTGGGAAGATGCCATTCGGCGCCGCGATCCC
>JACPQW010000088.1 GCA_016190285.1 Candidatus Methylomirabilis oxygeniifera
CATCAACGCGAGCCCGGCCAATCCGATTCCCCAGGATGAACTGATCGAGGCCACGAATCCCTGCGGTGAACAGCCGCTTGGCCCCAATGACGCCTGCAACCTGGGTTCGGTCAATCTGGCCAAATTTTATCTCCCCTCGATTCCGGCGGATGCCAGGGTGACGGAGCGAATCGATTGGGTTGGCCTGGAGCAGGTGGTGCGGACGGCAGTCCGCTTCCTGGACGACGTGATCGACGTGAACCCCTATCCGCTCCAGGACATTACCGAGGAGGTCCGAAACAACCGGCGGATCGGCCTCGGCGTCATGGGCTGGGCCGATCTGCTGCTTGAGCTTGGCCTTCCCTACGACAGCGACGAGGCAGTGACGCTGGGGGACGAGATCATGGGCTTCATTCGGCGAATCGGCCACGATGCCTCCGAGAAGCTGGCAGAGGCGAGAGGGCCGTTTCCTCGCTGGTCACGGAGCATTTACAAGGGTGGGAAACCGCTTCGTAATTCCACCGTCACAACCATTGCGCCTACCGGGACGATCAGCATCATCGTCGGTTGCTCTTCCGGGATCGAACCGATCTTCGCCGTCGCGTTCAGCCACATCGTAGGAGACCGGCATCTGACCTTCGTGAATCCGATCTTCGAGGATGTCGCAAAGCGGCGGGGCTTCTACAGCGAAGAGCTGATGCGGCGGGTGGCCGAGCGAGGGACGGTTCGCGGGCTTGAAGGCGTGCCGGAGGACGTTCAACGGGTCTTCGTCACGGCCCACGAGATTGAGCCTGCCCGGCACGTCAAGATGCAGGCCGCCTTCCAGAAGCAGACTGATAATGGCGTCTCCAAGACGATCAACCTGCCAAACTCGGCGACGCCGGAGGAGATCGCCAAGGCCTATATGATGGCGTATGAGCTTGGCTGTCTTGGGATCACGGTCTTCCGCGATGGCTGTAAAGGCACCCAAGTCTTGCATCTTGGCACCGGCGCCAAGCCTGCCCTGAGCGATGCGGAAGGGCCTGCGCTGAGCCCGGCCGAAGAGCCTGCCGTACGCGATGCCGAAGTGACGGCACAGCAGGGGGTGCCGCAAGCGATCCCAATTGTTCTGAAGACGGGCCTGGAGACCGCGCTCAAGGTCAAGCCGAGGCCGCGGACCATGAAGGGCGTCACATACAGGGCGGAGACGCCGCTTGGGACCGCCTTCGTTACCGTCAATCAGAACGGCGAAGGTGAGCCATTTGAGGTCTTCGCAAGCGTCGGGAAGGCCGGGAGCGATACCTCTGCGGTGTCCGAGGCGATCGGTCGACTTATCTCGATGATCCTCAGGCTGCCGTCACCGATGTCGCCCAGGGAGCGGGTCGGGCAGATCGTGAATCAACTCTCCGGCATTGGCGGCCGGCGACAGATGGGGTTCGGCAAGGATCGGGTCCGGTCGTTGCCGGATGCCATCGCCCAGGTCCTGGCTGAGCATATCGGTCTGACCGAGCCTGGCGTTCGAGAGATGCAGGCGGCTCTTGGTAAGACGACCGAGAAAGCGGGCGACATGTGCCCTGACTGCGGCTCGGCGACCCTCGTCTACGAGGAGGGTTGTCAGAAGTGCTACTCCTGCGGCTTCAGTGAGTGTTAACAGAATACAGCGCAGAATAGGTTATGGCGAGTTCGATCAAAACGGTACGTTTACTTAACATGATGTCGGGCGGTAAAAGCTGCTATCGCAGTGCGACAATCAGGCTCACAACTACAGAAGTTGACCATGCCGCACCCATTAGTTGAGGCGGGACTGACTCGTTGTTCGATTTTTGGCTTACTTGTTCTTGGTGGAATCGAAAAAGGGTCGTTGGTTGAGATAGAACTCATGGTTAGCTGGGGGACATGATGAGTTGTGAATTTGAGCGTTTTTTGTCGCAACAGCGCGAGTTTGAGCGCGCTCTGCAGGGTATTCGACCAATGATTGAAGCTTGGAACAGCTTTCCCAGGTCGGTCCTTGAGAGCGTCACCAAGCTTGACTTGCTGTGCGAACATTTCACGCTGCCAGTAGACTACCTCGCATCCACATCGAGAATCTTGGATGGGCTAGCCCGGCGACCCACCATCGAAAGCCTTGGGCTTCTGAACAACATGAGTTCACCCTCAGTGGAGGCTCTCCAGAGCGAGTGCACGCAACTCGCAGAGCTCGCGAGAAGTTTGGCAACATCCGCGCACGACATCCAGCGGGTGCTGCGACCGATGCTGGATTCCCTCGCATCAACCGAAGCCCTATTGGGCCTGGAACGGTTCAATGAACGATGGGTCGAAGTCGCCATGCAGCCACAGCTTGCTTTTCAGGAATTCGCGACGAAGCACCTTGGTCTCGCCGCCACCGCCACTGAGGTAGCAAGACAGAATCGGCTTAGCCTCCTTGTATCGAGTGGGCACCTGCTCGAATCAATCACTAAAGGCCTCAACATAGCTGCCATCATGCGTCCGGCCGTAGAGGAGCTATGGACTGGACCGATCTCAGAGGTAAATATCTACCACGCACTTGATGGCGAGCTAGAGTGTCTCGACTTTGAACAAACTGCAATCGATACCGACTCGGCAGTCGAAGAAACCCGATCGGCAAAGATCGCTGCCGTGGGGGCGCGTCTGGTCGAGTATGTGTACAACCTAAACGTGGAATCTGAACGTGAAGGTCAGCCTCCACTCTTCAAACCGACAACAAAGGCATTGATGGCATGCGCAGTCATTCCCTCCCGTGTGGCCCATGACGCGGCCTCATTCGCCGAAGTTATCGATCATCTCTTCTTTCTACTCTACGAAGGCTCTGGTTCCGCGAAGCGCCTGACAGCGCGATGCGACGAGAACGGGCTACGGGCGCTTTGGAGATTGAAACACTTGCGGTTAGGAGCCCGCCACGATTTGGACCACGGAGTAGATACGGACGTGAAGAAGAAGAACCGGCAGGTCGCTGAGGCTTATCTGACCCTGATAGGGCAGGTGGCTCCTCGCAGCACGGTAGACTGGACGAGCGCGCAGCTCGCACTGTATAGGGATTTGTCCGATATGCTTGAGGCGATCTGGTTCAGAGAGGGAGGATATACTGTTCGCCGTAGTTAACGACAGGTTCGACCGAATCGCTGGCTTGCATTCGCTCGTCGCGGTTGATTAACGTGTGCGTTAGCCGGAAGGAGGTGACTATTATGCCTGGGTTTCTTGATAATGAGGAAATTGAGATTCCCTGTGAAAATTGCGGCCGAAAGTCGAAGAAATCAATTGGATGGATTAAGGGCCACACCGAGTTTTCCTGCGCTTGCGGGACGCGGATCAGGCTTCAAGCTAGTCAATTCGAATCGGAGATCGCGAAGGTAGAGCGATCGCTGGGCGATTTGGAGCGGAGTTTAAAGAACTTCGGGAAGTAATCCACTTACGGAAGGAAAATGATAAAGATTCAAGGAGCTGTTGTGAAGGAACAGGGCGTCACGTTTGCGATTGTCATTGTCAAACCGCACATTCTTCAGTCTCAGTTCGAATCGCAACGGGCTTCACAAACCTGTTCTGGCCACTTTCCTGGCTTACCAATTGTTCTTATGGCTCAAGACAGCCGTGGGGTACCGACCTACTGGGGCCGAAAGGATATTGTTAGCTTCCTTACCAGACTCCATGTCTCGCTGATTCCATGGAAGGAATACACTTTCAATGACTGACAATCGGTGCCAGCCGACGCACAAAAAGTGGTGCCACTTCAGGGCTCTTCATTGCGTATCTTTGACCGCTGTTACGGTCGCTGAAATGAGGCATTAGGTCTCACGAGAACGATGAATTGACCTTGTAGGCTTATGCACCTAACTCCGGTGTACAATGGCTATCTATCTGAATATAAAGACTTTTTATCCTTCGAAGTGTTCGCCACAAAACAATGGGTAAGAATCCAACAGATTCAACGTATTAGGAATCATTGACCGGAGTCAAGCGCATAAGCCTATGACCTTAAAACATAGCTCTTCTGGATTTACTGTGGGTATGGCAGGAGTCAGAACGAACGCCGTCGGAGCAGCAAGGAATCAGCGAGTTGCTGCCGAATGCCATCGCCCAGGTCCTGGCCGCACATATCGGTCTGACCCAGCTTGGTGTGCAGGAGATGCATGCCCGCTCGTCTGCCGAGGCACAGGCAGGTGGCAACGCTTCCGTGAAAGCTGGCGACACGTGCCTCGACTACAGTCTCGCCACCCCTGTGAGCGCGCGGTCGGAGTTTACGAGGAGGGCTGCCAGAAGTGCTGCTCCTACGGCTTCAGCGAGTGTTAGAGGGTGAAATTGAGTGATACCACAGGCGAGCAGGATCTGACTGCCGAGAAGCGAAGGCTCTTGGCCGAGACGAGGGCTGATCTCCTCAAGCGTCAGCTCTCGAATGCCGAGAATTACGATAAGGCAGTCCTCTCTCTATCAACAGCTTTCTTGGGTTTCTCGCTGGCCTTCCTGAAGGATCTTATACCATCACAACGAGCCGAATGGCTTAGTCTTCTCTACGGTTCGTGGATAATACTAACTGCGGCAGTATTGAGTACAATCGTCTCGTTCTGGGTAAGTCAGCACGCAATAAACGTACAACTCGAAAAGGCAGAAGCCTATTATCTTCGTGATGACCACGCTGCCCTAAAGAGAAGTTGGATTGCGAAGGCCACAGATTGGGTGAACTGGGCATCGGGTGGGTTTTTCTTCCTTGGTGTCTCCCTTGCGACAGCGTTTGTTATCGTGAATTTTGAAGGAGGGTTGAAAATGGGTAGTGACCAGAAAAGTGAACAAGTGCGAAAGACATACGGCGCAACGATCCCAAAGATGCAGGCGGTTGAGGTGAAGAAAGGGGCGCCGATTCCGAATATTCAGCCAGCGCCCAGAAATCAACCGGCTCAAAGCCAGCCAACGGCTCAAGGCAATCCTGTAGCGCCACCGGCTAATTCCGCTCCTCGGGGTAGCAAGAGAAATTAGCCCTCAAAGCTGGCTGGCATGGAAAAGCCGGATGAATAGTTGAGTGCTTGGTAATGGGTCAAAGATACGTGCTCTTCACATGGCAGGAACTCATATGAGCTTGCAGAAATTCAGAAAGATAAAGTTCGTTGCGGCGATCGTCAATTAATCGCGACAAACCGAATCGTTGGAAAGCAGACATTGCCCAGTCCGTGGACATGTATAACGACTGGTTTATGGAATTTGCGCCTTCCGCTTTTCGCAACACCCGCATCGAGACAACCAGGGATGTCAAAGCCGCTCTCCGCGCGACCGGCAACATGACGAATATTCAGCCGGCCATTTTTCGGAAGCATCCGGAGATTCTTCCGACGCTTCGCATGTCCACCTGTCCACCCTTGGCGGTAGATCGGCTCATCGGTCTTGCTCGTGTCCCGAGCAGCATGGTCAAGCGCATGGAGGACGAGAAGGCACTTCCCGTGCGGATGGCCACGGCCGACACAGATCGAGAACTCGCGAAGATTGGCGCGATTATTCAACGGATGGCCGATCCAGATATCTTTGTCTGGCTGGGACGGGAAGAGCCGCCTACCAAGGTTGAGATTCACCGCGCCGCGACCATCGTGGCAGACCGCCTTTGCGGCGCTGTGGCGAATCCAATCATCCGTAACGCACAGGAGACGCGCCAGCTTGCCGCGATCAAGACCTGGCTCGAGGCGCGCGGCTACAAGCAACTCGCGCAACGTGACGGCACCCGCTTCAACGTCATGCCGACCGGCACTTTCAGCTTTCGGATGAATGTTCCCGTAAAGCTGGAAGGCGGTGTGAAAAGCATTAATATCCCGATTGACGCGGTCATCATGCCGAAAGCTTCGAGAGCTGGACAGCTTCCGATTTTCTTCGAAGCCAAATCCGCCGGCGACTTTACGAACACCAACAAGCGCCGTAAGGAGGAGGCCATGAAAATGGCACAGCTTCGCAACAACTTCGGCAACAAAGTGCGGTTCAACCTCTTTCTCTGTGGATACTTCGACAGCGGATATCTTGGTTATGAGGCCGCCGAAGGCATCGATCGGGTGTGGGAACACCGCATCGATGACCTAGCTCTCTTCGGGATCTGACCATGGGCAAGATGATCGTTACTCTCGAAGAACAACGCCTTGCCCTTCAGGCCGAACTCGACAGCCACAAGTCACAGGGCGAGCGAAACCGCCTCGGCCAATTTGCCACGCCAACGGCACTCGCAGAGGAGATCTTGAAGTATGCCGCTACGCTTCTACCACCAGGCGAGAAGGTGCATTTTCTCGATCCAGCCCTTGGCACAGGTGCCTTTTATTCGGCTCTTCTCAAAGTGTTTGCAAAAAAACAGATCGCTGAGGCTCGCGGCTACGAAATCGACCCGCACTACGGGAAACCTGCAGCCCATCTTTGGGAACACTTCGGTCTTACGTTGAAGATCGCCGACTTTACGCGCGAAAAGGCCTCACCTCACTTCAATCTCATCATTTGCAATCCGCCCTACGTCAGGCATCATCATTTGCCGAATAGCGACAAGAGCCGCCTGCAGTTCCATACTGTTAAGGCGAGTGGTATGAAGATCAGCGGTCTCGCAGGACTCTATTGCCATTTCCTCGGACTCTCTCATGCGTGGATGGCTGAAGGCGGGATCGCTGGCTGGCTCATTCCGAGCGAGTTCATGGACGTAAACTACGGGCAGGCTGTAAAACATTTTCTGCTCAACCGTGTCACGCTGTTGCACGTTCACCGCTTTGATCCGAACGACGTGCAATTCGCTGACGCTCTGGTGTCATCAGCCGTTGTGTGGTTCCGTAAAGCTTCGCCCTCGCACGATCACGTTGTTACCTTCACGTTCGGCGGGACGCTCCTCAATCCTAAACTCTCGCGCTCGATCCCGGCAAAGGCACTAGCCGGCGAACCAAAGTGGTCACGCTTCCCCGCTGCTGAAATCAGCAGCCGGACGACTAATCCAACTATTTCAGATTTCTTCCGGATTAAGCGCGGCCTCGCCACCGGCGACAACAGGTACTTTATCCTCAAAGCCGAAGAGATCGCTGGGCGTGGCCTGCCCATGGAGGTCTTTCGCCCCATCTTACCGAGCCCGCGCTATCTTCCCAAAGATGAGGTCGAGGCAGACGAGACTGGAGAACCCGCTGCCGAGCGGCGCCTGTTTCTCCTTGATACGCGTCTCAGCGAAGGGGAGATCAGGAGCCGTTTTCCCGCACTGTGGGCGTACTTGGAGGACGGGAAAGTACGCGGAATTTCCGATCGGTATCTCTGTCGCCATCGCTCACCTTGGTACGCGCAGGAGAACCGTCCTCCCGCGCCTATTGTCTGTACCTACCTCGGTCGCGGCGATACGAAACGTGGACGGCCATTCCGTTTCATCCTAAACGGCTCCCGTGCAACCGTGGCAAATGTCTATCTCGCCATGTACCCGACTCCGCCTCTAGCGCGCGTCATGAAGCATGACCCGACCCTGATCCGCCGTATCTGGCAGGTCCTTAACTGCTTCACGCCCGATCAGCTTCTCCGCGAGGGAAGGGTTTATGGAGGTGGGCTTCACAAGCTCGAACCTGGAGAACTTGCCCACGTAGACGCCTCGGCGATTGCAGCGCTACTTCCAGACTTTCGACATGCAAGGTCGGCCAAGCAGTTGCAGATGTTTGGCGACGATTACACTAAACATTCACCCGCTAACAACTCCTTATAGGACAGTACCTAAAGAATTCATTCCTACTCACTCACAGGAGAAAATGATGTGGAGTAAATCAGAGGCGTGGATCAAGGGGTTGGTGGTAAAGCATCAAATGATCGTCCGTTCGAGGAAGGCTGTCAGAAGTGCTACTCCTGCGGCTTCAGTGAGTGCTAACGATTCATTGCTTCCCGGTCGATGATGAGTACAAGAGGTAACAAGTGTCTGCTGGCGTAGGCTGATGTGGCATACGCGCCTCATTGAGGGGGGAGAGTGCATGATGAAGGTTCAGCGCGGCGCAGTCATCCTGGTGGGTGGTACGTCGTACCCGTGTGATGTGAAGTCCTGTGTGGCGCTTCGCGGCAGCATCTATCCGTTGCCCTGCGCGCAGTATTATCGAGACGAGGGTGGTGCGGGCGAAGAATTCGATTCCTTCAATTGTGCCTGGACCTCCGGGTCTGGTGGGAGTGCGTAGTCCGCTAAGTTGAGGGCTTTCATGGCGCATCCAACGGTTGTTGATGTTGTGAGGGGTGTTGCCTCTAGTACGCTCGTGGTTTTCGGTATCTCAAAGAGGCGTGCTTGGCGACGGAGCGACCTCTCCACCCTCGTCTACGAGGAGGGCTGCCAGAAGTGCTGCTCCGGCGGCTTCAGTGAGTGCTAGACGACAGCACAGGGGGGCTGCAGAGGGATTTCTCCGAGGCTGACGGCTGAGCGCTAAATGCTGAACGCGATTTTCTGAGGATAGACACGGCACAGTGACCGGCATACCCCCCATCAGCGCAGGTCAGATCCTGACCGGCCCGCTCTTCAACGAGCCGATGCGGGTGGAGACCGTGCAGGCCAATGGCCCTGCGAGCTGGGTGGTCGGACTGGTCGGCACGCACTCGGAGCGCTTCCGCAAGGTGACACTGACTGCCGACGAGTTCAAGCGCCTTACGGTCCTTGACGCGCGGCACTCCTTTGACGGTGACGGGCGCCTTCTGCGGTTAGGGCTCCAGGCCTATGCGCTCGGAATCGCCTACGAGTTTGATCCCTACTTCGGACTCTCGATCTCGCGCGTCGATCCCCTCCCCCACCAGCTCGAGGCGGTCTACGACTACCTGCTCAAGCTTGCGCGCGTGCGGTTCCTCCTGGCCGACGACGCCGGGGCTGGGAAGACCATCATGGCGGGCCTGCTCATCCGCGAACTCGAGCTGCGCGGCCTCGCTGAACGTATCCTGATCGTCTGCCCAGCCAACCTCGCCTTCCAATGGCAGCGCGAACTCAAAGAGAAGTTTGACGCGAAGTTTCTTGTGCTCAAAGGCCAGGACATCCGCGACCAGTTCGGCGTGAACCAATGGCTGGAGCGAAACCGGATCATCACGTCCCTCGATCTGGCCAAGCGTCAGGATATCCTGCCCGGGCTGCGCCAGGTCCGTTGGGATCTGGTTATCGTGGACGAGGCACACCGCATGTCCGCCGCGGACGAGTCGCACAAGAGCCTGCGCTACAGGCTCGGGGAGCTGCTGCGCGACATCTCTGACCATATGCTGCTGCTCACGGCGACCCCCCACAAGGGCGATCCTCAGAACTTCAGCCTGTTTCTGCAGCTCCTCGATGCCGACGCCTACGCCGACGTGCGGTCGATTCGCGAGGCGATGGACCGCCGCCGGGCGCCCTTCTACCTGCGCCGCACCAAGGAGGCGATGGTCTACTTCCCCCAGCGACGCGCGGACGGCACCTGGGCCGCCGAGAAGATCTTCACCAAGCGCATCCCGCATACGGTGGACTTTCACATCGATGGGGCGGAGTTCGACCTCTATCGCGACGTGACACGCTTCGTGAAACGCGAAAGCGCTCGGGCCGCCGCTGAAGGAGAAGACCCGCGCGCCCGCGCGATCGGCTTCCTGATGTCCCTCTACCAGCGACGGCTGGCCTCCAGCACCTACGCCATGCGGCATTCGCTGGACAACCGGGCGCGCCGTCTCGAGGAGGGGATCAAGCGCGCTCAGGAGCTGGCCCGCCAAGCGCCGCCGGATCTTCCCGATCCGGAAGAGCTGGAAGAGATGGAGGAGGTCGAGCGCGATCGGCTCGAAACGCTCCTTGAGGCGATCACGCTGGCGGGAAGCGCCGAGCAGGTGCGCGAAGAGGTGCAGGAGCTGCGGCGTCTCTCGGCCCAGGCCCAGGCCGTCGAGCATGCCGGCGTCGAGGCCAAGCTCTCACAACTGAAAAATCTGCTCCACGAGCAGGGCTTCTTCAACAACTCCGACCAGCGCCTGCTGCTCTTCACCGAATTCAAGGACACGCTGGATTACCTGCTGAATCGGCTGAGGTCCTGGGGCTTCCGCGTCGGCTGCATTCATGGCGGCATGAAGTCCGGCTTGCGCGACGAACCGGGGACGCGCCTGCACGCCGAGCAGCAGTTCCGCGAAGGCGTGATCCAGGTCCTGGTTGCCACTGAGGCGGCGGGTGAGGGGATCAACCTCCAGGTCTGTCACATCCTGTTCAACTACGATATCCCGTGGAACCCTAACCGCCTCGAACAGCGGAAGGGACGCATCCATCGCTACGTCCAGCGAAAGGACTGCCTGATCTTCAACTTCGAGGCTACCAACACCATTGAAGGCCGCG
>JACPQW010000093.1 GCA_016190285.1 Candidatus Methylomirabilis oxygeniifera
CCTCCTTTGGCTGTGTATCGGTTAGAAAGCTCCCCTCACCGGCGTCATTGCGAGGGCGCGCAGCGACCGAAGCAATCTCACAGTCCTTCAGAATAACAACGGTGAGAGTGCCGCGCTCCCGTTGGTCGCTCGCAATGACCAGACAGTGAGTAGTACGATTACGTAATACGTGTTCATGGTATCAATCATCATTCGTCCGCCTGGCGGGCAGACAGGCGTCACTCGACCTGCTATGACAGATACTGCATAAGCGCCCGTATGATCAACTCAGAGGGGGTGATACGACGACGTACGGCCTCTGCCTCGAAGCGCACGATCAGCGCATGCGGAAGGCGGACGGCCACTACTGCGTCCGGCTCTGTCGAGCCGAGATCCGCTCGCGCCTCTTTTGCCCGCACCTGCGCCTCAAGCGAGGCCAACGCTATATCCTCGGCATCAAGCAGTCTCTCAGCCTCTTCTCCGAGATCCCTTATGCGTTCAGGCTCTGCCGATCGCTTCTGTCGCTTTTGCGTCTGTCCTGAGCGCCGCGCAGGGGTCGGCGCGTCCTTTGACCTCATGCGGTCCCCTCCTGATAACGAAGTCCTTTCATCGGATCGAGACGGCGAACGATCCCCTTTCGCGCCTCTTCCACAAGCAGCAACAATACCGCACAGCCGATCAGCAGCCACCAGAATCCTGCCGGAAACGTGTCGGTCCCGAAGATCCGGTGTCCGATTCCGCTGTAGACGATCAGACCGAGAATTACCAGCTCGACCGCAATACCCCAGACGATCAGTCGGTTTGTGAAGAGGCCGACAGAGAGAACCGATGCCTTTGGGCTCCGGCAGGCGTAGACGTTCGCCACCTGACAGATCACGATCGCGGCAAACGCCACCGTTGTCGCCTGCCTGTAGAGCGGGCTCGCAACCGGCAGGTCGATGCCCCACTCCCAACCGCCGGCGGTGAGATACCAGAGCCCGGCGCTCATCGCCACAGCCGCTTCGATCGGTCCGAGAAACAGGTACGATCTAGCCAGCAACGGGAAATTCAAAAGGCGCTCGTTTCTGGACCTCGGCGAGCGATCCATCGCGTTCGCGTCCGGCGGCTCGGCCCCAAGACCGAGGGCCGGCAGCATATCGGTACCCAGGTCAACGGCTAAGATCTGAACAATCGTCAGCAGCAGTGGGATCCGAAACACCACCGAGGCCAGATAGGGTACGATCTCGGGAATGTTACTCGCAAGAATATAGGTGACAAACTTCCGGATGTTCTCATAGACCGCCCGCCCCTCTTCGACGGCATTGACGATGGTGGCGAAGTTGTCGTCGAGCAGCACGATGTCGGCAGCCTCCTTGGCCACATCGGTCCCGGCGATCCCCATGGCGATCCCGATGTCGGCCTTCTTCAAGGCCGGAGCGTCGTTCACGCCGTCGCCTGTGACCGCCACCACCTCTCCCATCTCCTTCAGCAGCGTCACGACCCGCATCTTCTGTGTGGGGGTCATCCTGGCGAAGAGAATCTCCGGACCGGCGAGAGCAGCCTTGAGTTCCTCATCCCGCATCTGTTCGATCCGGCCGCCCTCAAGCACCGGCACCTTCTCGTTGCGGACCATCCCGATAGTCCGCGCGATGGCCAGCGCGGTGCGGCTATTGTCGCCGGTGATCATCACCGGCTTGATCCCGGCCTTCCTACAGCGAGCTACCGCTTCGGGGACCTCCGGCCGTGGCGGATCGAACATAGCCATCAGGCTGACGAAGGTCAGATCCCGCTCTGCCTCTTCCATCAACGGCAGCTTTGCGGCCTCCGGAAACTCGCGGTACGCCAGCGCCAATACCCGCAGGGCCGATCCGGCAAACGTATTCAGCCGGTCAACAATCGCTTGACGTTCAGCCTCTCCAAGCGGGAGCGCTCGCCCATCACGAAAGACGGAACGGCAGATCGGCAGGACCGTCTCGGGGGCACCTTTCACGTAGGCCACCCTGCCCGCCGGCGCCGCCGCGTGAATTGTCGTCATCCGCTTCCGGTCGGCATCGAACGGGAACTCCCCAACTCGAGGCAATAGGTCTAGTTCATTCGGCCGCAACGCGTCCGCACACTGCAGCAAGGCAATTTCGGTCGGGTCACCGACAAACGTCGAACTCGAATCATCCTGATTGTGGCGACGGCCGGCGTTATTACACCCGACGGCGATGGCGAAGAGCGGCGCCCACCGTTCCAGGAGGTCGGGGGTGACCGGCCCTCCGACCTCCGTAGTCACAGAACTCCCCGATACACAAATTTCGCGGCCGTCGATGTAGATGCGCGTCACAGCCATCCGATTCTCCGTAAGGGTCCCGGTCTTATCCGTACAGATCACCGTCGCGCATCCCAGCGTCTCCACCGACACCAGGTTCTTCACCAGCGCCTTCCGTTTGGCCATCCGCTGCCCACCCACGGCCAATGCGAGGGTAACGGTCGGGAGGAGACCTTCCGGGACGTTGGCCACCAGAAGTCCGACCGCAAAGACAAAATTCTCCCAGAAGCTTCGGCCGATCAGTACCCCAAGTCCAAAAAAGGCGAAGCCGATGCCTATGGAGATCGCCGCAATCAGTCGAGTGACCTTTCGGATCTCTTGCTGCAGCGGGCTCAATTCGGCCTCGATCCCTGACGTCAGATGGGCAATCTTGCCGAACTCCGTATTCATCCCGGTCGCAAAGATGGCCACCCTCGCCGTCCCCGAGAGGACAGTAGTACCGGCAAAGACGATATTGGCGCTCTCGACGAGCGGTCCCGCCGCCGCGGCCTCCGCTGTGCGGCTTTTGGGGATCGATTCACCCGTCAGCGGCGCGTTATCGACCCGAAGCTGGACCGCGGCGATCACCCGCCCATCGGCGGGCACCCGATCGCCCTCAGCCAGGATCGCAAGATCGCCAGGGGCCAGATCGGATGCCGGGACCTCCCTGATCTCGCCGGTTCGAACGACCTTCACGCGCATCGGCAGCAGGCGCCTCAAGGCGATGATCGCCCGCTCTGCTTTGTACTCCTGCACAAAAGAGAAGAGGGCGTTTACCCCGATCACCCCGATAATAGCCCAGGCGAGCAGATCCATCCCCTCGCCGGGCTTCATCCAATCCGCAACAAACGCGAGCGCCGCCGCCGCCCACAGCAAAAGCGCCAGAAAGTGCGTACACTGCCGCCCCAACATCGCCAGGACCGGTATGTCTTCCGCGGCCTGAAGCGTGTTGAGACCGAATTCGCGGAGTCGTCTTTCCGCCTCGACCTCGCTCAATCCCTGGTCGGTGGTTCCAAGGGCCCTCAGCGCCTCTTCGACCGACAGACGATGAATCTGCATGGTCGCTCATCCCCCGCCCGTAAGGTCTCAGGCGGCGGCCGGACGGAAGAGCATCAGATCGCACGGGCTCTTCCGCACCACATGGTCGACGGTCCCGCGACGTAGCCATTGCAGGACACTCTTCGGCCCCTTCGTCCCCAGAAAGATGAGGTCATGACGCCTGGCCGCCGCCTCAGCCGTGATGCCAGGGCCGTGGCGACGGCCCCACGAGACCCGTGTCCCAGGCGCCAGGCCCCGGCGGGAGAGCGCGGCGATGAACGGATGCAGCGTTCGTTCCGCCTGTTCCGGTGTCTCCTCGCCAAATCGCGGACGATCAAACAGCCGAGTCAGCGGCTGCCTTAACCGGAAGAGGACGACACGGGCATGCCAGAACTCGCCAAGATTGGCCAGGAGGTCAGCCGCCGCCTCGAGGCCGCCGCCTTCAAACTCACCGCCGTAGACCGGAACCAGAATCTCGTGGGGTGACGCCATCCGTCCGGGATGGACCACCCGCACCAGCAGCATGGCACAGGGAACCTCGCGGAGGAGGCGACGCGCCACCTCCGGTCCGGTTACGGACGCCATAGCCAGTGTAATCCCTTCGCGCGTCACGTAGTCCCGCATCGCTCGGATCGGATCGCCGATCTCTGTGACGCTTCGCGACGTGAGACCAAGGCCATGCGCCTGCCGAAGCAGGCGCAGCAGCGACTCCTCGGCGCGTTTCATCGCGCCGGCCGATTGATCCCCCGCCACAAAGAGGAGATCGAGTTCCGCTCCGCAGGCCTTGGCCAGCGCCAAGGCATAGCGCGCGCCCGCCTCTGCGGCAAACGAGCCGTCCACACTCATCAGGATCTTCTGCATGGCGACACTCGTGTCCTCCGTCGGACATCCGCTGGCTATTGTTTCCCCTCTCACCCCCCTCTCCCCCAATGTGGGAGAGGGGGTTTATGCTACGAGTGCACGAACTCGCCGACAACCTGGGGATAGCCACGCTCTTCCAACGCTCTGACGACGGGGTCCGGATTGATGGTCCGAAGCCTCAAGATCACAAGACGCCTCGCCCCTTCACGAGCCGGCAGCGTCACGAGACTGGCAATCTCCACCTGCTGCGCCTCGACGATCCCGATGACCTCGGTGAGCGTTCCCGGACTCGCGGGAATCTCGATCTCGATGCGAGACCCGGTCTGTGTGGCCCCCATCATCTCGGTCATGACACCCAGGACATCGGTCTCGGTGAGCATTCCGACCAGCCTTCCCTCCTGGACGACCGGCAGCGCGCCGATACGCTTCTGACTCATCAGACTGGCCGCCTCCTCGATGGGGGTGAGCGGAGCAACCGTAATCACCTCCTTCGTCATGATCTCCTTGATACTCACTGCGGATGTAAAGGCTCGAAACTCCTCCGCGGTCGGATAGTCAAAGGGAGAGGGGGCGGCCTTCTTCACGTCACGATCCGACACGATCCCCACCACATGGTCGCCCTTGACCACCGGGAGATGGCGGATATTGAACCGCTTTAACGTTGTCAGCGCATGATCCAGTGTATCGGACTGTGCGACAC
>JACPQW010000108.1 GCA_016190285.1 Candidatus Methylomirabilis oxygeniifera
ACACCAGGATTTTCAGTCCTGTGCTCTACCGACTGAGCTACCTGCCCAAAACCATAAGGGAGTTGAGCCGTTCACGGAACGGCCCGATCTTTGTAGCACCGCGAAGCTTATTTGTCAAGCAGTGGAGTTGCTCAGCAGTCTGTCTGGTCTATCGCGTCTGTTCGGTCTGTTTCGTCGTTTGGTCCAGACCAAATGGACCAGATAGACCAAATAAACCCAAATTCCACAGGATTACCTTTTCGTAGGCTATGATGTGGCTGTCCCGCATGGGATGTTACTGGTACGCGGACTTATGTAGCAGGATCAGAGGCCCAGGTCCGTTGCATGCGGCGTCGGGCCTGAGTAGTCGTAGAAACCCTGGCCCGACTTCCGCCCATGATAGCCGGCGATCACCATCTTCTTCAGAAGCGGAGGCGGCGCGTACCGCGCTTCTCGATACTCTTCGAACATGATGTTCGCGATGGCGTAGGTCGTATCAAGGCCGACAAAATCAGCCAGCTCCAAGGGACCCATCGGATGGTTGCAGCCCAGCCGCATCGCCTTATCGATATCCACCGTTGACGCGACACCCGCCTCTAACGCTCGAATCGCATCCAACAGGTACGGCACCAGCAGGCGGTTCACGATGAAACCGCACTGATCTTTTGCCGTAACCGGCTCCTTTCCCAGCGACACGGCGAAGTCGGAGACGATTCGAAAGGTCTCTGCGCTGGTGCGAATGCTCCGGATCACCTCCACCGGCTTCATCAGCGGAACGGGATTGAAAAAATGCAGGCCGGCGAGGCGGTCGGCCCGCTCCGTTACGGAGGCCAGCGCTATGATACTGATGGATGAGGTATTGCTGACAAAGATGGTGCTCGGTGGGCAGAGACGATCCAGAGCGCGGAACAGATCCTGTTTCAGCGACAGATCCTCGGTGATCGCCTCGATGATCAGGTCGCTCGCTTTCAGGTCTTCCAGGGCAAGAGTCCACCTGATCCGACCAATGACCGTCGCCTTTTCCTCAACCGTCATCCGTCCCTTTTCAACCGCTCGTTGCAGCCCGCTGTCGATCGCCCGCTTCCCCTTATCCAATAAACGTTGCTCCGCCTCCCTGACGACGACGGCGTAGCCTGCCTGTGCAACGACCTGCGCGATGCCGGACCCCATGATACCGGCACCGATGACTCCAACGGTCTTCATGCTGGCCATAGACGCTCCCATCGCTTACGACGGCGTCCCCACCTTCCGGCGACGCCACTCGGCAAGTCTTCGGCCGATCTCGGCCTCGAGTCCACGATCAGTGGGGTGGTAGTAGATCCGGCCCTTCAACCGCTCAGGCAGGTAGTCCTGAAGGGCTATGGCCCCTGGCAGATCATGCGGGTACTGGTAGCCGGCGCCGTATTCCAGCTCTTTCATCAAGGTCGTTGGGGCATTCCGCAGGTGCAGCGGCACCCCTTCAAGCGGCGCCTCCTCCACATCCCGCTGCGCTCCACCAAAGGCCCGGTAGACGGCATTCGATTTGGGCGCCGTGGCGAGGTACACCACGGACTGGGCCAGCGCCAGATCACCTTCGGGTGAACCGAGGAAATGATACGCGTCCTTGGCCGCCAGCGCCACCTGCAACGCCTGTGGATCAGCGTTACCAACATCTTCCGACGCGAACCGGACCACGCGCCTGGCAATGTACATCGGATCTTCGCCCGATGCCAGCATTCGGGCAAGCCAATAGAGAGAGGCGTCAGGGTCGCTTCCCCGCAGACTCTTGTGCAGGGCCGAGATCAGGTTGTAATGCTCTTCTCCGGTCTTGTCGTACAGCAGCGTCCGTCTGCCTGATGCCTCCTGAGCCATCTGTGCGGTCAACCGCCTGCTCCCGTCAGGCTGCTCCTTGACCATCTGCGCCGCCAGCTCCAAGGTATTCAGCGATACGCGGGCATCTCCCGAACCCAGCCCGGCGATGAGGCGCAGCGCCTCATCATCGGCCTCGATCTGAAGGCGACCGAGCCCCCGCTCCTGATCGCGGAGTGCGCGCCGAAGGATGACCATCAGTGCGTCCTCCGTCAGCGGGTGAAGCGTCACAACCTTCGCCCGGGACAAGAGGGGGGCGATCACCTCGAACGAGGGATTCTCGGTTGTGGCCCCGATCAGCACGATCGTTCCCCCTTCTACGTGGGGCAAAAAGGCATCCTGCTGGGCCTTGTTGAAACGGTGAATCTCATCGATGAACAGGAGCGTCCGTCTGCCATAGACACGCTCCTGCTGGGCCCGAGCAATCACCTCCTTAATCTCCTTGATCCCGGAGGTGACGGCTGAGAATGGAAGGAAGGTCGCCTTGCACCGTTCCGCCAACAGGAAGGCGAGGGTCGTCTTGCCTGATCCCGGCGGGCCCCACAGGATCAACGACGGCAGCTCTCCCGCCTCCATGGCCCTCCGCAGGAGCTTCCCCTCCCCGAGCAGGTGCTCCTGCCCGACGAACTCCTGGAGCGTCCTTGGGCGCATCCGTTCCGCAAGCGGCGCTGGAACCTTTTGGGATGGCGTCGGTAATCGGTCAAACAGATCTGCTGTCATCGTACGCCACCGCCTTGAGTTCGTCCAAGATCCGGCGGGTCGCCTTTGCCGGATCGGCCGCTGCCGTGATCGGCCGCCCGATCACCAGGTAGTCCGCCCCCGCGACGGCCGCCTCTTGTGGAGTCATGACCCGGCGCTGGTCCTCGGCTGCAGCCCATGCCGGGCGGATGCCTGGGACGACAAGCTGCATCGACGGTCCCAACGTGGCCCGCAGCACGCCGATTTCGTGAGGCGACGCCACGACACCATTCAGTCCGGCCTGCCGCGCGAGCGACGCCAAACGAACGACCTGCGCCGTAAGGTCGGGCTTGCCGCCGACAACCTCTTCAAGGCCTTGCGAGTCCAGGCTGGTCAGCACCGTCACCGCCAGCAGCCGCATGGGCGAGCCGATTCCGGCGACGGCCGCCTTTGCCGCCTGGAGCATCGACCGTCCGCCGGAGGCGTGGAGCGTGCACATCGCCGCCCCAAGCTTCGCGGCCTGCCTGACTGCCCCGGCCACCGTGTTCGGGATGTCGTGCAGCTTCAGGTCCAGAAAGACATCGCCGCCACGCTGCCTGACCGCCTCCACCGCCCGAGGACCCTCAGCCGTAAAGAGTTGGAGACCCACCTTAAAGAGCGTCACTGTAGGGTACAGTTGCTCAACCAGCGCGGCGGCTGCCGCCAAGCCCCCCACATCCAGGGCCACGATCAGTTCGGGTCGCATTGACATGATGTCGCTTTACTATTCAGGGAGTCAGACTGAAGGCTGAAGTATATCAATCGTCACACAACGCTCGGATCAAGCCATCCAAAACCGTTCCGGTTCCTACCCCTAACAGCCTTCAGTCTATCTGCCTGAACGCTGACCGCTGACAGCTCAACGCCTTACTTCCTCTACACCGATAGGCACATCAGATCCTCAGTTGCATGGCGCCACGATACCATGAAGCCTGAACATTGACAAGGCATGGTCGGGTGGAGTAAGGGTTGGGTGAACAGGGCATGGAGGCTTACAGAATGGAGTATTGGGCGTTCGCGAGAGCCAAAGGGTGGCCTGCCTACCGAAGCCTCGGCGCAGGCAGGCGAGCCTGCTGTGGCCTTATCCTTGGATTGCTGGTACTCATGCCGCCCGATCTGAGCCGAGCCGACCTCTGGGCTGATGCGAAAGCCCGGGAGTTGGTAGTGGCCGGAACCGATCACCTTCTCAATCTTGACTATGACCTGGCCGAGCGGACATTCGCCCGCCTTGACGACGTCGATAGGAGCGGGCTGCTGGCGCCGCTCTATCAGGCCTTCGTGTTGCTCGCGCGCCTGCAGGAACGAGAGCCGACCCGCCAGGAGATGGATACCTTCTTGGCCGCGATGCGACCGCTCCTCGCCAAGGCCGAGACACGCCTCAGACAGACGCCTGAAGAGCCTGACCTCCTGCTGTTCCTCGGAATGGCCTGGGGCTCCAAGGCAATGATCGACAGCGCTCTTGGCAACTATTTCTCGGCCTATGAGGCGATCAAACGGACAAAATCGTATCTCGATGCCTGCCTTGTACCCCAACCAGTCAGATATGATGCCTACTATGGTCTGGGGCTGTACGACTACACACTCTCTCGGATCGCATGGTTCTATCGGCCTTTGGTACACCTGGCGCTCCCGCCCGGCAATCACGAGCGAGGACTACGGGAGTTGACGATCGCCAGCGAGCAGGGCGTTGCGACTCGGATGCTGGCAAAGCTTGCCCTCCTGCAGATCTATACCGGCATCGAAAAAGAATTTGGGAAGGCTCTGCCGCTGGCTGAAGAATTGCTCCGCCGATTCCCCGGCAACCCTGAGCTTTACTTCCAGACGGCTCTGGTCTATTCCGAACTGAGACGATTCCCTGAGGCTCTGGAGATCGGCCGTCGCATCCGCGCCAACCTCAATCTGGGCCGATACCATTTTACCCGCGAGATGCTGCCACGATACCTGCAGCTCATAGGGAAGATCTACATGGATCGGGGCGACTACTCTACAGCCCTGAGCTTCTTCAGACAGGCGGTCGAGCAGCCAACTGATCGGTACGCCTGGGTGACGGCGTGGGCCTGGACCAGGACCGGCATGATCCATGACCTGACAGGGAAGCGAACGGAGGCGGAACGGAGCTACCGCATGGCGTTAGCCATCAAGACCAACAGCATCGCCAAGGACGTGGCAAGGCAATATCTGAACGAGCCTTACCGCAAGGAGGCGGCGCCTCGAACTTCCCCCGTCACTGGACCTGAGGAGAACACAGGGTCGCCTTAGATGCCAGCCGTTCGTCCTGAGCTTGTCGAAGGAAACGGCTGGCCGCCTCAGGACAGACCTCTCGAAGGGTGAAGCATTTCGGCCAGTTCCGTTCATGGTTCGACAGGCTCACCACGAACGGGATGTAAAGGGATTTATGACGCACTACACTGGCTACGCGACTTACTGACCTTGCTGAGAAGAGATGCCTACGCCGTCACTTACCATTCCCTTTGCTCAGATTGGTGAGCTGCTCCTGGGTCAGTATCTGCCGTATCGTCTTGTAGAATTTCGTTTCCGTCTTCAGAGCCTCTCTATCCGCCGCAGCCCATTCGTCGGCGACCTTGTCAATCTCTCGGTCTTGGGCCTTCTTGTCCGCAACGAGACTCATCAGCTTCTGTCGGATCCCCATCACCTTCTGTTGAGTCGCGCTCAGCGACGTCATCCGCTCGTTCTTGGCCGTATCAAGCTTCGTCCGCTGATCGGCTGAAAGCCCCAGCTTCTGGAAGGGATCGGTCTCCTTTGCCGGTCCCTGTTGAGCTGAAGCCATACCTCCACCGATCAACATCGTTGTCATCAGCAGCCCAATCCCTAATCTCTTCCACGTGCGCATACCGTTCTCCCCTTTTCTCCAGATGCGATAACCCAATGTTCAGCAACGACACAACGAGACGCTATATTACGCGGGAACACGGAATGATGAAAGCACAATCTTGTGATCAGAAGGTCCGCTGTCAGGAGAAGTCGCCTCCGGGCAAAGCGCCGATCCCGCCGAGAGTATTGGCGCGATCTAGGGCTGCCCTCTCATCTTGTCGGCCGCGCGCCGATAGAGCCGCTCATATTCTCTGGCAGAGCGATCCCAGGTAAAATCCGCCGTCATGGCATTGGTGATCAGCCGAGGCCACAGGGTCTTTTCTCGATACAACGTCAATGCTTGCCGGATAGCCTGAAGAAAGGCGTCCGCAGTGGCGTCCTCGAACCTGAATCCGTTCCCCTGCCCCGTCCCGGGATCGAACTGGACAATGGTATCGTCCAGTCCGCCCGTAGCGTGGACGACCGGGATTGTTCCGTAGACCAGACTGTACATCTGGTTGAGACCGCACGGCTCGTACCGTGAGGGCATCAGAAAGAGATCGGCCCCCGCTTCGATCTGATGCGACAGCGGAATGTCGAAGCCGATCCGGACAACCAGTTTAGACGGCTGCTTAGCCGCCGCCTCGCGAAAGGCTGCTTCGAGTGGCTTCTCGCCGCTCCCCAGCAGGACAAGTTGCACGTTCAGCGCCATCAACGTCTCCAGGATGGCGTACAGCAGGTCAAGTCCTTTCTGCCCGGCCAGCCGGGAGATCACGGCCAGCAACGGTACAGTCGCCCTGACCGGGAGCTTGAGCCGATGCTGCAGATCCGCCTTGCACCGGGCCTTTCCGGCAAGGTCAACCACCGTATAGTGAGCAGCGATGTGAGGATCGCAGGCCGGGTTCCATTCCTCAGGATCGATCCCATTTAATACGCCGAACAGATCGGTCTGCCGTTCCCTCAGGACGCCGTCCAGACCGAACCCTTGCTCGGCAGTCCGGATCTCCTGGCTGTAGCGGCGGCTCACCGTAGTAAGGAGGTCAGCGAAGAGCAGTCCTCCTTTCAGCAGATTGCCCTTCCCGTAGAACTCAAGTCCCGCCGGCGTAAACAGCGCTCGAGGCAGCATCAGTCTCGGCAGTACCTCTGGAGGGAAGAGGCCCTGGTAGCCCAGGTTGTGAATAGTGAAGACGGTCGCAGTCCGCTGAAAAAATGGATCGCCGGAGAGGGTCGTCTTCAGATAGACAGGCAGCAGGGCCGTCTGCCAGTCGTGAGCATGCAGAACCTCCGGCTGAAAATCGATCTGTCGGCATACCTCCAGAGCTGCCCGGCAGAACATGGCGAAGCGCTCCGCATTATCGGGGTAATCCTCGGCGGATGGGGTCTGATAGAGGCCGGCGCGGTGAAACGATGGATCGTGGCGAATAAAATAGACCGGCACTCCACCCGAAAGGTTCCCCTCCAACAGGTCGACCGCTTGCGGGCCGGAAGCTGTTGGAACGCTCAGTCCGCTTGCGACGATGCGAAGTCTGTGTCGCTGCACATCCACAGCCTGGTAGAGCGGCATGATGAGCCGGACATCATGCCCAAGCCGACCGAGCGCCTTCGGTAAGGCGCCCGCCACGTCACCCAGTCCGCCGGTGTGAGCGAAAGGCGCGGCCTCGGAAGCCGCACAAAGAATTTTCATCTAATCATGCTAACAATATCCAACCAGGAGCGCAATGGCGCAATCAGATTAGCGGAGCAACAGGCTCAAGAGGGCAGACAAAGACTGAAGCTCGCAGAAGCGATTCTCGCCTGCAGCCGGGCGCGTGTGAGGTCGATTGGAAACACGTTGACATCCTGGAGAACCCGTGCCATGTTACAAATAACGCGGTGGATGAATCCCAAGTTGCGCGAAAGAGGATCCCACATCGGGCGGCTGATATTACGGTGATTGCCCCCGATGTGGGGTCGCCGGAACACGCAATCGCGGAGCAGACCGACATATGCGCCTGACACCCGAGCTCACGATATTTAGCGTGTTTCTCATACTGGCGGCAGTGGCGATTGGTACGCTGGTGGCCATTGCGTCTGCCGCGCATGGGCCGGCCGTCGAGCAAGCGGCCGTCCAGAAGAGTGGATACCGGTTACGTCGTGTCTGGTTCCGGGGACTGGCGATTAGCGCCGTCGTCGCGTTCCTGCTTTCCCTTCCCGCCTTCCCCTACCGAACCCGCTCGCAGCTCGCGTCGTCACTGCATCACCCCGTCACTGCCCTGCAGTTCGCCTTTGTGATACCGCCGGTGCTGCCCGTCGATACTCCGATCGTGCTGGACGTGACCGCCACTGACGTCAATCACGGAGTCGGCATCTACGATCCTGACGGACGGATCGTGGCGCAGGTCCAAGCGATGCCCGGCTACACCAACCCGCTCCAACTCGTGTTCAAGAAGCCCGGCCAGTATCTTGTCCTCTGCATGGAATACTGCGGCATCGCCCACCATCTGATGCGCGCGACCTTCGAGGTACGATGATGTCTGACACGATCGAGACACTCGCCAGGCCGGCCCATCGCGAGGTGACATCAGATCGGACTGCCAAGCGCGTGATGTGGCTCTATATCGGCCCCGGCCTGATACTGGTCGGCGCGATGGTCATTGCCGGATTGGGTCTGCGTATGGCGCAAGGAGGAATGCACACCTTCCAACCCGGTCTTTTCTACTCGCTGATGACCCTTCATGGATCCGCGATGATGGTGGGGATGGCGCTGTGCGGGATGGGGCTCCTCTGGTATCTCTTTGCGCAGGAGGGGCCGCTGAATCCCACAACAGCGGTCGTCGCCTGCGCGCTGATCCTGATTGGCGCCGTTCTCGTCGCCATCAGTGTGCTTGTCGGAGGCTTCGGCGCAGCCTGGACGTTCCTCTACCCGCTCCCATTCGTCGGCACGTACTGGCCGTCGTGGGCCACCGGCGTCTTTCTCGCCGGCATTGCGTGCGTCGTACTGGGCTGGACGATCTGGTGCCTGCAGATGCTGGGAGGCGTGCTGACGCGGTACGGCGGCCTCCGGGGGGCGTTTGCCTGGGACCTCGTGTGGTCGCCGTCGAAATTTGCCAAGTCCGGCCAGACGCCCCCGCCCCCACAGGCCTTCGCGGTCCTGGTGTCGGCCGTGGACGGTCTGCTCGCCGGCTCCGCCGGTATGCTGGTGGGTGTAGCGCTCTTCGTGCGCTGGCTGGACCCGACGCTACCGCTTGATCCGCTCTGGGTGAAAAACCTGACCTACATTTTCGGCCACACGCTGGCCAATCTGACGATCTATATGCCGTTGGCGGCCGTGTACGTCGCCTTGCCTCGGTACACACATCACCGACACTGGCACACGTCGGCGGTGTTGGCGGTGGCGTGGTGGGCCACCCTGGTGTTCGTGGCGATCGCGTACTTCCATCATCTGTATATGGACTTCGCTCAACCACGCGCTGTGCAGTACATCGGCGAGGCCGCCTCGTACCTGGCGGCGTTTCCGCCAGCGGTTGTGACGGTATTCGGCGGCGCGCTCCTGGTCTACCGCTCCGGGTTTCGGTGGACGCTGGGCTCGATGTTCCTCTATGTGGGAATGATCGGATGGGTGGTGGGGGGAATCGGCGCGCTCCTCGATGTGACCGTGGCCTTTAACATCTACTTCCACAACACACTGTGGGTCGTCGCCCACTTTCACACCTACCTGCTGGAAGGCGCGCTGCTCTTTGTCCTCGGCTGGGTCTTTCATTGTCTGGAGGAGCGGAGCGGCATCGTCTCCTCGCGAGCGGTCCGAACGCTTATCGGTCTCGGAGTGTTCGGCGGAGGGGCGTGGCTGCTGCTCGGATGGTATCTCGCAGGCGCGCAGGGGGTGCCGCGCCGCTATGCGCTGCAGCCGGCGCCGGGCACGGATATTAGCTGGTGGGCGTCGCTGGGCGGCATCATCCTGGTGGTCGGTCTGATCATGTGCGGTATTGAAGCGATCCGGCTCGCTCGTCGACCGGCCCATCGGGAAGTCCCGGCTGCGTGACCCGGCGAGGCGCCCTGCAACTCGTGGCCGCCGTGAGCGGTGTGCTTGCGGTGGCTCTTGTGGTTCGGTCTCTGGCGGAAGGCGCCGAGGCCATCGACGTCAGGAGCCACCATCTCACCCATGCTGTGCTTATTCTTGGCGGCGCCGCCGCGGCCTTAGCGCTGACGGCAGCGAACCGGCGGCCAGATTCCCTTCCAGAAAAGCCGCAATGGCTCCTCCCCGCAATCCTCGGGCCCCTCGGCGGTATGGTGTTGATGGTGCCCACATTCTACCCATACATGAACGCCCACCCGACGGTCCACGCTCTGTCACATCTCGGCCACATTAGTGCCGGGTTTGTGACAGCCTGGTGTGGTGAGCGATACCGCGTCAGAATCGGTTGGACAACGACCTTATTCCTTGAGGCCATGGCGGTCGGCGCCGCTTTCGGCTTTGGCGTAACTAGATGAAAGGCGCTGGTATCTCGTGAGGTTACCAGATCAATACATCCTCTGAAGTCACTTTCCGAACTACTGCGCGACCAGCTCCACGCGCCGGTTCTTGGCTCGCCCGTCTTCGGCGGCATTCGACGCCACCGGCGCCAGCGGCCTGACGCCGTTCGCGATCAGGCGGGCGGCACAGCCCAGTAAAGAAACTGTAGCCGGTCAGCGCAGTTTTGCGTTGACCGGCTACAAGCCCAGTCGAGTTCGCTTGTGCGGTAACTGGTGGTATCAGCGCTTCTTACACCAGTCGCCCGTCGTTTGCAGGCAGGTGAAGTTCCGTTCAACTGCCGGGGTAACCGGCGTGGCATCCGGATGACGGACCGTCACGAGGGTAGCATCCGACGCGATAGACCCTCCACGAGGGTCAAGGATCGTGGGTCAGACGACCCATGGAAAACCTTCCGAACCGTCTAACTTGCGGGTTCGCAAGGCTACGAAGCCTTGTAGAGCCAGGCTGTCCACATCGCCTGCTGTCTTAATGATCGGCGTGCCGTCCAGATCCAGGCCGTTCTTCTTAGCCAGGTCAGCCAAGACTTTTTGGCCCTCAGGAGTATTGAAGGCCTTGTCGGTATAACTGACGAAGGTCATGATCCACAGGCCAAGGGGATTAACGCTGAAATAACCATTCCTCGTATCAAACATATTATCCTGCCGCCGATTGGGCGGCATAGGGCTGACCGGATCGCCGCTCGCCTTCGAGAAGATAAAGGCGCGGTAACTATTGGCAATTTCCATCGCTTGTTGACCGGCCGCGTCATTGGTAAAAACGTCGGGCATCATCATTCCGAACACGCTGTAGTAGATGAGATTACCCGAGGCGTTAAATCCCCCCGTGGTCAGCGTCACGCGGACATCGCGCCGGGTCGGATCATCGGTGATGTCCACGGCTGAAGTGCCGTCCGCGCCGTTGACGCGACCAAGGAGTTTGCTCGGGTCGATGCCGTTTTGCAAATAATACTGATCCGAAAAGTCAAACGGTGGCTCTTCGGCGGATGCAAGGCCCCGCATCCCGGCCTGCGAGAGCACGAGCATAAGAAGCCAGATCAGGTACTGCGAACGTCGTTTCGGTGTTTCCATTTTTTTCCTTCTTTTTCTTCTGTTGTTCACTTTAAGATCGTACTTGCGCCCCCGCTGCGCGTACGCGCGGGGTACAACCGGTTCTCGGATTTCCTATCTCATCACACACACCCCCTTTTCGATGCCTCTTTCCGAGGAATTCACAGATACCACTATCGCGTTCCCCGAGAGTCTTGCAAACCATGCTATCGAATCAATCTGCGATGCATATGCACTATTTGTGTCAGACAAAGCCGCATTCAGTTGTCGGTAATTATCCTACATTGTAGCAAGCATGATGCCAACCAGCCCTCGCCCGCTAGCAGCAACAGCATGATAAGTTCAAAACACTGTTCTAATAATGGGTTACACGGCCAGCCCAGACAACCGCACTGTCATCTGCCATCGTTTGACTGGCGCGGAGGAGTGTAGGAAGAGTGTGGAAAGCGTAACAAATACACAGCGGACTTCGCGGGTTACGGGGGCTCTACAGCATGTAACGGCTGGTAACCAAGGTTGGAATTGAGTGGCGGGGCCGACGGGACTCGAACCCGCGACCTCCGGCGTGACAGGCCGGCGTTCTATCC
>JACPQW010000087.1 GCA_016190285.1 Candidatus Methylomirabilis oxygeniifera
ATACCACCTTCGCGACGTACCCGCTGGACGTGACCTATCTCTTCGATCAGTCCGGTAAACATCCGCGTAGCCTCTTTATGGAAGGTGCGTCATAAGGTGTGACATGGTCATTGCGAGCGACCGAAGGGAGCGCGGCAATCTCACCGTAGTTATCTTGAAAGACGGTGGGATTGCTTCGGTCGCTGCGCTCTCTCGCAATGACGTGGACGGGCGTTCGGTCTAGTAACGCTTTCACGAAGGCATTTGATGTTGTACTTCCACTCATCGGGGGTATCCTTCGATCAGTACGTCCTCCCCCAGTTGTTCGATGCGCAGCCGGGCCAGTCGTAAGGCCTGGCCGATCTCTTCGATGCCCGTGCCGCCGAAAAGACTGGGCGCGCTCTTCCCCCCAACGAGAATCGGCGCGACAAATAACAGGAACTTGTCGACGATCCCCTCTTCAATAGCCGACGTGAAGATGCCCTCTCCACCCTCGATCATCACGCTGGTGATCTCGCGCTCACCGAGCCGTTTCAGGAGGTGTTCAAGGCTGACCCGTCCGCGGAAGCCGCCCGCTTCAAGTACCGTCAGTCCGCGGCGATCCAGGGCCCTGATTCGCTCGGCCGGCGCATCAGCGGCTACGGCGACCCAGGTTCGCGAGGCGGCATCGGCTTGAAGGATCTGCGCATCGTCCGGGAACGGACCGAGCCCATCCACGACCACTCGGATTGGGTCGCGCCCGCCTTCCGGAAGCCTGGTCGTGAGCCTGGGATTGTCGCGCCGGACCGTACCGATTCCGACGATCACCGCGTCTATCTGATCTCGCAGGGTGTGTACATGCTCACGCGATCGTTCGCCGGAGACCCACCGAGCGTCTCCGGTCCTGGTGGCAATCTTGCCGTCAAGGCTGATGGCTGCCTTAAGAACCACAAACGGGGTGCGGCGTGTGATAAATTTTATAAAGGCTTCGTTGAGGTCCGTTGCGTCTTCGGAACGCAACCCAAGATCGACGATGATCCCAGCGTCGCGCAGTCTCTGTACGCCCCTGCCGGAAACAAGTGGGTTCGGGTCTATGGTGGGTACGATCACTCGGCGAATACCGGTTTGAATGATCCGATCGGTGCATGGTGGAGTCCGACCGTAATGGCCGCACGGCTCGAGCGTGACATAGAGGTCGGCATTGCGCGCCGCTCCGCCGGCGTGTTCCAGCGCGATAACCTCCGCGTGCGGCTTGCCGGCCCGTGCATGATAGCCCTCCCCAACGATTCGGCCATGTTGCACCACGACTGCGCCCACCATCGGATTAGGACTGGTGCGGCCGCGCCCCTTGGTCGCAAGAACCAGGGCGTGTCGCATGAAGCGTTCATCATCAGGCGTGAACATCCGACCTCATGACAGGAAAGCGAACTTTCTGAGGAAATACATTAAGTTAATGTAGCACCGGATGGCAAAGGGTGTCAAGCCGAAAACAGGAAATCCCCTAGCATCCCCATTTTATAAAAGGGGCTGGGGAGGGTTGAGGAGATGCGGGGGATGTGTCGGTGTTATCGGGTTGGGTTGTGAAATCGCGCTAGGATCGTGCGAACAGGGCGTCTGTGAAGGTCTCCGGGACAAACGGCTGCAGGTCGTCAACCCCTTCTCCCAAGCCGACGAAGGTAATCGGGAGTTTCAACTGATCGGCGATCGCGACGACGACGCCCCCTTTGGCGGTCCCGTCCAGCTTGGTCAGGATCAGGCCCGTCAGTCCTACAGCCTCGTGAAAGTGCCTCGCCTGAACGAGTGCGTTCAGTCCGGAGGTGGCGTCGAGCACCATGATTCGTTCATGAGGCGCATCCGGCATCTGTCGGGAGACCACTCGCTGAATCTTCTTTAACTCCTCCATCAGGTTCCGTTTGGTGTGCAGGCGGCCGGCCGTATCGATGAGCAGATGGCTTGCGCCGCGTGAACAGGCGGCCTGCACGGCATCGAACACTACAGCGGAGGGATCGGCGCCGGCCTGGTGGCAGATCACATCGGCCCCTACGCGTTGCCCCCACAGCCCCAACTGTTCGATGGCCGCCGCCCGAAAGGTGTCGGCCCCAGCCAACACTACACGCCCGCCTTCAGTAATGAGGCGACTTGCCAGCTTCCCGATGGTCGTTGTTTTTCCGGAACCGTTGATTCCAAGAAAGAGCAAGACCTGCGGTCTGGTCTGATGGTCCATCGTTGAAGGGGGCGGGGCGACCCCGCTCAGAATATCAAGGATACCGCGCTTGAGGGCGGCCTCCACCTGGTCCAGGTTGCTGAGGTCACGGCGGCTGAGGCGTTGATGAAGGGGCGTCATCAGTTGTTGCGCCAGCGCGGGGCCGAAGTCGGCCGCAATCAGGGCCTCTTCCAGCGCCTCCAGATCCTCGGCACTGGGGACATTGGCGCCGAATAGCCGCCCGATCTGTCCCGCCAACCCCTGACGGGTTCGAGCGAGGCCGGCTACGAATCGCCCGAGAAGACCTTGACGGGGAGTATCGTTGGTGAACATACAGACCTTCCTGTCCGCCTCTGGTCAGGCGGCGCGGCTCATGTGGAGGGAGAGGAGCTTCGAGACGCCGTGCTCCTCCATGGTGACGCCGTACAGGAGGTTCGCGGCTGCCATTGTCCGCTTGTTATGAGTGATGAGGAGGAATTGGGCGCTGGCGGCCATCTCCTTCAGAAGCGACGCGAACCGTTCGGCGTTCGCGTCGTCGAGGGGCGCATCGACTTCGTCCAGCAGACAGAAGGGGCTTGGGCGGGTATGGAACAGCGCCAGCAAGAGCGCCAGCGCTGCCAGCGCCTTCTCGCCACCGGACAGCAGATTGAGGGCCGCGCGCTTGCCGGGGATCCGAACCACCATCTCCACCCCGGGTTCCTCCTCCCCGTCCTCGAGTTGTGTCAAGCTGAGAGACGCCTGGCCTCCAGGGATGAGGCAACTCCAGAGTCGGTCCAGATGACCGGCGACGGTCTGAAGCGTATCGTTAAACCGTTGCTGAATGGTATCATTGATCTCCGAGATGGCCGCACGGAGCGACTGCACAGATGATGAGAGGTCTTCAGTTTGAGTCGAGAGAAATTGGTGACGCTCCGCCAGCTCCTGGTATTCCTCCAGGGCGGCCATGTTGACCGCGCCCAATTCTGCAATTCTGGTGGTGAGATCCGCGAGCTCATCGTTGGCCGCGTCGATTCCAAGGCCGCTGCCGGTCAGTCGCAGGACAATGGCCTCCAGTTCCGAAGGCCCCTCTTCCCTCAGTGCCTCCTCAAGGAAAGAGATCGTATTGCGTAGTTCCGCGAGTCGGATCGCTGCGTCGTTCGAGGCCTGCTGCTTGTCGGCCAGCGACTGTTTCAGTATGCGCAGGCGTTCGTCGATCGACTGGCGTCTCGCGCTCAGTTCCTGGCGCGCCTCGTCCTGTACGACGACAATCCGCTGCGCCGATTGCTCTTCCTCCACCAGAGACGTCAGTCGCTCCTGAAGCGTGGCGACGGTTGTCTCCATCTTTGTCTCGCGAAGCTGTTGCGCGGCAAGCTCGGCCTCGAGCGACTCCAGTTCGCTCTTTACCTGGCTAAGCTCCTCAACCGTCATGACAAGACTGCGGGTCAGGATCTCCCGCTGACCTTGCAGCGCGGTGAGCTGGACGCGGTATTCCCCCACCTCCCCGATAAGGCCGTCCCGTTCCTGCTGCCGGGCGGCCGCGTCGGTCTCATGCTTTATGGCCTCGAGCTGCATCACCCGATCATGGCCTTCAAGCTCCACGAGAGTGTGCTCGATCGTACCGATCTCCTCGGCGAGTACGCGAAGGTCCTCCTCATGGCTCCTGGCCTCATAGGTCAGCACCTCGATCTGCTGCAGAAAGCGTCGCCGTTCCGCGCCCGTATGGGCAAATGCGGTCTCCGCCTTGAGCCGCTCAATCTCCAGCTCGTGGAGACGCTGATTCAGCAACTCCAACGATTCCGTAAAATGAGCCGAGCGGCGACAGGACGCCTCCCATGAGGCTTCGACCGTCTGGAGGGTGTCGTGCAGCTCCCGGACGCGATCACGGAGTCTGGCAATTTCCCGCCGTCTCGGAAGAATTCCGGAACCTCCTCCAGGACCGCCCGCGATGATTCCCCTGCTGGTGACGAGTTCGCCGGTGAGTGTGGCTATCGCAAACGGGGAGGGGAGAACGATGCTGAGCGCGAGCGCATCCGACAGCTCACCGACGACGATCCCATCGGCGAGAAGCGCGTCCACAAGCGGTCGATCACCGTCGGCGCAGCGGATCAGATCTACCGCAGGCCCTTCGACTGAGGCAATAGAGGAGGGAAGGATCTCACGCAGCCGAGTCGCCGCTGTCCCATTCCGACCGCTGACCGCTGATTGCTGATGACTGTCAGCTTCGCGTTGAAGGAGAAAGGTTGCGCGACCCTGTCCCCGTTCGATAAGCAGTCGAATGGCCTCTTGAACATCTTCCGCCCGCTGCATCACCAGCCCTTGCAAGGCATCGCCGAGCAACGCCTCGATGGCGCGCTCGTAGCGAGCGGGCACCTCAAGCAGATCGGCCAGCGAGCCCTTGAGTCCTTCGACTCTCGCCTCGCCCTGAGCCTTTTGTTTCAGAAGGTACCGGTGACCGTCGGCGTAGCCTTCGAAACTCTGGCTGAGTTCGATGAGCGACGCCAGACGACTGCTGAGTTTCGCCGACTCATCGCGGAGCCCTTCCAGTTGCGCCTTGTTCGTCTCCCGCGCAGTCTCCTCGTCCGCCGTCTGTTGTGTGAGCGCTTCACGCTCGGTGTGTAGCGCATCCAGTCGTTCGATCACCTGCGCAAGAACCGCGCCCTGCGCCTCTTCCAGGGGGACGAGATCGAGGTCCTGCTGCTCAAGCCGCGCCTTGCGTTCGATGGCCAGATCACGCTGTGTCGTATAGAGGCGCGCTCGCTCCCGGAGGCTGATCAGATGGTTACGACGGTCGGCCAAGGTGACTGCGTCCTGGGCGAGACGCCGTCGCGTAGCCTCCAGCGCTCGCGCCGCCGCTGCGATCGTCTCTTCGAGCGCTTGCAGTTCCGAAGACTTGAGATCGAGTTGCGCGCGACCGGTAAGAAGCTCGGTGTCCAGAGCCTGTTTCTGCTCTGTTGCTTCGGCCTCCTGCTGGGCCAGGACGCTTCGTCGACCTTGCAGGTGCGCGGAGCGGTCACGCCGCTCCTGTTTCCGAAGCGTTGATTCATTCAGCATCTGTCGCAGGTGGTTGAGTTCGGCCTCATCGCGGGACAGGCAACTCCTCAGTTCGTGCAGTCGCTCGATCGCAGCGGCTCTCTCCTGTTCCTGCTCCAGTTCCCGGATCCGTATGGCCTCCTGTTCGGCCTCCACGGCAGCGACTGCGGTCTGCGCCGAGTCTACCTCGTTCTGGGCGGTCAGGGCTGCATCCTGGAGCAGCGCGTGTTGTTGCCGCAACTGCTGCAACTCCGAAAACTTTACAAAGCCCTTCAGCTCGCGCGCGCGGTCCTGGTAGGCGCGGTAGCGTTCTGCCTTGCTTGCTTGTCGCTTGAGAGAGTTCTTTTGCCGCTCCACCTCTCGGATGATATCGCTCACCCGGAGCAGGTTCTGTTCTGCCGCCTCCAGCTTGGCGAGCGCGGACCTCTTCCGGACCTTGTAGGTCATGATGCCGGCAGCCTCCTCGATGAGGAGCCGACGTTCAGCCGGTTTCGCACTGACGATGCTGCCGATGCTGCCCTGTTCGATCAGGGCATACGGCTCGCCCCCCAGTCCGGTGTCCAGGAAGAGATCGGTAATATCGCGCAGGCGACACGGAACGTGATTCAGGAGGTACTCGCTCTCGCCGGAGCGGTACAATCGGCGGGTGACCGTCACCTCGTGAAATTCCGTTGGAATATTGCCATAGTTGTCAGTGAAGATCAGAGAGACCTCCGCCATGCCAAGCGGCTTCCGAACACTATTCCCGGCGAAGATCAGATCGTCCATTCGATCTCCGCGCAGCAGCTTTGCGCTCTGCTCGCCGAGGGCCCAACGGATGGCGTCGGAGAGGTTACTCTTGCCGCAGCCGTTCGGACCGACAATGGCAGTCACCCCCGGCTCGAAGGTCACCTCGACCTTCTCAGCGAACGATTTAAAACCGAACGCAGTTAATCGCAGAAGCCGCATCGTCTGCTACCGCGAGTCTGCATCAAGTGTGGTGCATCCAACGTTTCTTTACGCATTCCGTTCGCCCTGAGCCTGTCGAAGGGTGAAGTACTGCAATAGGCTCCGTTCATGGGTTCGATAAGCTCACCACGAACGGATTGTAAAGGTATGCGTGGGATACGACACCAGCAAACTCCCTTGACCACGCTGCCACCCCCTTCATTCGAGTCAAACACCAGTCCAAGAATCGGGATCAGGATCCGTCATTGCGAGGGAGCGTAGCGACCGAAGCAATCCCACCGTTCTTCGCACTCTTAAGCGCGCTGAGATTGCCACGCTCCCTTCGGTCGCTCGCAATGACAGATAAAGGTCCACGTTGTGATGACACCCTATCAGATCCAGTATATCGCTGTCAATTAAAATACAAGAATCAGTAGTGTATTTCGTTATTGCTACTAGATATTGTAGCTGAAGGCTCCCGTAGCAATCTGAGGGCGTTTCGCGCAGCTTCGCGCTCGGCCTCCTGCCTGTTTTGCCCCTTTCCCTTTGCGATCGGTGACCGCCCGACTACCACCTCGACCTCAAACGTCGGAGCGTGAGGAGGTCCGGATCGGCGGACGAGACGATAACGGGGGGTCAAGCGGAGGTGCAACTGAGCGAGCTGTTGTAGGGCAGTTTTCGGATCGAGGGTTGGCTGTTCCCCTTCAAGGGTGTTCACGCAGGCCTCACGCGCCAGATAGCGGATCACCTCGATGCCACCGTCGAGATAGATTGCGCCGATCACAGCCTCAAAACTACTTGAGAGGATCCTGATCTTGAGCCTTCCGCCCGTTAACTCTTCTCCCTTGCTCAGTACGAGCAACGGCGCAAGGCCGTGGAGTTGCGCCATGTCAGCCAGCGCAGTAGCGCTCACGAGACCGGCGCGACGCTGGGTCAGTTCACCCTCTGAGGCTGTTGGCAGCAGAGAGACGAGCGCGTCGCTGACATAGAGGCTCCAGACCGCGTCCCCCAGGAACTCAAGCCGCTGGTAACGTAGACGGACATCCGCTTGCGAGGGATCGGTTGAGGAAGGGTGGGTGAGCGCCGCTTCAAGAAGCGTCGAATCTCTGAATCGATGGCCGCAGAGGGCGAGCGGAGTGGATGGCGTGGCCGCCTGTGACGATGTCATCATGGGCTACGGATAGCATATTTGCGCCCTTGCGTCAACACAGCTTTCTGCACCAAAAAACAGAGATGGACGGTGCTGAGATCCAGGCATGAACGCGTTCCCGCGGTCTTGACAAACCCGCGACCTGATGCACGCCACTGCGGCAATCCTGGCAGAGGACCCCAATGGGGAAATTCGAGACATCCGGCACGGCCTGAGGTAACGGAGGTTACTGATATTGCAGTGGCAATACGGGGCGGCGGAGGAGCTGAGATAAAAGCGACACGTATCAAAGACGCCCTTCAGTCTGGGACCGGTGCACGAAGCGCAATAAGCAAGGGCTGGCCGTACGTACGGCCAGCCCTTCTTGCCAAGCGCGTGTCGATGGACCCTAGGGAGTGGGATTCTTTTGCGCCGCGGTGAGCTCATCAATCCAGCCCTGCACCTCGGCGGAAAGCTGTCCCGTTCCGGAGAGCGCAACGGTGTCCTGAATCCAGCCAGGATACATGTTCGGGAGCGGCTTGATCCCCTGGCCACCGACGCCATCCGTCACGCCGGCGCCGGCGCTGCCGTTCGCCAGCAGTATTCGGCCGACGACGGCGGCGTCAGAGGCATTGCCGTCGCCGTTGGGGTCGGGGTCAATGACGGTGAGGACATTGGCAAACTGATTGCTCACGTAGAGATAGTAGCCGCCGCCCCGCTTTGCCCCCCAGTTCGCGCCATGGGTGCCGGCGGGGGTGGCCAGGAACTTGACCGCTGTATCAGTGGAGGTATCGATGATCGCGATGTGGTCCGCTGAGCCGGTTGGCTGCCGGCCAACCGTCGTCAGCGAGAGCACCGCCGTGCCAACGAATTTGCCGTCAGGACTGGCCGGTGTCTGGATGGGAAATTGAAGCGTATCGAAAATGGTAAATTGTCCCCCCTGCTGGCCGTCCGGGGTAAAGGTAATCGGGATATTCTTCACCAACTGCTGGGTGGTCAGGTCGATGACGCTGACCTGCCCGCTGGCGCCATTGGCCACATAGGCTTTGGTGCTTCCCTTGATGCCGGCGGCGATAGGCAGCAGCAGCGCCGAATTCAGCCCGACAGGCGACTGGTTGAACTCCTTGAGAATATTGCCGTTGGCCGCGTCCAGAATCGAGATGGAGCCGGCCACGCCCAATCCCTTGAAGACGTTGGGCACCACAATCCTGCTGCCGTCCGACGTAATCCACTGGGCATGGGGATGATTCCGTCCAGCGCCGGTCGGGAACTCGTCGATGATCTCCAGCCTGTTGTCTCTGTCCCGGATTTTTTCTATGTCCTGCTCGGCGCTCAGCGGCAGGGTCAGCACGCCAAAATCGGGATGAGACGAGCCGGGGATTGTGACAATGTGAGTCGGCGCCTCGCCGGCGATGATGGTTTCTCGAATCACACCGGTGGCGCGGTCGATTCTATTGAGCGATTTGCCGAACCAGTTGCCGTTGTAGACGGTATCGAGGCTGGTGTTGGCCCACATGTTGTGCGGATTGTTCCATTCCTGGGCGGCGCCCGGGTCAAGGCCGTTGATTTCTCTCTCCACGGTGAAGGGCGCTATCGTGGTGAAATTGTCTACGTTCACCACCGTGATGCTGCCCGGCTTGAGAATACCATGCTTGTCTACCTGTCCCGGCACCAGTTCGAACTGCGTGTCAATCCAGACCTCGCCGACGCCCGGCGTCTCCGGCTTCAACTCGTTGGCGGCGGTGAAGATGTCCCATTTGGGCCTCGTGTCGGCGTCCGGGGGCGCGATAGTCGTCAGCACTGAGAGCACGGTCGCGGCCGGCAGTGAATCGGCTCCCAAGTGGCCGATGAATGGCAGTTGCTCCTTGGTCACATCCGGGATATTGCCGGCGGCATCCTTCACGGCCACGACGCCGGCCATGTAGGGATGGACCTTGCAGGCAAAGAGATACACGCCGGGGATGTCAAACTTGGCATCGATTTTCCCATTGCCGGCATCGTCCTGGTCCACGACCAGCGTTGAGGCGGTCGGTTTGATCAAGAGGGTGACGGTGTGCTTGGTGCCGGTCTGCGAGCCGCGGTCAAACTGAATGCGATCGCCAATGTGTATCACAGCCACCGGTGTGCCGCTGTCAGCGTCCTTGAACCAGTTGCCCGGTTCGTCCGTGAGGAACATTATGCCTTTATACGGTTTGCCTGCGGCCAACACGCTGCTGCTTCCCCAGATCACGATAGCCAGGGTGAGGACAGGGAAGAGGAGTCCGATCTTGGCGAATAGCGAGGTTCTGATACCGCGATGTGTCATTGGTCGTCTACTCCTTCTGATGCGTCAATCCCATTCGTTCGTTGAGGTTCTTCCGGAATTCGCCCGGGGTAGGTCACCACTCACGCGGGTACAGTCTAGTGTCGCGCGCATGGCGATAGCTATCGGGTAATACCCCTAAAAAGCAGGCAGGAAATCCCTTAGCGGGATCACAGGCGAGGCGTCACACGACCCCATCCTTGTGTAATCACCGACAATCCGAAGCGGCCTCCTCTGTCTCTCACGCGACGATCTCTTGTCGCTCGTGGTTCGAGGCAATCTCCCGCTCATCGATCCGGCTCATGACATTCGTGACCGACAGAAAGCATGCGAGATGCCAAGGACGAGGGCAGGACCGACGTCATGACGTAACTCATTGTGAGTGCGGCGATATACAGCATCACGCCGAAGGAGTTCGATTCGCAATGAGGCTGTTCACTCGATCAGATTTACCACGTGTGATCGGTAATTCTTTCAGAGGCGCGCGACCCCATCTCCTTCGAGCAGGATGGGCTCACGCGGCGGGAGGCCAAGGCGCTGCAGTGGGTGACGTGGCGCAAGACCAATACCGCATCTGATTCTCATTGTGTATGCAGTCTTTTCAAACAGCTTGACACGCGATCTTCTCCCTTCTAATATAAAACTGATGTTCGATTGCCCTTGCCGGAGAGCACGGCGAGGGCTTTCCTTCATGAGGTCTCATGGGAGGTGCGCATGGCATCGGACAAGGTCATCCACATTAGCGATCACGATTTTGATGAGCAGGTCATCAAAGGGAAGGGCCTGATCCTGGTTGATTTCTGGGCCGAATGGTGCGGCCCGTGCCGGATGGTCGCCCCGATCCTTGATGAACTGGCAACAGAGTATGAGGGGCAGGTCACGATCGCCAAGCTGAACGTAGACGAGAATCGACAGAGTTCGGCTCGATTCGGTATTCGAAGCATTCCGACTATCCTGTTTTTCAGAGATGGGGTGCAGGTCGAGCAGATCATCGGCGCCTTGCCCAAATCAGCCATGAAGGCAAAGGTCCAACAGCATCTGTAACGTACCGCTCCATCGGGCGCCCTGCTACTCCCACCTGCGATCTCCATTGGTCTCTGTTCCGGGTGTATTCTTGACCCCCTTTTCTCCCGTATGGTAGGGTGAGCGCTGTTTTTTCAGCCTCGCATCATGGTGCCACAACATGGCGGAGATGTTGCATCCATCGTTCGATGAGTTTTCGCGAAAGGCCAAGGACGGGAACCTGATCCCCGTCTATCGTGAGATCCTTGCCGACATGGAGACGCCGGTGTCGGCCTTTCGGAAGATCGATCGCGGTGAGTATGCGTTTCTGTTAGAAAGCGTCGAAGGTGGAGAGAAGTGGGGCCGTTATAGCTTTCTTGGCAGTAATCCCGGCCTGATCTTTAAGGCAAAGGGGACAACGGCTGAGGTGATCACGGGCGCGGGGGTTCAATCGTGCGCTGTAGAGAAAGACCTGCTGGAGCCGTTGAAGGCTATTCTCCAACAGTATCGACCGGTACAGAGCGATACGCTCCCCAGATTTTATGGGGGGATGGTGGGGTTTCTGGCCTACGACGTCGTTCGACAGTTCGAGCGGCTTCCGGCGACGGCCAAGGACGATCTTGATCTGCCCGATGCCCTCTTTCTGCTGCCTGATACCCTGCTGATCTTCGATAATGTCTCTCACCGGATCAAGGTGGTCTCCAACGCATTTGTTCCGGAGGCCACGCCGCAGCGGCTCCGCGAGGTCTACAATGACGCTGCCGGGAAGATCGACGGAGTCATCGAGACGCTGCGGCGTCCGCTTGATCTGCGCCACAAGCCGGACGGCGACGGGCAGGAGTTGCCGCTGTGCTCCACCATGAGCCGTGCCGAGTTCATCCGGGCCGTACAACGCGCACAGGAGTATGTGCGGGCTGGGGACGTTGTTCAGGCGGTGATCTCTCAGCGCCTGTCGACCAAAACGACGGCAGATCCCTTCGACATCTACCGGGCCCTCCGGACCATCAATCCGTCGCCGTATATGTACTACCTGCGGTTGGGCGATTTTCGGGTTGTCGGAAGCTCGCCTGAACTGCTCGTTCGACTGGAGGAGGGGAGGATCGATCTCCGTCCGATCGCCGGCACTCGCCCCAGGGGGCGGAGCGACGCAGAGGACCTGAGGTTGGAGCAGGAACTCCTGGCCGATCCTAAAGAACGGGCGGAACATATCATGCTGGTAGATCTGGGACGTAACGATGTGGGGCGAGTGGCAAAGGTCGGATCGGTCGCCGTGTCGGAACTGATGACAGTCGAACGATATTCGCACGTGATGCACATCGTCTCCAACGTCAAAGGGATGCTTGCCGATGGGCATGACGCCTTCGATCTGCTGCGCGCCTGCTTTCCAGCCGGGACGGTGACCGGCGCTCCCAAGATACGCGCCATGGAGATTATCGAGGAACTGGAGCCGGTTCGTCGTGGGCCGTATGCGGGCGCGATCGGTTATTTCGGCTTCTCGGGCAACATGGATACCTGTATCACCATTCGCACCGTGGTCATCACCGGGGGGACCGCGTATGTCCAGGTAGGCGCCGGGATCGTCGCCGATTCCGACCCGGAGCGTGAATATGAGGAAACGATGAACAAAGCGAAAGGGATGCTCAAGGCGATCCAGATGGCCGAATCAGGGGATCTCGGAATCGGGTGGGCGGGATAAACTCAGATGCTGGTCGTCATCGATAACTACGACTCCTTCACCTACAA
>JACPQW010000091.1 GCA_016190285.1 Candidatus Methylomirabilis oxygeniifera
CATCTACCCAGTCATCGGCCACTGGATCTGGGGCGGCGGCTGGCTTCAGAAGCTCGGACTGTGGGATTTCGCGGGTTCGGCCGTCGTCCACTCGGTCGGTGGCTGGGCGGCGCTCGCCGGCATCCTGATGCTGGGCCCCAGGCTGGGGAAGTACGCCAAGGACGGAAAGGTGAATCCGATCCCTGGCCATAATATGACCGCTGCGTGTATCGGGACCTTCGTCCTCTGGTTTGGCTGGTTCGGCTTCAATCCCGGCAGCACCATGGCCGCTTCGGCCGGCGACATCGCAAGAATCGCGGTCACGACCAACAGCGCGGCGGCAGCCGCAGCCTTCAGCGCCACCCTCGCCGCCTGGTTCATGCTGGGCAAACCCGACCTGTCCATGACGCTGAACGGCTGTCTGGCAGGCCTGGTGGCCATTACGGCTCCCTGCGCCTTTGTGAGCGTAGGCAGTTCGGTCATCATCGGTCTTATTGCAGGGGTCGTGGTCGTCGGGGCCGTCCTGATGTTCGATCGGCTCAAGATCGATGACCCCGTCGGCGCTACATCCGTTCACCTGGTATGCGGGATCATGGGCACCCTATTCGTCGGCTTGTTCGCCCAAGACAGCATCATGCCCAAGACGACCGGTAACGGCTTGTTCTTCGGCGGCGGATTCGCGCTGCTCAAAGCCCAGCTTATCGGATCCCTCGCCGTGGGCGTTTTCACCTTTGCCGTCGCTCTCGTCATATGGAGCATCATCAAGGCCGTGATGGGATTGCGCGTCAGCCCTGAGGAGGAGATGGAGGGTCTTGATTTCGGCGAACACGGTATCGTCGCCTATCCGGACTTCCAGTCGGTCACCCATTCCATTGGGATACCGGGATCGGTGGCAGCTTCCGAATATCATCAGATGAGCCCCGTGACAGTGCCAAAGAGGGCTCCGGCGCACCAATAACATTGCTTACCCCCTCTGCCATGCAAAAAACGGTGGTGATCATTGATGACAGCCCCATATCGCGAGCGACCCTCGGCGGCGCGCTCAAGCGGCTTGGGTTCGAGGTGATCGGTGAGGGGGCAAGCGGGGCTGAAGCCGTACATCTCGCTCACAAACTGGAGCCCGATGTCCTGTTCCTGGCGGTGGGTCTCCCGGATATGGATGGCCTGACAGTGGCTGCTCATATCCTGGAGACCTTACCCATTCCGATCCTGGTTCTGAGCAGCCATCTCGACCAGGAGTTGATCCAGCGCGCCAAGGAAGCGGGCGTCATGGCCTATCTGCTGAAGCCGCTTCGCGAGGAGGAGTTGCTGCCAGCCATCGAGCTGGCGATCTCCCGGTTTGAAGAGTTCAACGCCCTCAGAAAAGAAAATGCGGACCTCAAACGAATCCTTGAGGATCGGAAGCTCATTGAACGCGCAAAGGGGATTCTGATGGAACGGGAACGGATCTCCGAACAGCAGGCGTTTTCGCGGATACAAAAAACCAGCATGAACATGCGGCGATCAATGGCCGAGATCGCTCAGGCCATCTTGCTGAGCGAAGCGGTCACGGCAGGACGTAGTACAGCGCCAGTGGCTGGAGTCCCGTGAGTAATGGGAGTGACGGTCCGCCGGCTCACCTATCGCATACGCACATACGAAATCACGCTGAAGCGCCCCTGACGCTCCGTCGAGAGTCCTTGTCCTCGTCGCGCCCCACCGTTCCCCACCTCGCTCGCCCCCTGGGCACCGTTCGGACCATTAACCCCATTCCGCTTGACCATAACAAGGAATCCTTGTATCCTTACTTCTAGGGGGGATCTATGCTAGCGAAAATAACATCCAAGAATCAGATTACACTTCCGAAGGCCATCGTCAAGCAACTCCCAGAGGTCGGGTATTTCGAGGTCTCGCTCAGGAAGGGCGAGGTGGTCTTACGTCCGGTTGAGGTGACCGTTCCGGGAGAGAGACTGAAGGCGGTGCGGGCCAAGATCAGGGCCTTGGGGTTAACCGAGAAGGCTGTTGAGCAGGCGATCCGCTGGGCGCGAGATCGTGAGACCTGATGCGCGTCGTCCTGGATACGAACACCATCATTTCGGCCCTTCTATTTTCCGGTACCGCTTCTCGACTCGTCCCCTTGTGGCAATCCGAGCGCATCACTGTCCTCCTCTCCGGAGCGATCCTTCAGGAGTACCTTCGGGTCCTTACCTACCAGAAGTTCCGCTTCAGCGACCAGGAGGTCGGAGGACTGATCGAAGAAGAGTTGTTGCCCTTCGTTAAAACAGTCAGGGTGCGAAAGCGTCTTGCTGCCGTTCGGCGGGACCCTGAAGATAATAAATTCCTGGAGTGTGCCGTAGCCGGGCGGGCCCAGCATCTCGTGACAGGAGACCAAGACCTTTTGGAGTTGGGGGCTTACCGTGGGATCAGTATCCTCACGGCAGGGAACTTTTTGAACCAGTAGCGCCATGAGGGATGCCTCCCGATGAGACGTAAGCTGAGATGAGTAGATATGAGACGTACTTCGAAATGGATTGATCGAACGAGTACCTGGCACATAAGCCGGTACCGCCTGTGGCTGTCACTCCTGGTTGTTTTCGGGGTGCTGTCTTGCGCTGCTTGTAGTAGCAGCTATGCCAGGGATGAGCGTAGCCAAGGCGTGGCGGTACTCTCCGCTCCAGGAGCCGCAGACGAACTTGTCCGGGTCAAGCGGGTCTACGACGGGGATACCATTCTTCTCGACGATGGCCGGACCGTTCGGTACCTGGGCGTCAATACGCCAGAATATCAGGAGCCATTCTATCTCAAAGCCAAACGGCTCAACGAGTCGCTCGTCATGGGGCGGGAAGTCCGCCTCGAATTCGATCAGGAGAGAGCCGACGGTCGCGATCGGCTCCTGGCCTATGTCTATGTGGGAGACGAGATGGTTAATGCCAGGTTGGTCCAGGAGGGCTTAGCGCACGCCTTCTTTATCGGGCCGAATCGAAAGCATCACGCCCTGCTCCTTCGACTCCAGGCCGAGGCACAACAACGCAAGGTCGGTATCTGGTCAGCCCGAGGTCGCGTGAGAGACCTCAAAATCACCAATGTTCACCCTGCTGATCCGACGAAAGACGACCGGTACCCCTCCTACGTTCGCATCACCAATGTCAGTAACGTCACGATCAAGCTGGCCGGCTATATGCTATCGAATGAGGCGGGACAGAGATACGTCTTCCCTGCAGTGAGCATGGATCCTGGTTACACGGTCATCGTGTCCGGCGGAAGTGGACCGGATGGACTTGACCCAAGAGACCAACTGGTGGTCCATTGGCCTACGCAGGGTTCGGTGTGGGATCCGAGCGAAGACACCGCCTTTCTCACGGATCCAGGCGGGAGCCTTGTGGATAGGTTCCATTACAAGGGCAAGCGGGTCAGGAAGTCGACTTCGCGCAGCGGCAACTAACGACCGTCACTTCAAGGCCTTTTCGAGGATTTTGCGGAGTTCGGTGCTGGGCTTCGCGAAGCCGAACCGATCATTGGGGGACACACTATACACCATCCCGACCACCTCACGCTTCAGGTTGAGAAGAGGCGCTCCGCTGCAGCCTTGTTGAATTCCGTCGGACTGAAAGTCCGCGCTGAATGCCTGCCCGCCATTCAGGGATTTCTCGAAAATCCCCACTCTTCTTCGGATGTCCCCGCCTGGGCCACACACGGTCCCAACAACCGTTTCATTCTGGAGCAGTTCCGGCCGATCCGGTAGGGTGGCAGCCGGAAGCGGTCGACTGACTCTCTGCAGTCGGAGCAGAAGGATATCGGAACTCCCCAGGCGCCTTGTGACGTCGGCATTGTATTCCTTACCAAGGTGCATGACTCGGATGCTGCCCCCTTTATCCAGATGCGCGTTTGTGAGCACATACCCTCGCGGGTCGGCGATAAAACCGTGCGCAAAGCTTTTGACACTTCCTTCACCATCGACATTCTCAACGGTCACGAGGAACGGCGGCGCCTGCTCCAGCGTCCGTCGCATCTCTTCCTCCTCAGGGCGCACGAGGTTGATACTCTCCTTCTCCGCCTCTTTTTGAATCTTCTCAATAGTCTGAATGGCATTGACGCGCTGACTGAGGTCATCGATGCTCCTGGCAATACGGATCGCCTCCTCGATCTCACCGCATTCCCCCGCAAGCGAGACGGCAATCCAGTACTGTTGCATAGCGCGCGCTAACGGCGAGGCAATGGCTCGTGACAGTGTCAGGGCCTCCTGAAGCACTCGAATCCCCGGCTCTTTTGGAAACGACTGACACATCATCTTGCCGATACCGGATACCGATTGCGTCTGCTCCTCCTTGTCACGTATCGACCGAGCCTGCTCCAGTAGAGCGGAAAATCTTTTCTCGATTGCCGTGTGAGTCTCGCCCCAGCTCATACGAGGCATGATCAGCAGAAGGCCTACAAGCAGGGCCATCATCCGTATCGGTCGTTGCATTTACTCTCCCCCATTTCGCCCGGGAAAAGAGACCTACGGGCCTCTCCATCGGAGTGGGGTATTGTACCACAAAAAGTGAGAAGTACGAGGCAAACCAAGACGCTTCTGTTATAGTAATATGCACAGGAAGCTCACCGGATCGGAGGGCAAGTCCAATGATGGCGTCTGCTGAGCCAGGCTCGAACATCCCTAAATCGCTGTGGGGGCGGACGCGATCCCTCCGCCTTGCCAAGACCGGCTCCGTCCTGTGGCTTCTTGCGGGACTGTTGACATGGGGATCGGATCTGTCGGACGCGGGCACGACGACCAGGATGGCCGCCGCTGCCAGGCCTACCACGCTCGTCGGTCAGCTTCTGGTCGCCAGTGACGAACTTCGAGATCCACGATTCGTCCGCTCCGTGATCTATGTCGTTCATCATGGCGCGACCGGCGCAATGGGTCTCATCGTGAACAGACCGATCGGAGAGGCATCCCTATCCGAACTACTGGAACAAGCCGGGCTGGATAATACGGGGATCAAGGGGACGATCCGCGTTCACTTTGGAGGGCCGGTCGAACCGAGGCAGGGATTCGTCCTGCATACGGCGGACTACAAGATCGAGGGCACCGAGGTGATAGAGGGCGGCATCGCCATCACAGCAAGATCCGAGATCCTCCGCGCCATAGGTACGGGAACCGGCCCTCGCCAGAGCCTCTTCGCACTCGGCTATGCGGGTTGGGCCCCCGGCCAGCTCGAGGCCGAAATCAAAGCCGGGGCCTGGGAAATCGTTCCGGCCGATACGTCACTCGTGTTCGACGAGAACGCCGAGACCAAATGGGAGCGCGCCATAGCCAGACGCACACTTTACCTCTGATTTTCAGACGCTGCCTTTCTCCATCAAGTCGTTTTCACAACTCGCCGATAACACACGTAGAGCTATATCGAAGCAGTCGGCGCGCTTCATCGCCGCATACCCACGTCATTAAACGTCTCACATAGTAGAAGCCTCTGTGCCTATAAGAATGGATTCTGCTCTGCTCGTTCACACTCCAGCTATCACCGCACCCCTGAGTGAAGCGAGCGCCACGCTCCGGCGGTTCGATGTGGGTCACATACTCCACGAGGCTAACGTAGAGACACCAGACCTTCAAGCTCCTACGGAGCAAGACTTGAGTGAACTGCTCGTCGCGCAACACGGCACGCGACGGTACCGCGAAAGCGCGTCTCGCGCGATTCCTCGCAGAGACTGCGTTCGTCTCTTCAGGCCGTGAAGCGCACCAGCCACCCGCTGCCGCACCATTCGGCCGCGCCGCTGCTCCATCAGCTTCAGACGACTATCCGCGAGCTCATCTCGATGGTGGAGACGGAATAGCTTACCAATGCCGGCATGCCTCCACCCACTCACGTCCAAGGGTACTACCTGTTCTATCTGCCGGTAGCCGTCGTCGGACAGAACGTAACCGACACCGCCGAGGTACGCCTGTATTATCAGCGACGGGACCACGCCAAGCAGGTGGATCCTGAAAAGGCGCACCTGGCATTTCTGCTTCAACTGAGCCGAGGCGGCTCAGTTGAAGTCCACGTAGACCTCTACCGGAAGCATCTGAGGTGTCGAATCGAATGCTTGCGCCAAGAAGCGGCAGACCTGTTTCAGCAGTCATCGCCTGAGCTGGAAGAGCGCCTACAAGACATCGGCTACGTCGTAGATGCGATTCATAGCGTGACCACCTGCTCGCCGGTAGCGCGTTCGGAGCAACCCTCGACATCCGGCTCGGAATGTGTCAATGATTTTGAGACACCTGGTGTCCGAATTTAGTGTCGCACCTCATCGCTCTGTTCCATTGACTTCGGCTTGTTGATCTACGCCGCCTCCGGAAGCGCCGGGGGAACCGGGATCTTGCGGACGAACCGCTCCGGATGGGCCGCGTAGGCGGCCTTGAGTACCGCAGCGCGGGCCGCGCAGACCTCGTCAGCCAAGCCGTTAGTGCAACGTCTCTGGTGTGAGCAGGCCGATGCCACTGTGGCGGTGCTCCGTGTTATACCAGGGGAAAAAGCCCTGACAGAAGCTCCGGGCATCGGCGATGCTGCCGAGGCGATCGGGAAAGTCCGGCCGGTATTTGAGCGTTGTGAACTGCGCCTCGGAGTACGGGTTGTCGTCGCTGGTGTGCGGTCGGCTATGCGTGTTGGTCACGCCCAAGTCGGCCAGGAGTAAGGCGACCGGCTTGGACGTCATGGACGAGCCCCGGTCCGCATGGATCGTGAGCTGCCCTGTCTCGATGCCCTGTTTGGCGCAGGTCTCGCTGATGAGTCGTTCGGCCAGGGCGGCTGATTCCGCCGGGGCCACCATCCAGCCGACCACGTAGCGGCTGAAGATGTCCAGGATCACATAGAGGTAGAAATACGACCACGTCACCGGGCCGAGGAGCTTCGTAATGTCCCACGACCAGACCTGGTTCTGGGCCGTGGCCAACAGCTCGGGTTGCTGATACACGGGGTGGCGGCGCTGGTTTCTGCGCTCCTTCACCTCTGTGGATTCGTTGAAGAGGCGGTACATGGTTCGGATGGAGCACCGATAGTCGCCTTCGTCCAGCAAGGTGGCATAGACCTCATGGGGCGCGAGGGTCCGCAAACCGGTCGGCGTGCAGCAGGTCGAGCACGCCCTGCCGTTCGTCGGCAGACAGGGCGCGCGCAGGGCTGGGGCGTGTCTTCGGTTCCACCTGCGGGGCGTGCGTTCGTGCCTGGGTGCGATAGCACCAGGCACGGGACAGGCCGAGTGCGTCGCAGGCCGGCGTGATCCCCACCTCGGAGGCCAGGGTACGCGCGGCATCCATCAGTCGCGGCCTCCTGCCTCGGGAGTCGCCAGGGGGATCCCCAGCATCTGCGAGACTTTTTTTTGAACATCAATGATGAGTTCGGCCTGTCGGAGCCGCCTGGTCAGCCGTTCGTTCTCCTTGCGGAGCGTGGCATTCTCCAGCAGCAGCGGATCGTGGCTTGGTGCCTTGCGGCCTCGCTTCTGGGGTGTGAGGGCGGACAGGGTGCCGGTCTCCCGCTGGCGGCGCCAAGTGGTGAGGTTCGACGAATACAGCCCCTCCCGGCGCAGGAGTGCTCCCGGGCTCCCCGGCACGGTGCAGGCATCAGCGAGTCTCAAGATGCGCAGCTTGTCGGCTGCGGTGAACCGCCGTCGCGCAGGCTTCGCGGACACCTCAGGATCGGGCGGAGCTGCTGGGGCAGCCCGCTGCGGCTCGGCGGAGCGGACTGTACCGACCCCAGGTCGTGCCGGGGCTCGGCGGGCGACTGCGATGCCCTGGCTGGCGTTGATCGTTTTCGCTCTCATGATGTGTTCTCCTCCCCGCCCTCTACTCTAATTTAAAGGGGGCTAGGTGTCTCACTTATATTGACACAGAGGGCCAGGGCGAACCCGATCGTGAGCTTGGTCACCGTCTTGAGATTTCTGAACCACTGCATAGCGATTTTTTGGAATGAAGGAAAAGCCAAAGGCGGGAGGAACAGGTGCGACAAAGATGAGTGGTGGGCCGTATAGGACTCGAACCTATGACCCGCTGATTAAGAGTCAGCTGCTCTACCAACTGAGCTAACGGCCCATCTGAAAGACAGTGACTAGTTGTTAGTGCTTAGTGATTAGTATTTGACTGACCGCTAGCCACTGACCACTGCAGTTCATGGCGCGCCCAGGGAGACTCGAACTCCCGACCTACTGCTTAGAAGGCAGCCGCTCTATCCGGCTGAGCTATGGGCGCCCGAAGGCAGCTCTCAGCAATCAGATAACAGCACGAAGCGCAACGTATCGCCTGGTCTTTCCTGAATGCTGACCGCTGATGGCTTGATGGCTGATAGCTGTTATACTGGCGCGCCCAGGGAGACTCGAACTCCCGACCTACGGATTCGAAGTCCGGCGCTCTATCCAACTGAGCTATGGGCGCGTGGGGTGAACGGAGGGACTCGAACCCTCAACCCCTGGAGCCACAGTCCAGTGCTCTGCCATTGAGC
>JACPQW010000092.1 GCA_016190285.1 Candidatus Methylomirabilis oxygeniifera
GCCCACAACGGCGTGCCGAGCCTCAGCGTTCTCGACGGCTGGTGGCTGGAAGTGCTTGTGGAAGGGGTGACGGGCTGGGCCATCGGCTCCAGAGACAACGGGACGGTATTCGAGAGGCGGGATGACAAGGACGCAGAGGAACTCTACTGCAAGCTGGAGGAACAAATCCTGCCGCTTTACTACGGTGAGCCCTTCCGATGGGCGGAGTTGATGCGATTTACGATTGCGCTTAATGCCTCTTTCTTCAATACGGATAGGATGATCCACGAGTACGTCACGCACGCCTACCGAGACCGGTAGCCGGCAGGCCACCTGCCGCCGGTTCCGGTTGCTCACCTGTCGCGCTTCCTCTATAATATCCGGATAATGATCTCTGCTGAGAACATGCAGGTGTCGGCCACCCATGACGTTCCACATCTACGCGATGACATGGTTCAGTCGCTTCAGCGGGAACTGGACAGCCTGGAGGCCGAGGGCCTGTACCGACGGCTCAGACAGGTCGATGGTCCTCAAGGCTCACGGATTTCTATAGACGGCAGGAAGGTCATTCACTTCGCCGGAAGCGACTACCTTGGTCTGACGTGTCACCCGCGATTGAAGCAGGCTGCCTGTCAGGCCACTATGCGATACGGGTGCGGCGTCTCCGCGGCTCGTCTGATCTCAGGTAACCACGATCTTTATCCGCAACTGGAGGCGCGGCTTGCCCGCTTCAAACACACCGAGGCGGCCCTCCTGTTCAGCACCGGGTATCAGGCTAACCTTAGCGTCCTCTCCGCCCTGATGGACTCACAGGACGTCGTGTTCAGCGATGCGCTAAACCATGCCAGCATCGTTGACGGCTGTCGGCTGTCCCGAACCCAGATCAGAATCTTTCCGCACAACGACCTCGCCGTTCTGGAGCGTCTGTTGGAACGAGAGCGCTCCGCCAGGCGACGACTCATCGTGGTCGATGGTCTCTACAGCATGGATGGGGACGTGGCACCCCTGGGGGAGATCGTCGGACTGGCGGAACGCTACGACTGCATGACCATGGTGGACGACTCCCACAGCACCGGTGTGCTGGGTGAGACCGGGCGCGGAGCCGCTGAGGCGACGGGCGTGCTGGGCCGGGTCAACATCGAGACCGGAAGCCTCGCCAAAGCGCTGGCCGGCTTTGGCGGCTATGTCGTCGGAAGCCGTACGGTCATCGAGTATCTGATCAACCGGGCCAGACCTTTTATCTTCACGTGCGCGCTGCCGCCCGCGATACCGGCAACCGTCATCGAGGCGCTCACCATCGTAGAAGAAGAGCCCGCATTGCGACAACGGCTGTGGGACAACACCCGGTACATGAGGGCGGGCTTGCGTGAAATCGGGTTTAACGTCAGCCCACTCGGGACTCAGATCATCCCCCTGATCATGGGTGAGCCCGAACGCGCCATGCGCTTCTGCCAGGAACTCCTGAACCGCGGTGTCTTTGCTCAGGGGATCCGCTACCCTGCCGTTCCGCGTGGGACCGAACGGATCCGGCTCACCGTGACAGCCTCGCACAACACGGCAGATCTTGATGCCGCGCTGACAGCTTTAGCCGAGACGGGACAGGCCCTCCAACTCATCTAGATTTCCTTCCGAAAGGAAGCAGCAGAATACGGGAGCAACCGTGGCGCAATACAATGGAAGCGCTGGTGATCTGAAAGGCAGGCAGATCGCCTTCGTCCTGATCCTGCTGGTCGTCCTTGTGCTTGGAAGCCAGACGGTTCCCCTCTACTCTGACTGGCTCTGGTTCGATGAGGTGAAACTCACCAATGTCTTCGTCACGATGCTCACGACGCAACTGACGCTGGCTTTCGCATTCGGCCTGACCTTCGCGGTCCTGCTGTACGTCAACCTGTACTTAGCCAGTCGATTGACCGCCACTGATGCCCTCCTCGAGGTGGAGGATCGGTTCGGGCTCCCCAGCCGTCTGGTGATCGAACCGTATTTCCGTCAACTCCTGATCCCCGGCGTTCTCGGACTTGGAGTCCTCTCGGCATTCCGGGCGTCCGCCGCGTGGGAACGTTACATCCGCTTTGCCAACGCATTACCCTTTGATATTGCGGACCCGATCTTTCGGCAGGACATCGGCTTTTATGTCTTTAAGCTGCCCTTCCTCTCCTTCCTATACGGTTGGCTGATCAGCTCAGTCATCCTGATCCTCTTCGTGACCGCCCTGACCTATGTTCTCTTCAGAGGCATACAGATCACGACCCGGGGGCCAATCATTTCCCGCTTGGCGAGGACGCACCTACTCGTGCTCGGCGCTTTGCTGTTCCTGATTAAGGCGGTCGGCTATCGGCTCGACACCTACCAGCTCCTCTACTCCCCTCACGGAATAGTCTTCGGCGCCGGCTATAGCGACATCAACGCCAATCTCCCGGCCCTCAATTTTCTCATGATCCTGGCTATCTTTGTCGCCCTCCTCTGCATTGCCCAAATCTTCCAGCGTGGTTGGAGATTGGTCCTGGTCGGCATCGGTATGCTGGTCCTCGCCAGCGTGATCGGCCTGGGTCTCTATCCCGGTTTTATCCAGCGCTTCCGCGTCGTCCCGAATGAGATCGTTGCCGAAAGCCCCTACATTACCCACAACATCCACTTCACCCGCCAGGCTTATGGACTCGACCGGATCGATGAACGAGAGTTTCCGGCTGAGGAAACCCTGACCCGGGAGGACCTGCGACGCAACGATCTGACGATCAAGAACATCCGGCTCTGGGATCACCGTCCACTGCTCACGACGTATGGCCAACTCCAGGAGATCCGGACCTACTATAAGTTTATGGACGTGGACAACGACCGGTACCAGATCGACGGCGAGTACCGGCAGGTCATGCTCTCGGCCAGGGAGATGTCGCAGCAACATCTGCCAGGTCGAAGTTGGATCAATGAACATCTGATCTTTACCCACGGCTACGGGGTCGTCCTCGGACCCGTCAACCGTGTGACCCCGGAAGGGCTGCCAGAGTTCCTGATCAAGGACATCCCGCCTGTCTCGACCACGCCGATCAAGGTCACGCGTCCGGAAATCTACTACAGCGAGGTCGCCAACGACTACGTCATCGTCAAGACGCAAGCCCAGGAGCTGGATTACCCCTCGGGCGATAAAAACGTCTATAGCACGTATACCGGCGAGGGGGGTGTGCCGCTCACGACCCTCGGGCGAAAACTCCTGTTCGCCACCCGCTTCGGCACGCTCAAGATCCTCCTCTCGCAAGACCTGACGTTGGACAGCAGGATTATGTATCACCGACAAATCTCCGAGCGAGTGCAGAAGGCCGCGCCCTTTTTAAGTTTCGATCGGGACGCGTATCTGGTCATCGCCAAGGACGGCCGCCTGTTCTGGATCATCGACGCCTACACCATCTCGGATATGTACCCGTACTCCGAACCGATCCGCGGCGTGGGCAACTATATTCGCAACTCGGTCAAGGCGGTGGTGGACGCCTACAACGGGAGCCTCAGCTTCTATATCGCCGATCCGACAGATCCCGTGATCAAGGCCTACGACCGGGCATTCCCTGGACTGTTTCAACCGCTCGAGGCGATGCCGGACGACCTGAAGACCCATCTTCGCTATCCGCAAGGGATGTTCAACATCCAGGCCAGGCTCTACAGCACCTACCATATGCAGGATCCCCAGGTCTTTTACAATAAAGAAGACCTCTGGAGCATCCCTGCCGAGATGGAGCCGTACTACACCATCATGCGGCTTCCAGACGAGACGAAGGAAGAGTTCATCCTCCTGTTACCGTTCACGCCGAATAAGAAAGACAACATGATTGCCTGGCTGGCGGCCCGCAGCGACCCGCCGCACTACGGGAAACTCACCGCCTTCAACTTCCCCAAGGCCAAGCTGGTCTACGGCCCGCGACAGATCAATGCGCGGATCGACCAGGATTCCTTTATCTCGCAGCAGCTCTCGCTTTGGAGCCAACGCGGCTCCACCGTGATCCGAGGCAGCATGCTGGCCATCCCGATCGAGCGGTCGCTGCTCTACGTCCAGCCGCTCTACCTGGCGGCCGAGAAGGGGTCGCTGCCGGAACTGAAGCGGATCATCGTCGCGCATGGAAACCAGATCGCCATGGAGGAGACCCTCGAGGCCGCCATGGCCCGAGTCTTTGGCGGTGCGGCGAGGGGGCCTGTCGCGACAATGATTCCGCCAAGCGCAGCCGCCATCCCACAGGTTGACAGCTCGCTCAAGGCGCTGGCCAGCCGCGCCTACGACCATTACACGCGAGCACAGGACCTGCTTCGGCAGGGCAATTTCGCCGGCTACGGCGAAGAGGTCAAGCGGCTGGAGTCGGCCCTGAAGGAGCTTCGCGCCCGCGCCGGCAAGTAGCTATGCTGCCTTCTTCGCAAAGGCACACCAGCCTGATCGTAGCCAAGAGGTGCTGAGCAGATGGCGTCAACCATCTCACACCCTGTCGCTGCGGTGGCCATTGGCGCGCTCTTCACCCAGCACCAACTGCCTCGTCGCTTCTGGCTCCTAGGCGTGGCCTGTACCCTACTTCCCGATGTCGACATCCTGGGGAAGCTGGCCGGTATCAGGTATGGCGACATGCTCGGCCACCGAGGCCTCACACATTCGTTGGCCTTCGCCGCGACGCTTGCCCTTGTATTCGGCCTGCCGATCTCAGCGCGCGATCCCTCGGTCTCCAGGGCTTATCTCATTTTCTATCTTTTCCTCTGTACAGCCTCCCACGGGCTCCTGGATGCCCTCACGGAGGGAGGGCTTGGGGTCGCTTTCTTCGCTCCTTTTTCGAGTCGCCGCTACTTCTTCCCCTGGCGTCCGCTCCCCGTCTCGCCCATCGGTCACATCGGTCTGTTCACCCCCCGCGGCATCGCAATCATGCTGCGAGAGTTCCTGTGGATCTGGCTCCCGTCACTCGGGACGGCCTTCGTCGCCTGTCTCATCCGTCGGACCATGGCCCGACGAGGACGCTGAAGATCGCGGCTAAGCCTCATTTCTTGCAACGGCCCATTCCTGCGACAGCACCTCGGCCTGCTCCAGCATCTCCGCGAAGGAGCGTGCCTGGACTACATGCTTGCGACGACGGCCGTGGACCTCTCCGGACAGCAGCTTGCGCAGCAGCTCCACCGCCAGATTGCGCTGCGGCATACCCCGCATCTCAGCGAGGAAGTCCTCAGAGAGGATCGCGACGTCAGGCTTCTTGAGTCCGGCAGCCGCGAAGATGTCCACCACTCCCTCGGGGGCGACGGCCCGCGACACGATCTGCCGGACGGCGTCGTCCAGTTCTTCCTCGGTCTTCGCTTCGCCCGGCGCGCGCTTGGCGAGACTCGCCCGCACGGCCTGGAAGAAGGCGACGTCGTCCCGGATGCGCAGTGCCTCCTCGTGCGGAACGGCGAGCGCGAAGGGGGCGCTCACCGCCTGCCTGCCTAAGCTGCTGATCATCCTGAACGCCATGGTGACGCATCAGAGCCCGTGGCGAGAGAATATCATGGAACACCGTTGCTATTGCGTCTGGGTGGTCGATTCGGTCTGTTTCCTCGGTTTGGTCCGGGAGGTGCGGAGGTTCGCGAAAGGTGAGGCGGGATGGGGAAGAGATGCCACGCGCTATTTACAGGATCGGAATCCCGATGGCCCGTTGGATAGCTTTTTCGATTTCAAGCATGAGCGATGGGCGCACCGTTCCGGCGAAGGGGCCGCGAAGGAGAAACGATTTATCCAGCGTGGTGATCTGCTCGCACTTGGCCATGGAGGTGTGCTTGAGGCCTGCCTCTCCGGCAGGCAGTTCGACATGGGTGGGCGCGGGCCGAAGGGTTGTGGTTACAGGCACTACAATGACATCGTTGGCCAGCCGATTGCGAACGTCCATTGACACAACAAGAGCGGGCCGATTTTTGGTGTCGGAAGGATGCCCAGGGAGTTTGACCATATAGATCTCGCCTCGGCCAGGATAAGGCATGGCGGCTATTTATCCCAGAGGTGTTTGGCCGAGCGAGCGGAGGTTTTGGACCACGCTTCATCTTCTTTGCGCTCGACCTTGGAGAGGGAACGGTAATACTCCTCAACCCGGTGTTCAATCTGCTTCCGGGTATGCTCCCGAAACCACCGGCGAAGGGCCTCTTCGACCAGGAGACTTCGGGAGCGGTTCCCCGAGAGGTCAAGGAGAGCATCCAGTTGAGTTACCACGTCCGGACTCAGCGTGACCGTGATCTTTAATTTTGGAGAACGATCTGTAACGGTAGGCACAGGAGACCTCCATGAAGTATGACTTTTAATAAGATTATAAGTCCTATGGCTGTACCTGTCAAGAAATGGGCGTCATTGCGTCTGGTGGGTCTATCTGGTCTGTTCCGTCTATTTCGTCTATTTGGTCTTGTATATTGGTTATGCGCTATAGTTGAGCATCAGGAACGAGTCACTTGGGCGTGACGGACCGATTGCGTCGTGGTCGTCGAAGACCGAGCGATAGCGAGGATCGTCACGCCGCGCTCCGGTGGAGCCCGAACAGTTGTCCGGGTCAGCAGCCCGCATCCGCAAGACC
>JACPQW010000089.1 GCA_016190285.1 Candidatus Methylomirabilis oxygeniifera
CTGATCGATCTGAAATTGACGACCAGCCCGAGTGGTTACATTGTCTGGCTGGCCGTTATCGTGACTGATCTGACGTTACTCTACGGCTTCTTTACGAGGCAGCCTGAGATCCCGGTGGCCGCCTTGGCGGTCGATGTCCCTGACGGTAGTCCCAGGCTCATACCGCAGAAAACTCCGGCTGTGACCCCGGATGATCTGGCTACGTAAGTCTATTTCTAGGCCGTTGGCGGGCGATGAATGATGGAGAGGGTAATCATGAATAATGCGAGCGAACCGGTGGACGCTGAGCAGCCGGCAAACGTTTTAACTCCGACTAATGGACGGATCAATCAAGAAAAGGCGCAGTCCGCGAACGGGTCGTCCTGGGCCAGTGAGGAGGACATCGACACCTTCGATCAGTTTGTCCGGAGATTTTGGAAGGGGGAGATCTCCCCGGACGAATTCAAGCGGTTCCGCCTGCAGAACGGGATCTACGGACAGCGGCAGGAAGGGGAGCAGATGTTCCGGATCAAGATCCCGTGGGGCGGCCTCAGTGCGGCTCAACTGGAGTTGCTCGCCGAGTTGGCGGCCAAGGCTCCGAATGGGGTAGCCCACGTCACGACTCGGCAGAACATCCAGCTCCACTTCATCAAGCTCGAGCAGGTAACAGGACTAATGAGGAGCCTGGCCTCGGTCGGTCTGACGACCAGAGAGGCCTGCGGCAACACCGTTCGCAACGTCACGGTCGGGCACTGCGCCGGGGTCTGCTCTCAAGAACTGTTTGACGTGACCCCGTATGCTGAGACGATTGCGCGATTTCTTCTACGCAATCCGATGAACCAGAACCTGCCCAGGAAGTTTAAGATCTCGTTCTCCGGTTGTCCCGACGACCTTGGCCTCAGTCCCATGCAGGACATCGGTGTCCGCGCCGCGCTGCGATCTGCGGGGGGGAAGGAGGAGCGCGGCTTTCAGCTCTATGTCGGGGGCGGCCTGGGCCCCGTGCCGCGCCTCGCGGAACTACTTGAGGAGTTTACACCGGAAGATCGGTTGCTGCCGACTGTTGCTGCTATCGTACGTGTATTCGACCGCGTCGGTAACCGTGACGATCGACACAAGGCCAGGATGAAGTTCGTCCTGAACAAGCTGGGGATCGAGGCGTTTCGAACGCTGGTGTTCCAGGAGCGAACCGGACTGGAGTCCACAATGGCCGGGCAGTTCCCTCCCCTTGCCGTGTGGGAGGAGGTTCCGTTTCATCATGCATCGCCCGGTTCGACGGGCGCCCCCGTAGAGCCTGACGATTCTGCCTACCGACGGTGGAGGACCACCAATGTTCTGCAGCAGAAGCAGCCCGGGTATGCCATGGTCTGCATTCGCCTTGAACTGGGTGACATCACCTCAGCGCAGCTCAGAGCCCTCGCCTTCGCGGCGCGCGAGTTCGGCGATGGTACCGTCCGCAGCACGAACCAGCAGAACTTCGCTCTCAGGTGGATTCCATCCTGGCGCCTGCCTGCGCTCTACCGGGTGCTGAGTGCCGTCGGTCTGGCGGCGCCGTCGGCCGAACGGCTTGCGGATGTGACTGCCTGCCCAGGCGCCGATACCTGCCAACTCGGAATCACCTCCTCTCGCGGCCTGGGCGCTGCTCTGGGAGCGCTCTGCGATGATGAACTGAAGGATCTGGCGGATGAGACGGGGATTCGGATCAAGATCTCCGCCTGTCCAAACTCTTGTGGCCAGCATCATCTTGCAGACATCGGACTGTATGGCGGCGCCAAAAAGTTCAATGGTCAACAGGTGCCGACCTACGAGATGTTGCTGGGCGCGAGGTTGACGCCGGGTCAGGCGAGCTATGCCAAACCGGTGGCGCGGATTCCGGCAAAGAATGTTCCGGGCGCGGTGGAGGCAGTCCTCCAGCTCTATCAGAAAGAGCGACAGGGCGGGGAGTCGTTCACCAGCTTTCTGGATCGCTGTGGGTTGGAGTCGGTGAAGACGGTTCTGGCGCCGTTCACGGAGTTGCCGCCGGCCTCTGAGGCGCCGGATCAGTATCTTGACTACAATGCTGAAGAGGCATTTTCCATTCATGTCGGTCCCGGCGAGTGCGCTTCCTAGTGGTCGGATCATGAGGGTGCCTAAGTTCGTTGGAAAGGCCCGTATAACACAACAATGCGAGGAGACGGAATGAGGAGACAGATCATCAGGCTGGTCCCGTGGATAACCGGTCTAGCCTTAGCAGTAGGAGTCACGTGGATTGACCAGGCGTGGGCGTACGAAGCCTGGGTCACAAATCAGGAAGATCATACCGTTATCGTGATCGATACCGAGACGAATAAGGTGATTGATACGATTACGCCAGGCGGTAAGAAGCCGCACAATATTGCCTTTTCGCCGGATGGCGTCCATGCCTTTATCGCGAACGCCGGGTCCAACGATGTGAGCATGGTCGACGTAAAGACGAGGAAGCTGGTTGGCACACTGCCCGCCGGAACCAGAGCCCACGGTCCTGCCGTCTCTCCGGATGGACGGCAGCTCTGGGTGGCGAACCCGGGATCCAACGATGTGACGGTTATTGATCTGGAGGGGCGGCACACGATCGATACGATCGCGGTGGGAAAGGCTCCCGCACTTGTAGTCTTTGACCCGAAGGGCGTACGGGCCTATGTCACCAACGGGGGTTCGGGAGATCTGTCGGTAATCGATGTGAAGAGTCGGAAGATCGTCACGACGATCGAAGCCGGCCGAGGCGCCATGGGGACCGACGTGACCTGGGACGGCAAACTCCTATTGGTCACAGCAGGAGATGTGGATCAGATCGACGTTATCCATCTCATGAATCATCAGGTTGCGGCACGGATTGCCCGCGAGGGCGAGCCCCACGGGCTGGTGATCTCACCTGATGGGAAGCACGCGTATGTGGCCAATCGTAAGGCCAGTGTCGTATCGGTCATCGACTGCAAGGCGTTGAAGATCGTCAAAGATATTCCGGCGGGCAAGCGAATCGACATCGTGACTATCACGCCGGACGGCCGTCGGCTCTACGTGACCAGCCGTGACACAAACAGTGTCATTGTCATCGATACATTGACGGATAAGATTGTTGCCGAGATCCCGACAGGAAAAGATCCGCATGGGATCGCCATACTCCCTGCGAGTCATCACTAAGGTAGAGATTGATCAGTTGGTCGCACTGACATGATTGCGATCTTGTGTGCAACGGGGCGAAGTAGTTCACGCGTATTGGTATGTTCCAATTAAGGAGGAATGATGGGAGCAGAATCGGGAGTGCAGAGTGTGAATCAAGGAAGTGGAACGTTGTCTGTGGAGGGTGCAGCAGGGCTGAACCAACGGTTTCGCGGCGCCACACCGGAGGCAGTGGTTCGATGGGCGATCGATACATTCGCCCCGAAACTGGCGCTCGCCAGCAGTTTTGGGGTTGAAGATATGGTATTGATCGATATGCTGTCGAAGCTCGAGCCGACGATCACGATCTTTACCCTGGATACAGGGCGGTTGCATGAAGAGACGTACGAGGTGATGGAGCGGACCCGGGAACGTTACAAGGTGACGATTGAGAGCTACTTCCCGGCGCGAGACGCCGTAGAGGCCCTGGAGCGAGAGCGAGGGTTTTATTCCTTCCGGCAGAGTGTCGACGAGCGAAAGTTCTGTTGTCGCGTTCGAAAGGTGGAGCCGCTCGGCCGAGCGCTGAAGAGTGTTGACGCATGGATCACCGGGCTTCGGCGGGAGCAGGCGGCGACCCGCACCGGTATCGACATCGTGGAAATCGACGCGAGCCATGGCTCAATCCTTAAGATTAATCCGCTTGCCGATTGGACCGAGCCGCAGGTCTGGGCGTATATCCGCGAGCATGATGTGCCTTACAACGCCCTCCATGATCAGGGATTCCCCAGCATCGGTTGCTCACCTTGCACGCGAGCGATCAAGCCTGGCGAAGATGTGCGGGCGGGACGATGGTGGTGGGAAAGCCCGGCGACCAAGGAGTGTGGGTTGCATCTCGACAGCCGGCACGGCGATCACGGTAAAAGCAGCTAAGGCGAGAGGTCGATCTTAACGGGAGAGCAGATAATGTCGGAATCGAAGGAATTATCGGAGAATGAGGCGCTGACACCGATCCTTCCACATGGCGGACGGCTCGTCTCACGGGTACTGACAGGAGAGGCCAGGGCCGACGCGATCGGCAGGGCGCGAGATCTTCCGATGATCTCGTTGAACGCGAGGGCTATCTCAGATGTGGAATGCCTGGCTACCGGTGTGTTCAGTCCGCTCGAGGGGTTTATGAGTCGAGCTGACTATGAGGGCGTAGTCCATGAAATGCGCTTGAAGAGCGGTATACTGTGGACGCTGCCGATTACCCTGGCGGCGCCGAAGGATGATGTGGGTGGGCTCAAGCAGGGAGGCGAGGCGGCCTTACTGGGCTCGGACGGCGAACTGCTTGGTCTGCTTTCGGTGGAGGAGATTTTCCCCTATGATAAGCGAGCGGAGGCGTGCCTGGTCTACAGCACCGAAGAGACGCGCCATCCGGGCGTCCAATACCTCTATCAGCGAGGAGATCTCCTGATAGGCGGCGCTGTCAGCCTGGTTCGGCCCCCGACGCTGCCTGGATTCGAAGACTATTACTGCGTACCGACTGAGACGCGGCGGCGATTCAAAGAGCGCGGATGGCAGACCATTGTCGGGTTTCAGACTCGCAACCCGATTCATCGGTCGCACGAATACATTCAGAAGTGCGCGTTGGAGTTGATGGACGGTCTGCTGATCCACCCGCTGGTCGGTCGGACAAAGCTTGACGATGTTCCATCAGAGATCCGCCTTCGCTGCTATCGCGCGCTTGAGGAACGTTACTTCCCGAAGGATCGCGTGATGCTGAGCGTCTTTCCCGGCGCCATGCGATATGCGGGCCCGCGGGAGGCGGTCTTCCACGCTCTGGTTCGAAAGAACTACGGCTGCACCCACTTCATTGTTGGACGGGATCCCGCCGGGGTAGGGGGCTACTACCATCCGTACGCGGCCCGTGACCTTTTCCTGCGGCTGAATCGCAATGAACTGGATATCACCCCGCTTTTCTTCGACGAGGCATTCTTCTGTCGTCGCTGCGATGGGATGGCGTCGGGTAAGACCTGCCCGCACGAGGTATCGGAACGGGTCACCCTGAGCGGTACACGCGTTCGCGAGCTTCTTCGGAACGGCGAGCCGCTGCCGGAGGAGTTCACACGACCGGAGGTATCCGAGATCCTGGCGGAATGGATGCAGGGAGTATAAGGAGTATAATCAGATCGTTGGCGGCTTCGGCAGCCGGATGGTAGGGTAGTCGGCGTTGAACCAGTTGCCCATGCCGCCCGGCACGTTGCCGATTCTCGGGAAGTGGTGATGCAGCAGGATGCTGGCCGCCGTGCTGCTGCGCAGGCCTTCCGCGCAAATCAGGATGATCTCTTTGCGCGGATCGAGCGAGCCGGCGCGCTGCCAGATCTCTCCAAGCGGGATGAGCAGTGAGCCTTCGATGTAGCCCCACTCCCACTCAAAGGGCTCACGCACGTCGATCAGCACCAGCTCTTCGCGGGCAGCGTGTAATCGTTGCCGGAGCGCAGTGGCGGATATGTGTGGCAGTGTCGCAAGCGGGAGTCCCTCGGCGCGCCACGTGTCGGTCCCCGTTGTGACGATACCCAGAAGAGGATTTCGGTGTATCCCATAAAGGGCGTTACCGGCGGCCTCGGCAACAGGAGCCTCGTCGGAGGAGAGTATGATCGAGGGACCGGGCGGGATCGCAGTCGCGATACGCTCAGGAAGACTC
>JACPQW010000090.1 GCA_016190285.1 Candidatus Methylomirabilis oxygeniifera
CTCTGCAGGCACGCGTCAACCAGCTTCCTGATAGCCTGGGGTTGATCGCCCTTCGGCTGATAGTCGCAGACGAGTTTGAAATTGGGCATGGGGCGAGGTGGTCAGGAGTGGGAACCCGAAAGATCCACACCAGCTCCGCGGGGGAGGTACTTACTCCAGGACATGATCCCGTGCGGGGAATAGAACATAATGCCGAGATACACGACAGAAACCGGCTTGGCAGGCTTGCGACGCAGACTCATGCTGACCTCGTGAAGAGGCTTGCTCCCCTTCTTCAGATTGCAGGCGCGGCAGGCGCTCACCACGTTCTCCCAGATGGTTCGCCCGCCAAGCGATCTGGGGATCACATGATCGATGGTCATCCGTTCGCCGCCGTTTCGACCGCAGTACTGGCAGGTAAAGGCGTCCCGCTTCAGGATATTCTTCTTGTTAAAGGAGACCGCGGGAATGACAGGGCGCTTTACGTAACGATGGAGACGGATAACGGCGGGGATAACTATGGCAATCGAAGGGGAGCGGATAATGCTTAGACTGTCCTCGATCCGTTCGGCCTTTCCAGTGTACAGGAGAATAATTGCTCTTCGCGCGGTGCAGACGTGGAGGGGTTCAAAGGAGTTATTCAATACCAATACTTTGTCAGTGTCCATCGAGTGGTTCTATGGGCTCAAGGCTTGCAAATCCCCGTATGGTAGAATTATTTTTAGCATACAACGCGGACCGTTGTCAACGCAAAGGAAAGGATTTGTTGGTAGCATGTGACATGTCCGCCTCCTGTAGCAAGCGATCTGTCCACTGTCACGGAAGACGGGGCAGGCTGGGGATTCTCTCAGAAAGGAGGCCCCAACGATGGAACTCCGAACCGACCCCGACTGCTGCCGTCGCTACCTGAAAGCGCTGTTTGATGTGGGCCGTCACATCCTGGCCAAAGGATACGGCGTAGGGATCAGCGAGTATCGAGAGGTCGGCCGGTCACCGTGAACTGCAGGCGGTTACTCTCCCCCTCGCTGGTCAGCACTGAAACCGCGTACAGACCCGGCACAACGCGCGGGAACCCATCGGGGCACTGGGTGCGTGGCCCGGGCGGACACAGGTCGAGGCCGTCGGGTACGACGAACCATAGGGTGCGGCCGTCCGTAGACGCCAGATCGTGGATGTACCCGGGGCCGAAGCGAACCGTGATACCTGAGCGGGCCAACCCGTACCCCGTGATGGCCACTTCCGTGCCCACTGGTCCCGACTGGGGTACCAGCGTCACCAGGCGGGGCACCCCCCCAGGCCCGCTGAGGGCAAGCGCGAAACGCGATGCCGCTACGTCAGAACCGCACCCCAGGAGCACGCCGAGCAGCGTGGCCAGGACGACATTCAACGCCGCACCACCAAGCCGGTTGGTTGTCATGGCCGAGACTCCACCTCCAGCACGCATCCTAACCCAGTCCAGGGGGAACGGACGAGGTCTCGGGCCATGCAACACATACTCGACGTCGGCGTCCGTTATGGGCGCGTGATGCGTCTGCGTCGACCTGTCTGAGGCCAATGACTCCACCCTCACTCCGGGGAAGAGAAGCGGGGAGGCCGGAGATCCGACCTCCCCGTCCAAAGCGTCCGGATGTCCAGCAATTATCGTGAGACGGCTGTTACTTCAGGTTCCAACGCTCCCAAGAGCCTTGGTCGCGTTCACGGCCGAACACCACACCGCTCGGCCACGCGCACCCGCTGCTGGCACCACAGGTGACGCGATAACCCGAGCCGATGAAATTGAGCATAGACGGATGGAAAGGACGCACCCGGAGATAATCGCCCCAAACGTCGGCATCCGGCGCATCGGTGCTGTTGTATACGGTGGACATCGCCCAGGGCGGCGGAGCAACGTTGTAGTCGTCGTCGATCCCTACCCACCATCGGGGGTAGGTCCCGCCGCCGGATGTGAACGAGCCGATGCCCACGTGGCCCCGGTCGTTGACCCCGACACCCGCGTAGAACCATGCGAACGACGAATTCCAGATGAACGGCCGGTTGAGATAGGTGAGCCCGCTCTCTCTAAAGCGGGCAGAGTTGACGTACGGGAAAGGGAACCCCGAGCCCTCCCGTACCGTCCAGAGGAACCCGATTTCACCCCCGCTCGCGCTCCGGGTGTACCACCCGCTGTTGATCCGGTGGTCCAGCCGGGCACACGGGTTGTTGCCGTCCGGGGTCGTACAGGTCGCGCTGCCCCGGGGCGTTGAGGTCCAGACTGGGATCGCTCTATCAAACGAGCTTAAGGTGGCGGAGCCATCAGCTAAGCTGAAGATCCGCAGTGAAGTCGTCGAGTTATGGCTGGCCAGATACATGACCTCCCTGGCTCCTTGGACGGGAGTCAGGGTAAAGTTCGACGTATTCCACCAGGTGAAGGTAGTGGTGCCGCCGGCCCGCAACTGGTCAAGCGAGGCCCGAACGATTATCGTGCGGACCCAGACATCAGACTGATTGAATACGTTGACGGTGAGGTAAAGAAAGTTGTTGCTCAGTGCCAGGTGCGGGTAGTCGAGCCAGTTGCCCGTACCCTGCCCGAGGAACGCTGTTGTCAGGTCGTAGTAATAAAAGCTCCCAGCGGCCAGGTTGGTCTCCCCCCGCGCCATGGCTACCCGCAGCCTGTTTCCTGTTGGTGTTTTAATATACTGGAGGAGCCAGAACATGAGGTCGCGGCTCGGGTCGTAGAGCGCCTCCTGGTCACAGCAGAAGCCGCCGTCCGCAGCGGGGAACTTGGTGTACGGGTTGATGAAGCTCCATGTAACGCCCCCGTTCGTCGACAGCGCCGTATACCAGTTGTACGTTTCAAAAATCAGTCGCCCGGCGTTCCCCAGCGACGGTTCGTTGATGGCGCTCTCGCTGCCGGCATTCGCGGGGCTGTTGCTCCAAGCACGCCAAAACCGGAAGGTCCCCGGTACGTTGGGCTGCGGTCCTCCGGTCTCCGTGCCCGGCGCCGGGGCGCCAGCGGCGAGCGTCGCCGCTGGCGCCTCTGGCAGGGGCGGACCGGGAAGATTGACCCGCTTCATGTGCGCCTCACGCCACGCGATCTCCGCCGCGCTGACCTGCGGCGGCTCCGATAGGACCCCCGGAGCAGTCCGGGTCGGCGCAAGGCTGGCACTATGCGGGGCGGACGACGTCTGGGCCTCCTGGCTCCACGCGCTTTGGATCGCGCCGTCAACTGTAACGCCCACGCTCCCTATGACCAGGACGACCATGCAGCGTTTTCGCCATCGTGGTGATAAAATCATAATCTCACCCCTCCTGTAGTACTTCGGTTGATTTTATAGGACTGCCATCATCAGATAGTCGGTTGACGAGGCCGCCACTTCCTGGGGCCCAGAGCTGCCCGCCTGGAACGTTAGTATCTCATGGACCATCTCAACCCTCCTCGCGACGACGCAACTGCTCGGTCGCTTCATTTCGTACCCGCTCGTCCTCATCGCGCAGCGCGCTCTTGAGATAGTCTTCCGCTTCTGTACCCGGTGTTTGGCCGACGGCCTGAACGGCGAAGTATCGGAAGTCCGGGTCCGGGTCGCTCCAGACCCGGTCCAGCGCCTGAATGAAACCCGCGGGCCGCTCCTGCAACAACACGGCCAGCGCATACCCTTTCACCTGGATGTCTGGGTCATTGAGGGCCTCCGCCAGAACCGGTAGCGCCGTGTCGCCGGGTCGGCTGCTCAAAACCTGGAGGGCCGTTACCCGCACCAGTGAGTCCTCGTTGCGAGCCACCGCCCGCAGCGCTTCCAGACCTTCGGACGGGTTAAACTGCGCCAGGGTCTCTAACGCCAGCGCCCGGATATTCGAGTCTTCGCCCGCCAGCGCCGCGTCCCACAAGCCGGACCCCGCGGCCGGCCCCTGGCGAATGATGAGTTGCTCAAGCTCACCGGTCACCACGACCTTATCCGCGTCAGGGCCGGAGCTTGCCAACCAGCCAGGGTCCACCGGACCCGGTCGTCCTTGCCCAGGCCCCACTACGATCAGCAAGGTATCGTTGGGAGAATCGTTGACTCCGTCGCCCCTCTCCACAAGGACGTAATTCACGCCGTTCAGAAGGCGACGAAGTGCTGTCCTGAGATCCAGATCGGAGAGGCGAACCGTGACCTGGTCAACCAGGGTCTCCGCGCCGGATACCCTGAGGCCGGTCCGGCCAGCGACCTCTCGGAAGACCCGTACGAGCGGCATCCTCTCAGCAACCACGGAGAGCCGCCCCTTCTGCCATTCAACCTTGAGCTCTGCCTGGGTTGGGGCGGAAAGCGCGACCAAAGTCATAAAGATGAGAAGAGCGAGCAACAGCCGATTGCACGGACCGACAAGACCCAGTAATCTTTTCCGCACTCTGTGGCCCATGGTGGATCGCTCCTAAAAAGGCAGGGACTGATTGCTTCAGTCACGAGAACACTAGAAGATGAACTCGCGGTTGTCAAGTTTATTGCTGGGCCCTGTGGTAGCAAAGTAATTCTGTCAGGGGGTAATAGCCATGTGATTATGTCAGGCTATGGACACCATAGCCTTAACGATGAGAGAGCAGCAACGAGTTACCGTAATCCAGCGCGTGTTTCGCGGGGAGCTGACGATGGCAGAAGCGGCCCTGGTGCTTGGGGTCTCCGAGCGTCAGAGCTTTCGGCTGAAGGCCAGGATCCGAAAGGAGGGAGTGGCAGGCATCATCCATGGCAATCGCGGTCACCGCTCGCCTCGGCGGCTCCCAGAGCAGAGGCAGCAGCACATTGTGGCGCTGACCCGGGAGACGTACCTGGGCTTCAACGACCACCATCTGACCAAGAAGCTCGCCGACGCGGAGGGGATCCGGGTCTCGCGGGAAACCGTGCGCCGGCTTCTCCGGGCCGAGGGGCTCGCGTCCCCGCGTACGCGCCGCCCGCCATCGCGGGCGGCGCCCAAGGCGGGCAGCAGAGGGGATGCTGCTGCAGGTGGATGGCAGCCCCCATGACTGGCTGGAGGGGCGTGGCCCAGCGCTGACCCTGGTCGGGGCGATCGATGATGCCACAGGCCGGCTCCCCGCAGGCCAAGGGCCGGATCGAGCGGTTGTGGGGGACCTTCCAGGACCGGCTGGTCAGCGAGTTGCAGCTGGCGGGGACGACCACCCTTGCCGAGGCTCAGGCGGTGCTCACCCGATTCCTGCTGTTCTACAATCGGCGCTTCGCGAAGGCGGCCACCGACGCCGTACCGGCCTGGCGAGCCGTCGAAGTGCACGTGCTCCCGGATGGTTCGGTGGAGATTTTCCTCCAATACGACCGGCTCGCCCGCTTCGACGCACACACGGCTCGCACCGTTGGCGTATATCGGCAGAACGAGCGACGGGAGGTCGTGAGCTATGGGCCTGACACCACGACCACAGTGCAACCCTACGCGAGCGCGCCCTGACATTTTCATGTTGCTGTTAGTCTGACATATTAACGTTGCTACGACAGGATTCTTTGGCTAATGAGAGCTTATATAGTGTAACTCTGATTTATAGAGCTCTTAACAGTTTTACTGTGCCAGACTCCTAACCGATAAGTGGTCTCCCGTCGGAGCCCGCCGTACTGGAGTACGACCTCCTGCCCGTAGACGTCGTAGCGGAAGCGGCCGAGGAAAAGCCTCCACTGCCCCCCGCCAAGCTGCACCGCCACGAGCTTCTTGACTCGGGGTGGCTGGGGGAGTCGAGAAAGGAAGGGAGAATACGACGCTAGCCTCGCAGGGCTTGCTGACTGAGGAGGTCGAGAAGGACCCCTTCTCGGAGACCGCTGTCGCTGACCACGGACTCATTGTAGCCAAACGCGCCCATGACCGTTACGAGAAGGACGGTACCGGCGACAATGACGTCGGCCCGTCCGGGCTCTAAGGCCGGGATCTCGCGCCGCTCGACCAGCGGTCTCGTCGCCAACGCGTGAAGCAGTTGCCTCGTCCGAGTCATCGATAGCCGATGGCCGTCCACTCGAGCAGGACTATAGACGGTGAGCCCCAGATCGATCGCCGCGAGGGTGGTCGGGGTCCCAGCCGTACCGATGAGCGCCGTTCCAGTGAGATCGGGTAGTGCCACGCGAAGCCGGCCAATCCGGTCCGCGACCACCTGTTCAATGGCCTCCAGCTCACCGGGGGTTGGCGGATCACTGTTGAGATGCGCCTCAGTCAGCTTGACGACGCCCAAGCCGGTGCTCACCATCGTCTCAATCACCTCCCCATTGGCCAGGATGAACTCGGTGCTCCCTCCGCCGATGTCCATGACCAAGACCCGCCTCGACCCGAGGCGGAGCCCATGCCGAACGCCGAGGAGGGTGAGCCGCGCCTCCTCGTTGCCGTCGATTACCCGGATGCTGAGCCCGCTATCCCGGAGTACCGCCGCGACAAACTCCTCGCGGTTGCCCGCCTCCCGCACGGCACTGGTGGCGACTGCCGCCACGTGCAGAACGTTGAAGCGGCGAGCCGTCTCCGCGAACCTCCCGAGGACTGCGAGACTTCGCCGGGTCGGCGCATCCTGGAGCAGCCGGCTTGGCATCAACCCTTCGCCGAGACGAGCGATCGTCTGCTCTTGATGAAGGATGGTGAACTGATCGGCGCTCACCGCTTCCGCCACAAGCAGGCGTAGGGTATTCGTGCCTATATCAATAGCTGCGTACACCGCCATTCACTCCTCGGCACGGAGGGTGTCTTCAGCGGCATGCAGTCTGCGAACCAGGTCGGCCTCAGGTCGAACCGTGATCGTCTTCTCCTGCGTGAGCAGCACCGCTCCCGGCGCGGCAGCCTTCGGCTTCCTCAGGTATTTCCGCAGGACGTAGTCTACCGGTACCTTGACGTCCCCACGCGCCCGGCTGTAATAGGCCGCGAGTTGCGCCGCTTCGCAGAGAGTCCGGGGAGGCGCCTGCTTCCCTTTCTGCAAGCGAACGAGGACATGCGAGCCCCGGATACCCTGGGCATGAAGCCACAGATCATGAGATCTGGCAAGCCGCCAGGTCAGGTGATCGTTGCCGGCCCCACTCTTACCGACCAGGATCGAGAGGCCGTCCGAGGAGCGGAAGGCGCGCGGTTCGGGACCCTCGGACTGCCGAACGCGCGGCGATGCCGGCCCCTGAATAGGCCTGCGTCTCGCCATGCAGGCGAAGGCGGTATCAACCTGCTGCAACTCGCCCAACTCTTTCGCCATCTCTGCCTGCTTCATCAGAGTCCGCAGCGCGCGGAGCTGCGACGTCGTCTCTTCACAACGCCTGTCGACAATCTCGGCGCCGCGTTTGGCCTTGCGGTGCAGGGCGAAGTAGCGCTGAGCGTTCTCCTCGATGGAGCACGCGGGATCCAGCTCGATTCGCAGCAATTGCTCCCCTGAATCCGCGTAGTCGGTCAGTTCGACCGTCTGCTGTCCACGTCGAATGCCGGCCCGATTGGCAAGTAGGAGTCGGCCCTTCCGGGCATGAAGCTCGCCCTCGCGATAGAGAGTTGCCTCCTGTCCAAGCCTGACAGAAAGTCGCTCCGCCGCACTGATCTCACTCTGCAGGCGGCGTAACAATCCAGCTCGTAGTTCCGCCTGTTGGGTGGCCTTTTCACGACCCGAACAAAAGGTGCGAACCGCCTCAGCCATGGTGGAAAATGGAACCTGGCCATCGACAGGAACCGTAACGAGCGGAAAGGCGGCGATGCCGACAGGTTCCCCATCGCTCCCCATAAGCAGCCTGGGTTCGAAGGAACCGGTGGCCACACGGCTCATGAGATCGCGAAACGGCTTCCACAGGTTCCACAGGGCGTGCGCCTGCTCGTCAGGGGAGGTGGGTGTCGAGAGGCCGGAACGGGCCACCAGTTCCGTCGCCATCAATGAGCTGAACCCTGCGAAGCCGGTCGAGAGGACATGCGCCACATCCATTCCTTCAGCGAGGCGCGAACGGACCAGTCCATAAAATTCGTCTTCTCCGACACACCTTGGATCGACGCGGCCGCCATCGAAGGGAGGCTGATACGGCTCGCCGGGTCCCGGTGTCTCACCCCTCGTTCGTCCGGAGGCCACGCGAAGGCGGTCAATGATCGTTCCGGTCGTTCGATCGACGAGGACACAGTTGCTTGCGGGCCCCAGCATTTCCAGATACAGGGTCATGGCCGCCTCGCCTGTGGTGAGCCCCGTCGAACCAGGCAGCGGACCGCCGCGCAACTGGATCGCCATGATCCGGTCCAACCCCACCTGCTCCACCCCCTCGATCAGCGCCCCTTGTGTCTTTGACGCAACAAGGTCTCCAAACCTCGACGAGTGTGACGCAGGCTTGCGCGGCGGCGAGAGCAACTCGATTCTGGGCGCGCCAGGCTTGACAGACAGCAAGAGTCCGTCCGGCCCTCGTCTCCTATGAAAGACCAGCAGCAGACTCCACCGATCGAGTTGCAGAGCGCGACTGATCGTAACACCCGGAAGGACGGCTTGCAGCTCCTGAATGATCGCGGCGAGACAAAAGGCATCCATGACACACAACTATACCCGAGGTAGCCACTCGCGTAAAGCTCGGCCTGGGTCCAAACAAACGAAAGCAATCCACGAGGACCGCAGTAAAGGAGGTCGTACCCGGTCCTCAGTCGAAGTTCAGTCGGCCGTCTTCATCACCTCCAGGTTGTCCTTGTCCTCGGGCCTCTCGCGATTGGATCCCAGAGTGAACGGAATGTACAACAAAGCATTGGATACACTATATTAAGCCACGTATTCCCAAAAAATACACCGAACGTGGTATTGCACAATATTAAATAGTTAATTACATTATTATTCCTA
>JACPQW010000094.1 GCA_016190285.1 Candidatus Methylomirabilis oxygeniifera
ATCACATCTTACCAAGGGGGGTGAATAGTGAAAATCTTAGGGACACATGTGAGCAAGGCGGGCTGGACTGTACTCGCACTATTATTAGTAATACCGCTGTTTTCTTTCTTCACAGGAAATGCCGAAGGACAAACTCGCGATGAATTAAACCAACTGAAGCAGGAATTACAAATGCTGCGCGACGAAGTACAAACCAAAAACAACGTGATCAACCGGATGCAGCAGCGTTTGGAGGCACTCGAAACGAAGATACAAGCGGAAGTTCCGCGTCCCGTGGAAGAGAAAATGACCGCTCTGAAGGAGGAGATGAAGACCGAGTTGGCCGCGAAGACAGGAACCTCCAGCCTGTCTGGTGGGCAGGTCTTCTTTAAAGGCGGGTATGTCCGCATGGATCATCCGCGAAGTAACTCACTCTTGACGGCCCAAAGCGATTCCAACGATAAAGACGGTTGGCAGGTCGGAGGCGGAGTGGACCTGCCTATAATGACGATCTTCAACAGTACGCTTCTTGGGGAAATCTATGTTGAATATATTCAGACCCAGAAAACTAAAGGCGATTCAGAGGCTCAGGTTGAAGGTCCAACAGCCCCAGACAAGCGGCTCGCAGAGAAGAGGGGATTGGAAAACATTCTAACCGTGGGTATCGCCCCAAAAATCCGGTTTGACAACCTGGGCTCCATCCGACCCTGGCTGGCCCCCTATCGACCATGGATTATGCCCGTCGGCCTGACCTTCAATGTGAATACCCCTGTCAATAAGGCCATTACCAACATCAGCGTGGGCGGCGTCAGCGGATTTGGCGCTGAACGGCTTTTCTGGAATAATCGGGTCAGTCTTGGCGTCGACTTCCGTTACTATTGGGGTCCTGATATCCCGGATGAAAACCTCCGACACTTTACCACTGGGGGCTATGTCGGGTTCAATTTCTAACAGAACAGTTGTCTCACCTGCTGAGACAAGACATGATGCAAAATGAGATTGATATGTTTGGTCGCAAAGGGGGAGGCCGTCCCGTGGACGCCTCCCCCTTTGCGCAGCCCGATCGCCACAGCGCTCGGCCTCTGTCAGTTTTCAGGATCATCGCTATTATTTTGTTACCACTTGTGATTTTTATCACCATCGCTGAGTCCGGGGTCTTTCGTCCGCAAAACGAAGCACCTGCCCAACCTATCGATTTCAGCCATAAGATCCACGCCGGCACCTATCGGATCTCCTGCCTGTATTGTCATACCAATGCCCGCCGATCCCCTGTCGCAGGCGTCCCATCCGTCCAACGCTGCATGGGATGCCATAAGATCACCGCTGCCGATCGGCCAGAGGTCCGGAAGCTGAAGGGATATTGGGATCGGAAGGAACCGATCCCCTGGATCAAGATCTTCGGTCAGCCGGATTTTGTGGCGTTCTCGCATGTGGCGCATGTCCGCGCTCACGTTGCCTGCGAGGATTGCCATGGCCCGGTTCAGAAAATGGATCGCGTTCACAGGGCAGTAGACCTGACGATGGATCGATGCCTGAGCTGTCACCGCGACCGGCAGGCAAGTATCGATTGCGTGACGTGTCACAGGTAAGACAGCTATCAGCAATCAGCTGTTAGCTGTCAGCAAAAGAACCGGGAAGAGGTATGAATAGGCGCGATTTCTTCAAGCTGCTCGGAATCGGCGGGGCTGCGACCCTCACAGGCTGCTCCAGCCAAACTCCGGAGAGGCTGATCCCGTATTTGGTCCCGGTAGAGGAGATTATCCCGGGACAGGCGACGTGGTATGCCACTGTCTGCCGGGAATGCCCTGCCGGGTGTGGGATGCTTGTGAAGACCTTGGAGGGGCGCGCCGTCAAGGTCGAAGGGAATCCGGACCATCCGGTGAACAGAGGTCGCCTCTGCGCCAGAGGCCAGGCTTCACTCCAGGGACTCTACAATCCGGACCGGATCAGGCAGCCGCTCCTGAAAGATGCGTCAGGTCAGTTCAAGCCGCTGAGCTGGCATGACGCCGAGGAGTGGCTCGCCATTCGCCTGAAGGAACTGCGGGCGCAGAGGCGGGAGATCGTGTGGCTTACCCCACACCTGACCGGAGCCTTGGACCAACTGATCGATCGGTGGCTACAGGCCTTTGGCTCCAAGCGGCGATTACGATATGAGCCGTTCGCGTACGAGGCGATCAAGGTCGCCAACAAGCTCTTATTTGGACTCGAAGCAGTCCCGACTTGCGATCTCCAGTCATCGCAGCTCATCTTCTCATTTGGATCGGACTTCCTGGAAACCTGGATCTCGCCGGTCATGTACAGCCGGGAATTTGCGGCGATGCGGGCCTACGAGGCCGGCCGCATGGGGCGCTTCATCTTTATCGGGCCAAGGCGCTCCCTGACGGCGGCGAATGCTGATCGGTGGGTCTCGGTCCCGCCCGGTAGTGAAGGGATGATCGCGGCAGGGATGGTGCGAGTCATCATCGCAGAGGGCCTCTGGAGGGGGGTGCCAAAGGGTGAGCTCGATCGGATCAAGGGTCTGGTTGACCGTTACACGCCATATCTGGTTTCGCAAGCCACAGGGATAACGCCGCAGGATCTCGAAGCTCTTGCCAGGGCGTTTGCGGAAGCCGATCCCGGACTTGCTCTGGGTGGCGGCGCCGCTGAAAGCGGTCGGTACGCCACCGCAACGGTTGCAGCCGTCAACCTGCTCAACTACGTGACCGGCAACATCGGGCGGACTATCCGCTTCGGCCCCCTCTCCAGTCTAAGTCGGCTGTCCCCTCATCGGGAGCTGGCTACTCTGATCCAGGCCATGAACGATGGTGAGATCTCCGCCCTCTTCTTCTCTGAGGTCAACCCGGTTTTCTCGCTTCCCCGATCGGCCGGGTTTGAACAGGCGATGGATAACGTACCGCTGATTGTCAGTTGCGGGAGCTTCATGGACGAGACGACGGCCAAGGCTACCCTGGTTCTACCGACTCATACCCCTCTTGAAACCTGGGGGGACGATGAATCCTGGGAAGGCCTGTATGGCCTGATGCAGCCGGCCATGGAGCCGGTCTTCGAAACGAAGCCGCTCGGCGACCTCTTGCTATCGCTCGCCAAGCGATCGAGCGACTCACAGGCCGCGGCCTTCACAGAAGAGAGCTTCTATGAGGTTCTTCGAAACAGGTGGCGAGAGCTTCATCGGCGGGTCAGGCCGGAAACCGAATTTGAAACGTTCTGGAGCGAGGCGCTTGCGCGCGGAGGAGTCTTTCAGGAGACGCACCCACGACGCATCAGCCTGAACCTTGGCGGGCTGGCGAAAGCATTCCAATGGCTTCAGACGCTCGGCCGGCCTGACAATCTGATTCTCCTGCTTTACCCCTCGATCAACCATTTTGATGGCCGTGGAGCCAACAGGCCATGGCTCCAGGAACTCCCTGACCCGTTGACCCAGCTTACCTGGGACAGTTGGCTCGAGATCCATCCGGAGGACGCGCAACGCCTGGCGATCAGCGAGGGCGATCTCCTGAAGGTTAGATCTCCTTACGAAGAGATCGAGCTTCCCGCCCACCTCTCTACCGGGGTAAGGCAAGGCACGGTAGCCGCACCGATCGGTCAGGGCCACACCGCCTATGGCCGATACGCCGATCCCGATGATCTCAACGCCAACGGATTCGGCGAGAAGAGACGAGGCGGCAACCCGTTCGCGCTGCTTCCTGTCGAGCCGGATGGCGGCTCTCGAGGCTTACGGCTTGCCGCACCGGTCACCCTCACCAACACCGGGATGAAATATCCCCTCGCGTCGGTCTCCGGGAGTGTCCGGCAACACAACCGCGGGATTGCCCAGGCGATCTCGCTGGCGGAGTTAGGCTCCGGTGAGCCGGAACTCGACACTCGACACTTGCAACTCGACACTCGTCAAATGTATCCGCCCCATGAACACCCTGTCCACCGATGGGGCATGGCCATCGACCTGAATGCATGCACCGGCTGCTCAGCCTGCGTCGTGGCCTGTTACGCGGAGAACAACATCCCTGTGGTCGGCAAGGAGCAATTGGCCAGGGGCCGGGAGATGTCGTGGATCCGAATTGAGCGATTTGAAGAGGGGCCTGTCGATCGGCCTGGAACCCGCTTTATTCCGATGCTCTGCCAGCACTGCGATAACGCGCCTTGCGAGCCGGTCTGCCCCGTCTATGCCACGCTGCACAACTCCGAAGGGTTGAACATCCAGGTCTACAACCGCTGCGTTGGGACCCGGTATTGCTCCAATAACTGTCCATATAAGGTTCGGCGGTTCAACTGGTTCACCTATCCGTGGCCGGAGCCGCTCCACCTCCAACTCAACCCTGATGTCACGGTCCGCGAAAGCGGCGTGATGGAGAAGTGTACCTTCTGTGTGCAGCGGATCACTGCCGGAAAAGCCAAGGCAAAAGATGAAGGGCGGCCGGTCAGGGATGGCGAGATCGTGCCGGCCTGCGCCCAGACCTGTCCCACCAGCGCAATCGTATTCGGCGATCTGAAGGATCCGACCAGCACGGTGTCACGACTCAGTCACAATCCGCGCCGCTACAGGGTGTTGGAACATCTGAACACACAACCTGCGATCACCTATCTGAAGAAGATCATCCCGGATTCGGAGCAGTAGGCCATGAAGCCAAGTCTCACCACGGTGCACGAAAATACCTTTTCACCCCCTCCCCAACTCTCCCCCCTCGGAGGGGGAGGGGACGGGTGGGGGGGATTTTCTGAGGAGAGTTGAGGATGGCCGACTACAAACTCACCTATGGCAAGGTCAATCGGGATCTGCTCAAGACCATGGAGGCGCCGGGACGGACCTGGTATATCCTTCTGGCTATCGCCATCGCATTGGTGGCGCTGGGCGGCTTTGCCTTTAGCCGCCAGATCCGGTACGGCATGGGGGTCTGGGGCCTCACGCACCCGACCATGTGGGCCATCGACATCACCAACTTCGTCTTCTGGGTCGGCATCGCCCACTCCGGGACGCTCATTTCGGCCGTCCTGTTTCTCTTCCGCGTCCGCTGGCGAGCCTCGATCTACAGGGCAGCGGAAGCGGTCACCGTCTTCGCATTGATGACCGCTGCCCTCTTTCCGATCATCCACCTGGGGCGTCCCTGGTACGTCTATTGGCTCCTGCCTTACCCGCAAGTGGGTGGGCTGTGGCCCAACTTCCGTTCCCCGCTTATCTGGGACGTCTTCGCCGTCCTCACCTACATGCTGGTGAGCATGGTCTTCTTCTTCACCGGCCTGGTGCCTGATCTGGCGGTCGTTCGTGACCAGTCGCGCGGCTGGCGCCGCCGTCTGTACGGATTCCTGGCCCAGGGCTGGCAGGGGACCGACCGTCAGTGGCGGCATTACACCAGCGCCTATCTGTTCCTGGCCGCCCTGGCCACGCCTCTGGTCATCTCGGTCCATAGCGTCGTCTCGTGGGACTTCGCCATGTCGATGGTCCCCGGCTGGCACTCGACCATCTTTGCGCCCTATTTCGTAGCGGGCGCCATCCATTCAGGTCTGGCGATGGTCATCACCCTTCTGATCCCCCTCCGGCGAACCTTTCGTCTCGACCTCTACCTCACGCAGACTCACCTGGAGAACCTGGCGAAGCTCATCGTCCTCACCGGCCTTATTGTCGGCTACTCCTACGCGACTGAGTATTTCATTGCCTGGTACAGCGCCAACAGCTTCGAGTGGGAGACCTTTCGTTACCGGGCGCTGGGCGATTACGCCTGGGGCTTCTGGATCATGATCATCTTCAACTCGTTAATCCCCCTCCTGTTCTTCGTAAAAAAAATCAGGACCAGTACCCCGTGGCTGCTGACGATCTCGCTGCTCATCAACGTGGGGATGTGGTTCGAACGATTCATCATCATCGTAACCTCCCTCGCGCGCGACTACGATCCGTACACCTGGGGCCTCTACCGACCGACCTGGGTCGACCTCAGCATCACGGCAGGAAGCTTCGGCTGGTTCTTCCTCTGGTTTCTCCTCTTTGCGAAACTGTTGCCGGTCGTCTCCATCGTGGAGGTGAAGGAGCAGCTTCCGCCGCCCGTAATAGGTGAGGTACGAAATCCCCCCACCCCCCATTTACAAAAGGGGGGCACGGGGGGATTTGATGAAGGCAAGGGACGAGAGAAGGACGTCGATCCATGAACGGGCGAGCCGTCGGGGTGGTGGGGCATTTCGATCAGCTCGATCGGTTTCTCGCGGCCATCCGAGCGCTGCGCGCCTCCGGGTTCGACAACCTCCGGGTCGCGTCCCCTATCCCCAGCCATGAAATCGATGAAGCGTTGGGCCGGCGGGAGAGTCCGGTACGGGTGTTCGCCCTTGTCGGCGGGATCGTTGGCGCGATCTTCGGACTGGGCTTGACCATCAACACCTCCATCGGCTATCCGCACATCACCGGCGGCAAGCCGATTGTATCGATGCCCGCGTTCGTCGTCATCGCCTTCGAGCTGACGATTCTTTTCGGGGCGATCGGCACGCTGCTCGGGCTGCTGGTCAATGCCCGCTTCCCGCGACTGCACATCGGGCCCGCGTTTCATCCCCGCTTCTGCCGGGATCAGTTCGGCCTATTCGTCTTCTGCGCACCGGATGAAATCGGGTCCACATCGCAGATTCTCCGCGCGGCCGGGGCGGCGGAGGTGCGTCAGGTGGAGGGCGATGTTGAAGCCTAGAGATATCGGTCTGTTGATCATCGTGGTCCTCCCGATCTGGGTCGGCTCAGCTCATGGTTTCCCATGGAGCAGGGATATGAAGGACCAGCCATCGATCAAGCCGCAGGAGGCGCCTAGACACCCCCCGGCTGGGACCGTCCCACGCGACGGGTGGGAGCGCCCGATGACGCGCGAGGAGATGGGAAAGAGCCTCGCCAATCCGGTGCCGTTCACGCAGCAATCCGTCGAGAACGGGCGGCACTTATTCGACATCTATTGCGCGCTCTGTCATGGAGCTGATGGAAAGGGGATGGGCCCCGTCGCCACTAAGTTTATTCCTCCGCCGGACCTGACCCTTCCGTTCTTTCGGCAGAAGACCGATGGCTTCATCTATGGGACGATCCGAAATGGCGGCCCGATTATGCCCGCACACGGCACACTGCTGGCCCCCAAGGAACGATGGGACATTGTCAATTTCCTCAGGAGTGTGCAACAACCATGACCGAACTGGCGGACCTTGAAGAGAGCATTCGCAAGATTCCACGTCGGAGCCCCCGCGCAGTCTCCGGGATCCTGGCGGGATTGCTGGCCGTAGGTCTGCTGGTCTTCTTGCTGGGTATCTTCGCAGAGCAGCCCGTCCGGGCGTGGGAGATCTACCTGGTGAACTTCCTCTTCTGGACAGGACTGGCCCAGGCCGGGGTGGTCTTCGCAGCCATCTACGATCTCTGCAATGCCCGTTGGGGTCATGTCATCAAACGGGTCGCCATCGGGATGGGATCGTTCCTCCCGGTCGCCCTGTTGATGTACGTCCCGCTCTTCTTTGGCCGCTACTGGCTCTACCCATGGGTGCGTCATCCGATCCCGGAAAAGGCAGCGTGGCTGAATGTGCCGCTTTTCTTCTTCAGAAACGGTCTTGGCCTGGCGGTGATGGTGGCGCTCAGCCTGCTGTACCTGTACTATAACCTTCGCCCTCAGATCGGACGCGCCCAGGAGCACTCGCTCATCCCGGCTACCCCGCTCTACAGGTGGCTGACGCGCGGCTGGCAAGGATTCGAGGCAGAGGAACAACGGTCGCGCCGTACCCTTGGCGTCCTCGGTCCGGCCATCCTTGTCGCCTATGCCATCGTATTTAGCCTGCTGGGATTCGACCTGATCATGACTTTGGATCCTTACTGGTACAGTAGCCTGTTCGGTGGATACTTCTTTATGAGCAGCTTGTATCTGGGTCTGGCCGGGATCGCCGTCATTACCATCATACTTCGGATGACCCTCGGCCTAGAACAATGGATCACCGCCGGTCATTTTCATGACCTGGGCAAGCTCCTGTTCGGCTTCGATATGCTGGTCATCGGCCTGCTGTGGGCCCAGTACATTGTCATCTGGTATGGCAACATTACGGAGGAAACCCAGTATGTCATCCTGAGAACTCAGGTGCTCCCGTGGGCGCTGTTCGCCTGGGTCGCGCTGATTGCGGGATTTGTCGGCCCCCTGATCGTCTTCTTCAGCCGCCGCGCCAAGCAGGACCCTTTTGCCCTGCTGCCGATGGGATTGGTCATCGCAGGCGGCATCTGGGTGGAGCGATACGTGCTCGTCGTCCCGGCGCTCTGGAAAGGCCCGGCCGCGCCTCTGGGCATCCCAGAGCTTTTGATCAGCGCAGGGTTTGCCAGCGCGGCCATTCTTTCGTATCTCGCCTTTATCCGGTTCTTCCCGATTCTTCCCTGGTCGGATGCAACACTCGATTCATCAACGTCTCATTGACATCCGCTCTTCTTCCTCTTGTCAACCGTCGCCCGAGCGTAGATAATCGCCATGCTGGCTTACTATATTACGGCAATGAGCGTTGGGTAAGGAGATCGCTGTCAGACAGGGACCCAAAGGGTCCGATTCGGCAGAAGGAGGAGTCGTATGCACGTCACGCTTGAACAGGCAGAGAAGGCAATCGCAGCAGCCATCGACAAGGCCAAAGAGCTTGGGACGTGTATGGATATTGCCGTCGTGGACTCAGGCGCTAACTTGAAGGCGTTCGTCCGGATGGACGATGCGTGGGTCGGAAGCATCGACATCGCCTTCAAAAAGGCGAAAACCGCCTGCTTCTTTGCGATGCCGACAGGACAGATCGGCACACTGTCCCAGCCTGGCGGTCCGCTCTACGGGATTGAGCACAGTAACGATGGGCTCATCACCTTTCCCGGCGGGCTGCCGATCGTCAACACGGAAGGGGTCCTGATCGGGGCGATCGGGGTCAGCGGCAGCACAGTAGAGCACGATCATCTCGTGGCCCAAGCCGGCGTCAAAGTAATCGGCCTTGCCGATCTCCCGGTACACCCCTGGCGAACATAGTGATGGAGGCCCAACGGTCCGATCTGCATCCTCATTGACGCGCCGTCGGCGCATGAGGCATCACTTGATTGCGAGCTTCCCTTTATGGTCGAGCGGACTGATCCACGGGAACCTGGTGCAGCCGAACGTGAAGATTCCTGAACGCTCTGCCAGAAACTCAATGGTGGTTTCCTGCCCCGGCTCGAGATAGCGTCTAACCTCCAGTTCGGGGATTGAAAAAACATGTCTGGCGCCATCGCTGCGAATCGTGACCTTGACCAACGCCGACCTCCCTTCTCGATCTACCGCGATGACGGAGGGCTCACAGCGATAGTTCCGCGCGATCATGGTAAAAGAAAGTCGCTTCGCCTCTACGGGGATACCGGCGGGCGGAGAGATCTCAGGAAACACAGTGGCGCAACCAGTCAGGACCATGACGGAAGCCATTGATAGCCAGATCCGGCATCGTTGCATGAACTTGCTCATATTGAGCCTCCTCTCACTTCGCATCTTGATATACCGCACATTACCACAGCATTCTAGCCTTTTTCAAGCCGGCTTGATGAACAGGACTTCACAAAACCGACCAATCCAGCTATCATAAAAATGCTGGATGAAGGGTACGTCCAAAGGATATCACCCATGGCAAAAGCAAAGATCTTAATCGCGGAAGACGAGCCTGCTTCAAGAACCGGGCTCCAGGAGCTTCTCACGGGCTGGGGATACGAGGTCGCTGTCGCCGCTAACGGTCAGGAGGCTTTAGAAAAAGCCTCCGAGCTTCAGCCGTCCCTCATTATCGCTGATCTCGTCATGCCGAAGATGGACGGCATCGCCCTCCTCCACACCCTGAAGACCGATGCAACGCTTCCCTCTCTGATCATTCTGACCGGACAGGGGACCATCGAGACGGCAGTCCAGGCGATGCAGGAAGGGGCCTACGACTACCTGACCAAACCGGTTGATATCGGACGGCTCCGAGTCCTTGTCGAGAAGGCCCTGGAGCGTGGAGCGGTGCTGCAAGAGGTCAAGCTGTTGCGCCACCAAGTCCGCCACCTGGGCCGGTTCGGCCGGCTGGTTGGCAACACGCCTGCCATGCAGGAGGTCTACCGGCTGCTTGAATTGGCGGCCCCCAGCACGGCGCCGGTCTTCATCTGGGGGGCGAGCGGAACCGGAAAGGAGCTGGCAGCGCGAACGATTCACGATCTCTCTCACCGAAAGCACGGCCCCTTCGTCCCGATCAACTGTGCCGCCATCCCGGAGACGCTATTAGAAAGTGAGATCTTCGGCCACGAGAAAGGGGCCTTTACGGGCGCGACCGAACGGAGGCTGGGATGCTTTGAGCTGGCGGATGGCGGGACCATCTTCCTTGATGAGGTCGCGGAGATGAAGGTCGCCACCCAGGCCAAGTTCCTCAGGATCCTCCAGGAAGGCAGCTTTCGTCGGCTGGGTGGAACCAAGGAAATCGGCGTAGATGTCCGGGTGGTGGCCGCAACGAATAAGGATCCGGCGCAGGCGGTCCAGGACGGCCTGATCCGAGAGGACCTCTACTACCGGTTGAATGTGTTCAATATCCACCTGCCCGCCCTGCGGGAGCGGCTCGAGGACATCCCGCTCCTCATCCGATCGTTGCTTGAGGAGTTTAAAGACAAATACGGCAAAGCAGTCCAGGGCGTAGACGCAGGGACGCTCGCCCTCTTGACCGAGCACGACTGGCCGGGCAACGTTCGGGAGCTTCGCAATGTGCTGGAGCGAGCCACCCTTGTGGCTCAGGGAAGCATGATTACGTCGGCCGATCTGCCGCCGAATTTCCCCAGTCAGCGTCGTGAGTTGAGCTCGGAGTTCAACATCCCCGTCGGGATCACCATTGATGCTGCAGAAAAAGTCTTGATTCTCACAACCCTGGAACGGACAAACCAGAACAAGACGCGAGCCGCGGAGGTCCTTGGGATCAGCTTGAAGACGCTGCACAACAAGTTGGCCCGCTATCGGGGGGAGGCCTCTTCCTCGGCGACCGCGCAGGAATAAGGACACATGACTCTCGGCATCCGAGGGAAGGAAATCCTCGGTATCAGTCTTCTGGTCTTTCTGATCGTCTCAGTTGCCTCGATCGTCCATCTTTCCACGACAACCCGCCTGGTGCTGAAGGATGCCGCGGAGAAGGGCACCCTCCAGGCCCAGCAGATCTTCGCCGGCGCTACTCGGACTGTCGCCAGGGCACACGGGAGCCGTCCGGAGGCTGCCCTGCGCCGCGACCGGGAGCTTCGCGCGCTTCTCGATGCCAGCATCGGCTATTCCCCGCACCTGGTCTATGCGATGATCACCGATCACTCCGGCACGATTCTGGTACACAGCGAGCGATCCCGCGAAGGGCAGCCGTCGCTCCCGCGTCAACAAATCGAGCATTTGCTGGAGATGAACGCTCTACAGCAACTCGGGGTGCTGGCCCGCGAGCACCAGGTGTTTGAGACCACCCTCCCGCTCAGCCTCAACGATCGGCCTTTCGGAGCAATCCGGCTCGGGCTGGCCGGAAGCCTCATCTGGCGCGAACTCTCAGCCGCTGCCTGGCGAAGCCTGTTGCTGGCGGTCCTCGCTTTCCCGCTCGCCTGGATCGTAGCCTTTACCCTCTCGAATCTCGTCGTGATGCCATTGCGTCAGATTGCCCAGGGAGTTGATCGGATGGCACACGGCGAGTTTGACACGGCCTTTGCGTCCGTCCGTGACGACGAGGTAGGACGGATTGCGGCAAAACTTAACTTGTTGGGACGTCAGATCCAGGAGGACCGGTCCTCCCTCATGAGCGAAAAGACCAGGCTGGAAGGGATCGTACGCTGTCTCGAAGACGCCATCATCCTGCTGAATCGAGACCAGGCGGTCATCTTCGCGAATCCGGTGGCCGAGACTTTGCTGGCCTGTCCTCTTATGAACGCGGCCGGTCAAACGTTGCAAAAGATCCTTGGCGACACCCATCCCCTGGCAGTGGCGGTGGGCGAAGTCTTCCAACGACGGGGGCCGGTCAAACACCTCTCCCTTCAGGTGCCGGGTGACCGCGACACCCCGCTGGATGTCCTGGCCTCCGCCTACCCTGTACTGGACCAGGGCGACGTGGTCGGAGGCATGGTCATTCTTACGAAGACTGAACCGCTCCAGCAGATCCAGTCGCTCGTCGACTACTCCCAGAAGCTCGCAGAGCTGGGGAAGCTCACCTCAGGTGTGGCCCACGAAGTGAAGAACCCCTTGAATGCCATGATCATCCACCTGGAATTGTTAAAACAGAAGCTGAACGACCCTCCCGAGCACGTGGCCAAGAGCCTGGAATTACTTGGGGGAGAGGTTCACCGCCTTGATCGTGTGGTACAAGGCTTTCTCCGGTTTGTCCGTCCCCAAACGCTGCAGCTTCAGCCTCTGGACCTGAACAGGCTGCTGCAGGAGGTCGCTCAGACGACCGACGTGCAAGGGGCGGCAAGTCGTATCACATTCGCCTTTCGGCTTGATGACAGACTCCCCCCCATCACTGGTGATCTGGAGCTGCTTCAGCAGGCCTTTCTCAATCTGGTCCTGAACGCCTGTCAGGCAATGCCCGATGGCGGCACGGTGACCCTTGCGACAGACCAGACCGTCGAGGGCGTGATTCGCGCTCACATCATCGACCAAGGGATAGGAATCCCCAGCGAAGACCTCGACAAGATATTCCGTCTCTACTATACTACCAGACCTGACGGGAACGGGATCGGGCTTTCCTTGGTGTACCGGATCGTCCAGATGCATGGGGGGACCATCGAGGTAGACTCGAAGGTAGGGCAAGGGACAACGATGACAGTCTCCTTTACTGCTGCTTAGGTGAGGGTATAGGTATCCCAGTGACGACCTCGCGCGCGATTTTCCTATGGTTGAGCCTTTTTCTGGCATCCGGCTGCGCCGAGATTGAGGCGCTCTTCAAGCCGACCATCTCGACGCACGTCCCCGTACGTCCCACACCGCCTCCCGCCCCCGCTCGTTCAGCACCGCCTCCCGCGCCTGCGCGTCCGGAGGCGCCGACACCGCGGTTGTCCCCTCAGGTAGACGCGGATCGTGAGACACGACTGACGGAGGAGGTTCATGCCATGATCCAGGGAGTTGAGCGGACTCTACTCTCGATCGACCGACAGAAGCTGAAGGTCGACCAATCGGAGACCTACTCCACCATTCAGAGCTTTCTCACGCAGGCCAAGGAGGCGATCACAAACAAGGACTTTCAGCAGGCGATGAATTTAGCCCAGAAGGCCTCCGTTCTTTCCGACGATCTCTCCAAGACGGTTCATTAACGAGTAAAGCTTACCTCCTTACACCAACCTGGCGTACCCCCTCTTTAAGCGTGACAACATTGGCAATTCAGACCATTCGGTCCTCTCGTCCTTTCTCCTCTCCCGCGAAAAAAATACTCGCTATCCCCCAGTTTCGACATCCTTCGAGAAATGATCTATGCCGGAAGATCTTAGATATGGCTGCGTAACTCCTTGTTTCTACATGGTCTGAACGTTTACTGGATGGCGGTCAGATTCCTGGCATGTTGCTTGCTCTTTCCATTGACGGGGGGATGGGAGATGGGACAATGAACACTGAGCAGTCAAACAATATGAAGCGGAAGGTCCTCGTTGTGGATGACAATGCATCGTTCAGAGAACTCTTGACCGACCTTCTTGAAATGATAGGCTACGACGTTTGGACCGCGAAAGACGGGCTGGCCGGCTTGGATACCCTGCACCATGGCCCTTTCGATCTGATCTTGACGGACTACCGAATGCCTGGAATGAGTGGCCTCGAGATGGCCGCATTCATTCGGAGGTCCGATACGGTGACCCCCATCGTCCTTATCACGGGCGACACCTGCGCGCTTGACCCTGAGATGGTAGCGCGGGCCGGGATCACAAGGGTACTTCCGAAGCCTGTCCAGATCGATGAGTTCTTGAAGATATGTTCAGTAGAAAGCAAAGAGACAAAAGGGAACGGCACCTCGACAACTCGACAAAAGGAGACAAGCCAGATGAGTAGAGCAATGTCTAAACCGATCGCGTTAGGGG
>JACPQW010000095.1 GCA_016190285.1 Candidatus Methylomirabilis oxygeniifera
GCCCTGAGCCTGTCGAAGGGTGAACAAGATCAATAAGTTCCGTTCATGGATTCGACAAGCTCACCACGAACGGGATGTAAAGGGATTTCTGGGCCACGACGCCAGCACAGGGTAACCGCAGGCAAGAGCCGATTGAGGTCAGGATTGTGTTTTGAGGCGCATTCGGCATATACTGAGCCAGAATGCTGCGGGGTGATCGAGAGACAGGCCGACGCGGGTGGCGCTTACTTGATTATGCCACGAAGGGTTGGTTGTTAGGTGTTTTAGCGCTCGTCGCGTGGTTCAGTATCGCATTTGCGGCGTCGAGCACCGAACTGCTGGTATCGGCTGCAATCAGCCTGAAAGAGCCCATGCAGGCAATCGGCGCCCGCTTTGAACAACGCCATCCGGACGTCAACGTGGTGTTTAACTGGGGTGGTTCCGGCGCGTTGCAGCAGCAGATCGAAGCCGGTGCGCCAGTAGATGTGTATGTCTCCGCCTCGGCGAAACAGATGGACGCACTTGAGGCCAACGGCCTTCTGCGGCATGAAACCCGGCGTACACTTGCTGCCAACCTGCTGGTTCTGATCACATCTGCTGCGCTTCAACCCGCTCTCGTTTCCTTCAAAGATTTGACCAAAGCGGAGGTCACACTGATCGCTATCGGCAATCCGCGGACCGTTCCCGCTGGCGAGTACGCGCAGAGGGTCCTGATGAATCTTGGGCTGTGGGATGCGCTGCAATCGAAGCTGATCTTCACGGGGAATGTTCGCCAAGCCTTGGCGTATGTGGTGCGAGGCGAGGTAGAGGCCGCCCTTGTCTATGCCACTGACGCACAAAGCGCTGGCGAACGGGTCCGGGTCATTGCTGTGGCGCCGGAAGGAAGTTCTCCATTAGTGCGCTACCCGATTGCTGTTATCAAAACCTCGCAGCAACCCACTTTGGCGCGAGCCTTCGTAGACTTGGCGCTGAGCGAAGGCGGACAACAGATTCTGAAGGCTCATGGATTCCTGCCGCCGCCGAACAGCCCAACGCACTCCTCGAGACGCGAGACCGACATTATACAGAAATAGATAGTGACAGTTATGATACAGATTCCGCTGGCGCCTCTGCTCCTATCGATGAAGGTTGCCGGTCTTGCGACGGTAGCCGCGCTGGTGCTCGGCACACCGATCGCCTGGCTGCTGGCGCGAGGCCGCTTTCCAGGCAGGGCAGTCCTGGAGTCGATCGTCATGATTCCGCTGATCTTGCCGCCTACCGTAACCGGCTATTACCTGCTGCTGCTGATCGGCCGACAAGGGCTGCTGGGACGTCTCATGGAGCAGGGGCTGAACATCGGCATCATTTTTACGTGGAAAGCTGCCGTTCTCGCCTCGACCATCGCCGCGCTGCCGCTGTTCATTAAGGCTGCCCAAGGGGCATTTGAAGGGATCGACCGCCGGATCGAAGATGCGGGCCGGACGTTCAAACCTGTCCTGATTGTGTTGTGCACGATCACCCTGCCGCTGGCGTGGCGGGGTATTCTGGCCGGATCGATCCTGGCCTTTGCTCGAGCTATGGGGGAGTTTGGCATTACGCTGATGATCGCCGGGAGCATCCCGGGGCGGACCCAGACACTTGCCCTCGCGATTTATGATGCGGTTCAGGCGAATCAGCCTCAGGAGGCGAATGCCATGTCGATCCTGGCGACGGCTGCCGTCCTGCTGATTCTCGCGCTGGTCGGACGCATGACGAAGGTCAGATACTGATGCTCGAGCTTGCGCTCGACAGGCGACTGCCCGGATTCCACCTCCGGACGCAACTTATGATCGGCGACGGGATTACGGCATTGTATGGTCCGTCAGGCTCGGGGAAGAGTCTGACGCTCCTGGCCATTGCCGGCCTGATCAGACCGACCTCTGGGACGATACGTATCAACGGTCGGACTGTCTTTGACGCGAACGCCGGTATCGATCTGGCGCCGCACTTGCGACGCGTGGGTCTTGTCTTCCAGGAGTATGCCCTCTTTCCGCATAAGACGGTATCGGGGAATCTTTCGTTTGGGTTGCCTCGAGGGACGCCTAAGAGTAAAGCGGCCGACCGGGTCAACGAGACGCTGCATCTCCTGAGGTTGGATTCGTTCGCGCAGCATTATCCTTATCAGCTCTCAGGCGGACAGCGGCAGCGCGTGGCCCTTGGACGCGCCCTGATCGGTCGTCCGGAGATCCTGTTGCTGGACGAGCCGTTCTCCGCCCTTGATCCGGCTGTCCGCGAGACGCTCCGCCAGGAGTTACTCCAGATGCTGGCCGATTACAAAGGTACGATCTTGCTTGTGACCCACGATCTGCAGGAGGCGTATCTTATGGCATCCACCATCGCTATCATCGATGGCGGCAAGGTGCTCCAGATGGGAACCCGGGAAGAGGTGCTCCATCAACCGCGGACCCGGCGCGTGGCCGAGCATACCAGCGCGAAGAATATCTTGCGTGGTGTCGCCTGCCGCGACTCGGACGATACCTGGGATATCGTCTGGCGAGGGCATCATTTGCGGGCCGATGGCCCGGCGCCGGCGGCTGCGGGGGAGGTAGAATTCTGCATTCGACCGGAGGATGTCAGGCTGGTATGGCCGGACAGGGTGGAACGGCGGGTCAACCTCCTGCGCGGCCGAATCGTCCATGAACTCGGGCGTGGTCTTGATTACGTGCTTTTTGTCAGCCTCACCGATGGGGGCGATCCCGGCAAGTACGACCTGGAAATCCAGGTTCGAAGCCGACTGTACGACCTGATGACACTGTATGTGGGAAAAGAGGTATGGCTGTCGTTACCGCCGGACCGTCTACGCCTGCTGGCCCCTGATGAGTGATGGTTGACCGTAGCTGCGTGGAGGATCGAGAATGGAGCTGATCTGGCAAGGTATCACGCAGGCTGTCCTATTGCTTGTTCACGGCGACCCGGAGGTGCTGCGGATCATGCTGCTGTCGCTGCAGATCTCCGGGATCGCGACCCTGCTCAGCCTGCTGATAGGCATTCCTATTGGCACCATCCTGGCCCTGAGCCGCTTTCCCGGGCGGGGCATCGCGATCAGTCTGGTCAATACGGGCATGGGCTTGCCGCCGGTCGTGGTCGGCCTCTTCGTGAGCATCTTTCTCTGGCGGAGTGGGCCGCTTGGCTTCCTGGAACTGCTCTACACACCCACCGCTATGATCCTTGCTCAACTGGTAATCGCCGCCCCGGTCGTGACCGGTCTCACGGTCGCCGCCATTCAGCAGTTGAACCCGCGACTACGTATGCAGCTTGTGGGGCTTGGCGCGTCGAGGCTTCAGGTTGTCTACCTCCTCCTCAAAGAGGCGCGCCTGCCGCTCTTGGCTGCGCTGATGGCCGGCTTCGGCGCGGTCATCTCCGAGATCGGCGCCTCCATGATGGTGGGCGGTAACATCTACCGGCAGACGCGGGTGCTCACCACCGCCACGGTCCTGGAAACCAGCAGGGGGAATTTCGACATGGCGATCGCGCTTTCTCTCTTGCTGCTACTCCTGACCTTCGGCGTGAACGTGACCCTCACCTGGATCCAGCAACGGGGGCGGACACCGTGACCGGGCCGATACTCTGTCTTGAGAGGATCAAGGTCACATACGACGGTATGCTGGTCCTTGACGCGTCGTTCTTTGAGGTCCACGAAGGGCAGACCCTGGCCGTCATCGGCCCAAACGGGGCCGGTAAATCAACGCTGCTTCGGCTCCTCGGATTCTTGGAGCGCCCTACTGAAGGGCGCGTCCTCTTCAGGGGCCAGCCGGTCTCATCGTGCGGCAATCTACTGACGGTCCGTCGCCGCATGGCCAGCGTCTTTCAGGAGCCATTGCTGACTGATGGAACCGTCGAGGGAAATGTGGCCCTCGGGCTCAGGCTCCGGCGCGTCGATTCGACCGAGGTGAGCAGACGTGTTCAGGAGAGCATGGCCATGCTTGGCATCGGGCATCTGGCCACACGACGCACCCGAACCCTGTCGGGCGGCGAGGCGCAACGGGTGAGCCTGGCGCGGGCCCTGGTCCTCGACCCGGAGGTCTTCCTGCTCGATGAGCCGTTCGCAGCGCTCGATCCTCCGACCCGCGAGGGGCTGTTGCTTGACCTTAAGGCGATTCTCGACAAGAGACGGATCAGCACTATCTTCGTGACGCATGATCGGAACGAGGCATTGGCGCTTGGTGATCGGGTCGCCGTCATGATTGGCGGGCGGGTGCTGCAGGTGGACACGCCGGAGCGCGTCTTTGCCGAGCCGATCAACGAGGAGGTCGCTCGTTTCGTCGGCATCGAAACAATCCTCCGGGGCCACGTGCAGTCCGTGAGTCAGGGGCTCGCTACCGTCGAGGTTCCAGGCTGGACCTTGGAAGTGGCAGGGCCATTGACACCGGGAGAGCGCGTGCTGGTCTGCCTCAGGCCGGAGGAGATCACGCTCTTCCCTCGCGGGGCGGTCCTGAGCACGTCAAGCGCGCGGAATCAGCTCTGCGGGCGGGTGATCCGCCATCTGCCGGCCGGCCCTACCTACCAGGTGACGATCGACTGCGGTGTCCTGATCGTAGCGACAGTCACTCGGCAGTCGTGGGAGCAGCTCGGTCTGCAGGACGGGGCCGAGGTAATTGCCGCATTCAAGGCCACCGCCCCTCATGTTATCCACTGCGTCTGACGATTTTTGTCCTTGACTTTCGTCCCGTGTTTGGGTAGGTTAGAACCAAAATGGGATGTCCCTCACAACATAAGCCCGCCTTTACATGCGAGCAGTTCAGCCTGCCGATGCTGAGATGCGCTCGTCAGTGCGAGCCTTTTGGCGTTGAGTTCCATTCAGTGACGAGGCGCCGCCATCGCGGTCAAAATCCACCCGAGAGGAGGTAAAAGATGGAGGAGACGGAAGCACAACTCTTTGCTCGTCTCAGGGAGGAGAATCCGGAGTTCCAGCGACTGGCCGAGAAGCACCGGGAATTCGATCTGAAGATCAGTGAGTTGGACCGGATCTATTACCTGACGAGCGAGCAGGAGCGAACGCGGAAGGAGCTACAGAAGCTCAAGCTGACAATAAAAGATCAGATGCACGTGATTATGCGTCAGCACCAGCGCAATCACATGCCGGCTACGTCCCAAAAATGAAGCGGCTGACTCACGTCGACCGGCATGGCCAAGCCCGCATGGTCGATATCAGTGAGAAAGACGAAACCAGGCGGGAGGCCGTGGCCAGAGGCACCATCACCATGCAGCCAGAGACCCTTCGCATGATTGAGAAGGGGAGGGTCCCGAAGGGCGATGTCCTGGCGGCTGCCAGGCTCGCCGGGCTGATGGCGGCAAAAAGGGTATCTGACCTCATTCCGCTCTGTCATCCTCTCCTCCTTTCCAGCGCCGAAATCGAATTCACACCAGTCGAGAAAGCAGGACGTCTGGACATCGAATCACGGATCAAGGTCACGGGGCGAACCGGGGCTGAAATGGAAGCCCTGACGGCCGTAGCGATGGCGGCCCTGACTGTCTACGACATGTGCAAAGCGGTGGACAAGGAGATGGTGATCGGCGCAATCCGCCTGATCGGGAAGACAGGGGGGAAGAGCGGAGCGTATCGTCGGTCTGGCGAGAACGGGGTCGGAGTCTGAGAGACTCCCGCAAAGGACTCAGTAACCCGGGCGCATACGGCACTTACGATGTCTTCAGGACTGAGGACAGCATTCGTTTATACCTCGCGGTTCCAGGAGTTCGACTACGGACCTGGGCATCTCCTTCGCAATAAGCGGCTTGGGCTCACCTACGATCTGATCAGCGCCTGCGAGTTACTGTCCATTCCTTCAACCTGCTCTGTCGAGCCTGAACCCGCTACCGACGACGAACTTCTGGTCTTTCTGAAGCCAGACTACCTGAAGGTGCTTCAGAACGACGACCATGGCGCGCGCCTGGGAGGAGGTTCGGGAAACGGTGGACCTTCTTCGGCGGTCGGTATTTTCGCGGCACGGCATCTGACATTGGACCTTGTTTAGCGGGGGAGGGCCTATGACGAGACGAAGATAGAGGCTAGGCAGGAACGGTACGAGGGGAGCGTTACGATACGGGAACAGGGCAACAATGGGTTTCGGTTTGGCAGGAGGCAGCCAATGGCATTCCAGGATAAGTCACTGACGTGTGTTGATTGTGGGCAGCAGTTTACCTTCACCGCTGGCGAGCAAGAGTTTTATGAGCAGAAAGGATTCATGAATGAGCCAAAACGGTGCAAGGCCTGCAAGTCGGTACGCAAAGGGGTAGGCGGCCATGGAGGCCCTCGCCAGGAGTACGAGGTCGTCTGCTCGGCCTGTGGCCAGCAGACCTCCGTTCCCTTCAAGCCGATCCTCGACAAACCGGTCTTCTGCAAGCCCTGCTTTGTGGCCAAGCGATCTGGGGTTGCGTGAGATATGCGGGTCTGAATAGCCTGTCGTCGTCAGCGTGTGCGAAGGGCCGGGCGCGTAAAGAGCAGCCCGGCCCTTCGCCTTTAGGATGGGATCGCGGAGGCGACCTCGGAGTTGAATCAAGAGGGGAAGTGTGATAGCGTGACAATGAAGCAGCTATCAGCTAACAGCGGTCAACGGTCAGCTATTGGAGAAGGCGGCTTTTGTGGATAGTCGAACGCGGTTGCTCCTCAGGCAACTCCCTTCAGTCGATGAGTTATTGCAGGAGCCGTCGATCCGAGAGACAGCCAAGACATTGCCGCGCTGGGCTGTCGTTGAGGCGATCCGAGAGGTGTTGGAGCGTCGGCGGCGGTTAATTGCCAACGGGCACTCCGAATCCATGCAGGCCGACCTGTCATCCAGAGTCGCGTTGGTTGCCGAGGCGCAGCGGATGGCGCGGCGGCTGAATCGTCCGGCCCTGCGGCGCCTCATTAACGCAACGGGCGTCGTCATCCATACGAATCTCGGTCGCGCCCCGCTCGCAGAGGTTGCAGTCGAGCGTATGGTCGAGGTGGCGCGGGGCTACTCGAACCTGGAGTATGACCTTGAACGAGGGGACCGCGGGTCCAGGCAGGACCATGTGGAGCGGCTCTTATGCCGTCTGACCGGCGCCGAGGCTGCGTTTGCGGTGAATAACAATGCGGCGGCGGTGCTGCTTGTTATCAATACGCTGGCCGAGGGAAGAGAGGTTATTGTCTCGCGCGGGGAGCTGGTGGAGATCGGCGACTCGTTCCGGATCCCCGATATCATGCGTCGTGCAGGCGGAATTCTGCGGGAAGTAGGGACCACCAACCGGACCTACCTGAGGGATTACGAGGACGCTGTCAGCCCGGCGAGCGCCATCATCCTGAAGGTGCACACCAGCAACTTCCGGATCCAGGGCTTTGCCAGCCAGGTGCCGGTGGCCGAGTTGGCCGGCCTGGGCGAGAAGACCGGTCTGCCGGTGGTGGAGGACGTAGGCAGCGGCGCCCTTATCGATCTGTCGCAGCTTGGACTCTCCAAGGAACCGATGCCCTCGGAGAGTATCCGCGCCGGAGCGGATCTGGTGACCTTCAGCGGGGACAAGCTGCTGGGCGGACCTCAGGCAGGTCTGATCGTGGGGAAGCGGCTGCTGGTCACAAGGCTCCGCCGAAATCCGCTCGCGCGCGCCGTGCGGATCGACAAGCTGTCGTTGGCCGCGCTGGAGACAACGTTGCGCCTTTACCTCGACGAAGGGCAAGCCGTTGCCCACGTTCCGGTGCTCCAGGCGCTTGTTATGCCGCTCCAGGAGATTGAGCGGCGGGCCGGGCGTCTGCGCGATCGGATTACCGCACTCGCCTCGGATCATCTTGAGGTGTCGATCATCGAGGGGACGTCAGAGGTCGGTGGTGGCGCGCTACCCCTCGAGGCGATCCCGACGCGCCTGGTGGCGGTGCAGGCCATCCGCCTGACTGCGCAGGTTTTAGAGAGACGCCTGCGTCGGACCGACCCACCGGCGATGGTTCGGATCAAGGGCGACCGGATCGTCCTGGATCCTCGCACCGTCTCGGAAGATGAGCTGGACACGCTGGCCGAGCTGATCGCGTCGGTCTCGGTTTCAAACGAAGCTGATAGCTGACAGCCAGAGCAAAAACGTACAGAGGGATGAGCAGAGCGCCATGCGCGGCATATTTGTGACCTTTGAGGGGGGCGAGGGATCCGGGAAGACGACCCAGCTTACGCTGTTGGCGAATCGCATTCGCGGCTCCGGCAAAGAGGTCATCGGAACCCACGATCCCGGAGGGACCGCCATCGGCAAAGAGATTCGGACGCTTCTGCTTGATCCGGGATCGGCCCCCATCGCTGCCGCTACGGAACTGTTGCTGTATGAGGCCAGCCGCGCACAGCTTGTCCGGGAGCTCATCGCGCCGGCTCTCCGGCGAGGGGTCGTGGTGCTCTGCGACCGTTTTACCGATTCTACGCTGGCGTACCAGGGATTTGGAAGAAACCTTGACCTGGATCTGATACAGCGGCTGAATCGGTGTGCCACCGACGGACTTGTACCTGACCTGACGATCCTGCTCGATCTCGACCCGGAGATCGGACTGACGCGGTGCAGACGAGTCGTAAGCGTCGATGCGTCGACGCAGCTCAGCGCAGAGCCGTTGTGCTGGGACAGAATCGAGGCGGAGCCGCTCGACTTCCACCAGCGGATCAGAGAAGGGTACCGTACTCTGGCCCGGGAAAACCCGGATCGAATGATCGTCATCGATGCCGGTCTCGGCGTGACCGAGATTGAGGCGGTCGTGTGGAACCAGTTTCTCCGTCTTCAGGATCGGTGCGACGATGCCGTTTCGTGATGTGATAGGGCAGGAGAGAGCTATCCGGTTCCTTCACCGGGCGCTCATGACCGGGCGGGTCGCCCATGCCTATCTGTTCAGCGGGCCGGCCGGAGTGGGCAAACGAGCCGCCGCCCTCGCCTTTGCCCAGGCGCTCAACTGCGATATGAAGCAGCGATCAGTTGATAGCTGTCAGCTGACGGCTGCGCAGGATGGGTGCGGGGTGTGCCGCGCGTGTCGCAACATCGCGAACGGACTGCATCCGGACGTACAGGTGATCGAACCGGATGGCGCGACTGTCAAGATTGAACAGATCCGGACCCTTGAGGCCGACGCCGCCCTGGTTCCCTATGAGGCACAGTGGAAGGTATTTATTCTCAACAGCGCGGAGCGAATGACGGAGCAGGCGGCCAATGCGCTTTTGAAGACTCTGGAAGAACCGGCCAGGGGAACAATGTTCATTCTTCTGACCGGTACGGTATCGGCCCTGCTTCCTACGATCGTTTCCCGATGCCAGATCGTGACCTTCTCCCCGCTCCCGCACGGACAGATCGAAGCCCTTTTGAGAGAGAAGGGGATGGAGTCGTCCCGGGCCAGACTGATCGCCTTGTTAAGCCGTGGCAGCATCGAGCGCGCCTTCTGTCCGGAGGTAGCGTCCCTGCCCGCGACAAGAGATCTGCTGCTCGAAGGAGTTGGGCGAGGGCTTCAAGATGGACCTGCCGCCCTCGTTGAACTGGCCGAAAAGCTGGCGAAGGATCGGGAGAAGCTTCAGCAACAGTTGGAAATCCTTTCGGCCTGGTTGCGTGATCTCATGGTCGCGAAGGCATCCGGACGGACGGATTGGCTCGTAAACGACGATCGCGGCGAAGCGATTACCCGCCAGGCGGAGGGCGTGCCCCTGGACGCCATCCTGGACGGGCTTCGCGCGGTCCATGCCGCGATGGACAACCTTGTTCGCAACGCAAATCCGCGGCTGTCGACGGAGGACCTTTTGCTTCGACTGCGGGAGGCGCTTCCGTCCGGCCTGTTGGCGGTGTCGATATGAAAACGGTTCGAGTTAACTTAGGAGAGACGGAATATCAGGATCAACACTACGATCCCCGAGGGGTAAAACTCCAGCCGGGCGATCAGGTGGTGGTCGAAACCACGTGGGGACAGGGACTGGGCCGAGTGTTCTCCACCTTCCCGCTTTATCCCGATCATAAGGCAACGGAACCTCTGCCGGCCGTCCTTCGTGTGGCAACTGCGCGGGATCGCGCCAATGAGGAACGGATCAGGCGTCTGGAATCGGACGGGAGAATCTTCTGCTCGCGAAAAATTACGAAATTAGAGCTGCCGATGAAGCTGGTCGATGTCAAGGCGAGCTTCGATCGGAGCCGGGTGACCTTCTATTTCTACGCCGACGATCGGATCGACTTCCGCGAGTTGGTGAAGGATTTGGCTCAGCAACTCCATACCCGTATCGAGATGCGACAGATCCGGGCCAGAGATGTCGGCAGCAAGTTAGGCTGCGTCGGCCCGTGCGGACGAGAGCTGTGCTGTAAGACCTTTTTGAAGGAGTACGACCCGATCTCGGTCCGGATGGCCAAGGACCAGAATCTCCCCCTGAATCCGAGTAAACTGGCAGGGATGTGCGGGCGGCTGAAATGCTGCCTTCGCTACGAGCACTCAATGTACGAGGAGCTGAAGCGGCGTCTACCCAAGATCGGTTCGCCGGTCGAGGCGCCAGAAGGGATAGGGATTGTCAAGGCAAGGAACCTTCTGACTGAATCGCTGGTGGTCGAACTGGAAAACAACGTGCAGATTACCGTGAAGGCGGCTGACCTGATTCACATCGGTCCCCCTCTGGACGAGAACTCGCCCCGGAGCGGTTGTGGTAGCGGAGGCTGCAGTAGTGGCGGCTGCGGGGGTGTCTCCGCGCCGGATCACACCAACTCATGAGTAACGAGACCTTTTACCTGACGACCCCGATCTATTACGTCAACGCTACCCCACATCTGGGACACGCTTATACTACCATCCTGGCTGATACGATGGCCCGTTTCCAGAAGCTTCGGCTGGGGCCTGAACAGGTCTATTTTCTGACCGGTACCGATGAGCATGGCGACAAGATCGTCCAGGCGGCTGCGCAGGGCGGCGAGAGCCCGCAGGCGTATGCCGACCGGATCAGCGGCATCTTTCAGGAGACGTGGAAACGGCTGGGACTGGCGCCGAATCAATTCATTCGCACCACCAGCGAACCTCACAAACGTGCCGTACAGCGGTTCCTGCAACAGATCTACGATGCCGGGGATATCTATTTCGGAGAGTATGGCGGCCATTACTGCTTCGGCTGCGAGCGGTTCTACACCGAGAAGGAGTTGCAGGACGGTCAATGCCCCGATCATCAGACGGTCCCGGCCTTTATCAAGGAGCAGAACTACTTCTTTCGGATGGGGAAATATCAGGAGTGGCTGATCGACCATATCCACCGACATCCCGACTTCATTCGACCGGAACGCTTTCGGAACGAGGTGCTGTCCTTTCTTAAGGAGCCGCTGGAGGACCTCTGTATCTCAAGGCCTTCAGCACGCCTCACGTGGGGGATTCCGCTTCCTTTTGATGACCGATATGTTACTTATGTCTGGTTTGATGCCCTCATCAACTATATCTCTGCGCTGGGGTGGCCGGATGGCGACGCGTTCCGCCTTTTCTGGCCCGCCGCCCAGCATTTGATCGCCAAAGATATCCTGAAACCTCATGCCATCTACTGGCCGACCATGCTGAAGGCGGCCGGGCTTCCGCCATATCGCCATCTGAACGTTCATGGTTACTGGAAGGTCGAAGAAGCCAAGATGTCAAAGAGCAGAGGCTCGGTTGTCCGGCCTCTTGATCTGGCCGATAAGTACGGCGTTGACGCCTTTCGCTACTTCGTCCTGCGGGAGATGACGTTCGGCCTGGATGCCGGCTTCAGCGAAGACGCGCTTGTAGCCAGGCTGAATGCGGATCTGGCTAATGATCTCGGGAACCTTTACAGCCGCGTGCTGAAGCTGATCCAGCGATACTACGACGGTAGAATCACGTACACGCCTGGCGATGAGGGCCTTGCTGATGCCGCGCACGCGGCTGTCGCGGATGTGACGGCCGCCATGGAGCGCTTTGCGTTCAGCGAGGCACTATCGACTATCTGGAATCTGGTCTCCTCTACGAACAAATACCTCGTGACCAACGAACCGTGGAAGCGAGATCCGGGAGATCCTCGAACGAAAGCGGTCCTGTTCACTGCAGCCGAGACCCTCCGTATGATCGCCACGCTTCTGTTGCCGTTTCTTCCCCAGACGGCAGACCGCATGCTCCGGGGTCTGGGTGTTACCGAGCCGACAACGCCTCTTCGTTTCGAGACTGCGTGCCCGTCACCGTCACGAATCGAGGCGCAGGAGTGGCGCGTTCAAGAGGCGCAGTCGCTTTTTCCACGCATCCAGACAACCGCCGCCAAGCCGTTGCTCCGAAAGCCTCCCCTCACCCCCGCCCTCTCTCCAACAATCTCCTCTCCCCCACGTGAGGGAGAGGATGCAGGTGAGGGGGGAGAGTACGCCGAGCAGATCACGATCGAGGAGTTCCGGCGCGTCGACCTGCGTGTGGCGGAGGTGATAGAGGCTGCGGCGATTCCGGGCTCCAAAAAGCTGGTAAAGCTCCGAGTCAGGCTGAAGGATGAAGAGCGGACCGTCGTTGCCGGTCTGAAGGTGCACTATCCGCCGGAGAGTTGGCCGGGGAAGCGGATCATTCTTGCGGCCAACCTGAAGCCGGCCAGTCTGATGGGGATCACGTCTCAGGGGATGGTGCTTGCCGCCGAAGATGAGGCTGGCCGGATCGTACTGCTCACGCCGGAGGCGCCCATCGACTCCGGTTCCAAGGTCCGCTAGCATAGCGCGTCCAACATTTCTTTACATGAATTGCGAAGCCGTCATTGCTCCAAAAGTCTCCCACCCGCGTCATTGCGAGGGAGCACAGCGACCGAAGCAATCTCACCGTTCTCCGCACCTGCAAGGACGCTGAGATTGCCGCGCTCCCTTCGGTCGCTCGCAATGACGGAATCGGAGAGACGTTCATGCCCATAGCCGCACTACTTACGCATGGGTATTATCGTGAGCGCGAATCAGAAACGAGACGTGCATGTTCATTGACACTCACGCCCACATCCAGATGCGGGAGTTCGATCACGACCGAGCCGAAGCGTTGGCGCGAGCCGAGGCCGTCGGGATCAAGCGTATGATCGCCGTCGGCTATCATCTTGCGGCCAGCCAGAAGGCGGTGGAGGCCGCGCAACGGTACCCGCAGGTGTACGCCGGTGTCGGCATTCATCCCCACGATGCCGAGACCTATAACGATGCCGCTGAAGAGGCCCTTCGCGCCCTCGCCAAACAACCCAAAGTCGTGGCCATCGGAGAGACGGGCCTCGACTTCTTCCGCAACCGCGCTCCGCGTGCGATGCAGCTCGATGCCTTTCGCCGTCAGATCCGCCTGGCCAGGGAACTGGATCTTCCGCTCATCGTCCACGATCGTGACGCTCATCCCGACACGATGCAGAACCTGGGGGCGGAAGGGGCCGAGCGCGTGGTCTTGCACTGCTTCTCCGGCGATCTCGCCATGGCTGAAGAGGCCTGGCGGAGAGGCTACTACGTTTCAATCGCCGGTCCGGTGACCTATCCCAAGAACGAGACGCTTCGCGAGATCGTGCGGAAGGCCAAGACGGATCGCCTGCTCCTGGAGACCGACTGCCCCTATCTGCCGCCCCAAACATTCCGAGGCCAGCGCAACGAGCCAGCCCATCTCCTGCATACAGCCCAAGAGGTCGCTCGACTCATGAATATGCCGCTGGCTGAGCTGGGTCGTCTCACTGCCGAGAACGCCCGCCGCTTCTTCCGGCTGCCTCCACTGGACCAGTGTAGTGAGTCCAACGCTTCTTGACATTCACCGTTCACCTTGAGCCAGTCGAAGGGTGCAGTATTGTAACTTGTTCCGCTCATGGTTCGACAGGCTCACCACGAACGGAATGTAGAGGGATTTATAACCCACTATACCGAACATTGTCATGTTGCCCCAACATGACAAGATGCGGACGTGGTGCTACAAGGGAGGGACGCATCCGCCTACCTGCGCGTTCAGCCGCCGATCGGGTTAGCCGGCGAATCGATCGGGGGAGAAAGGCTCGAGGGGAAATGGCGGTTTCTTGCCGAGAATCAGATCGGCGACCAACTCTCCTGTCAGCGGTCCCAACAGGATCCCGCTCCGGTAGTGTCCCGTCGCCACGTATAGATTCGGAATATTGGCAAAGCGGCCGATAGCAGGTAGCCCGTCCGGCAGCCGTGGACGCAGTCCAGCCCATACCCTGTCGAAAGGCGCAGTCATCAGAGTCGGCGCCATCGCCCTGGCAGCCTCGCATAGCCCTGCCACACCTGCAAGAGTGGGGATCGATGCGAATCCCGCCTGCTCAACGGTGGTCCCGATCAAGACCTCCCCGTTCAGTCGTGGAACAAGATATCCCAACGGACCCCAGACCAGATGGGTCAATGGCGGGCGTTCGAACCGAGTTCGAACGATCTGACCCCGCACTGGTTCCATAGGCAGTCGGTGGCCGATCAGATCCAGGAGCCGCCCGGACCACGCGCCGGCACAGGCGACTACGGTATCCGCCAGGATCGTCTTTCCGGCGACGTTGACGCCGCGCAGCCGGTCCTCGCCTAGAATGAAGTCGATCGCCTCGACCTTCTCAAGGATCTCGACACCGCCGGCGCGCGCCCCAGCCGCCAGCGCAGATACGACAGTACAGGGGCGAATATGGGCCTCATCCGGAAAGAACAGCGCGCCTCCGATCTGAGGATTCAGGATCGGCTCCAGGGCGTGCACCTCCTGCCCTGAAAGCTCCTCCACGCGCAGGCCGGCCGATCGCTGCCAGGCCGCTCGTCCTTTGGCGGCTTCATGCTCGGTCGGATCGACGAGGTACAAGAGTCCCCACCTGCAATACTCAATATCCTCCCCGGTCGCATCCCGAAGCTCATCAGCCAACGTCCGATAACGATCCCTCGCAGCGAGGCAAAGATCGAAGAAGGGCCCGGGCGCTTCCGCCTCCCCCTGCGGTGCCAGCATACCCGCCGAAGCCCGCGATGCCTCCCGCCCAAGCTGTCCACGCTCGATCAGGACAACACGCTTGACATGAGCGCGAGTCAGGGCGTAGGCGGTAGCTACGCCGATGATCCCGCCGCCGATAATGATGACATCCGCGCCTTTAGCCATAGCTATTTTGGGGGTATCCTCAGAAGAAAAGGAATGATAAGTATCGTCATACCGCGCGAACAGAACCGCTCAGTGACGGTAAACGATGTCTGGAAAAAGGACCAAGGTCATGGCGACGACCAGCAGCACCGGGACGATTGCCAGCGCATAAATCAGCCAATTCTCAGATTTCAGGTGCATGTAGTTCAGTGCGACCAGTACAGCCTTGACGGCTGCAACAGCAAAGATCAGACCAATGACAGCCGACTTCTCCAGGGGTAACAGGGTGGCAAGGACCCCGGTCAGCATCAATATGACCAGCCATACCCAGATGGCCACATAGTTCGGATGAGCTCGATCAGCAGTCACGTGGGTCCTCCTTCACACAACCATTCGATGGCTCACCGGCTGCATAGACGGCGCGACTGACCGTCTGCTTACATATTAGTACGAAAGATAGAGCAGTGGAAAGAGGAATATCCAGACGATATCAACAAAGTGCCAGTACAGCCCCGCGATCTCGATGCGGTAGCCGGTGTGTAATCCCTTCCCTGCCGCCAGCAACAGGATGATGTTCACGATAATCCCGGCAATGACGTGCAGTGCGTGCAGTCCCGTCAGCAGGTAATAAAAGGACCAGAAGGAACCGCTCCAGGGGGCCAGACCATCCGCAATGTGGGAGATGTACTCGTAGGCTTTAATTCCGAGAAATGCTAGCCCGAGCAGGATGGTGCACAGCAGGAATCTACACACCCCACGTTGATCCGCCTTTTGGTAGGCGGCAAAGGCCATCGCCATCGTCATGCTGCTGGTCAGCAGAACAAAGGTGTTGATCGTCGCCAGGATAGCGCTCAGATGGGCGGCCTCTGCCGACCATCCCGGACCGGCCGTCCGAGCCAGGATGTAACAGCTCAGGGCGCCGCCAAAGATCATGACCTCAGAGGCGATCAGCCACCAGACGGCGATCTTACCGCGACGTGCGGGAGCGGACTGTTCGGATACAACGGCCATGCGCATTGATAGTTCTCCTAGTCGGATCTTGCCGACGGGGCGAGATCCTGCGGAAGAAAATCTTCGCGGACGCCTGGCGGGCTGTACTCATAAGGGCCGCGGTAGACGGTCGGAATCGTGTCTCCCCAGTTGCCGTGAGGGGGAGGCGAGGGGGCAGTCCACTCCAGGGTTGCTGACTCCCAAGGGTTATCCTCCGCCTTTCGCCCGGCCACGATACTCCAGACAAAGTTGATCAGAAAGAGAAACTGAGCGAGCGTGAGCCCAAGTGCGCTGAGCGTAATGTACACGTTCAACGATTGGACCGGTTGCAGGAACTCGTACTGGAGCGGGTTCGTGATGCGGCGCGGCATTCCGGCGAGGCCGACAGCGTGCATCGGAAAGAAGGTGAGATTAAAGAAGATGAGAGTCAGCAGAAAGTGGAGATTGCTCAGGGGCACATTCATCATTCGACCGAACATCTTTGGAAACCAGAAGTAGATGCCGGTAAAGCTGCCGAATATGACGACACTCAACAGGACGGTGTGAAAGTGGGCCACAACAAAGTAGGTACCGTGGACCTGGATGTTGACCGGCGCGGAACCTAGGACAATACCGGTGAGTCCTCCAAGAATGAACATCACGATAAAACCCAAGGCCCAGAGCATCGGTGGCGTAAACCGGATCGAGCCCTTCCACAGAGTGAGGATCATCGAGAAGACGATGAGCGCAATCGGTACGGAGATCAGGATGGTAGTGATGCTGAACGGCATCGCCAGCCGAGGGTCCATGCCGCTGATGAACATATGATGAGCCCAGACGATCAGGCTGAGGAATCCGACCGAGATCGTCGAGTAGATGATCCACCGGTAGCCGAAGATCGATTTCCTCGAGAAGACCGCTAGAACCTCCAGCACCGCCCCTAGTCCCGGCATCAGGAGGACATAGACCTCCGGGTGGCCGAAGAACCAGAAGAGATGTTGCCAGAGCAGCGGATCGCCGCCTTGTTCGGGCACAAAGAAGCTGGTTCCCAACAGCCGGTCCATCAGCAACATCACGGCACCGGCGATGAGTGGCCCTACGGAGAGCAGAAAAATGACGGAGGCGGTCATCTGTTGCCAGACGAGCAGCGGCAGACGGAAGAAGGTCATCCCCGGCGCCCGCATGGTGATGGCGGTCGTAAGAAAATTGACGCCGCCCATCAGGAATGATGCAAACTCAAGCGCGTGGGCCAGCAGCCACAGGTTAATCCCCCAGTTCACACCGGTATATTCGGTACGGGCGCTCAGCGGCGCATAGCCGGTCCAGCCCGCTGCGGCAGCCCCGCCCGGAACAAAGAAGGACGACATAATCACGAGCGAGGACGCAAAGAGGATCCAAAAGGAGAGCATATTGAGCCGTGGGAAGGCCATATCCCTGGCGCCGATCATGAGCGGGATCAGGAAGTTGCCAAAGGCTCCGAGTAAGATCGGCATCGCCACAAAGAACACCATGATCGTACCGTGGTTCGTGGTGAGGGCATTGTATGTCTCCGGCCCCACAAATCCGAATCCAGGAATCGAGGTATCCGGGAAGGCGAGTTGCCAGCGCATCACATAGACCAGGTAGCCTCCTAGGAGCGCCATAAAGAGGGCGAGGAACAGATACTGCTTGGCGATCGTTTTGTGGTCGGTTGAGAAGATGTAGGTTCGCCAAAAACTACGGTCCTCATGCGCGGTGCGGGCGACGGGCAATCGAATGGGGTCTACTCTTGCGCGATGGCTCATGGTTGGTCGGATTCCTTGAGGGGGCTTGACGGGGCTGGCCACTGTTCCTTCACCCACTTGTCGTATTCCTCCGCAGTGTGGACGATCAGATGTCCGACCATCCCGGAATGGCCGAATCCGCAGAGTTCCAAGCAGGGGATCTCGAAAACACCGGGCTTGGTGGCCTGGAACCAGGCATGAAACTCACGTCCGGGTATGACGTTTTGTTGCAGGCGCAGATTAGGCAGGTACAGGCTGTGGATGACATCCTTTGATTTAAGGGTAAGACCGACGACCCTGTTCACGGCGACGTGCAGCTCGTTGTCGATCTGCAGATCATCCGGTGTCCCGAATCGGCCGTCAGGCCCCGGATAGAGGATCTCCCAGTTGAACTGCTTTCCCGTTACCTGTATCTGGAGTTCGCTCGGCGGCGCATGCAACTTGACCCTCGCCCAGGCATCGCCTCCGCGAAAGTCGATCCACAGATCGAGCATCAGGACGAGCGCGGTTGGGATCAGCAGCCATGCGGCATGCGGGAGTCTGTCGCCTGTGATGTAGGCGGCGCGCTGTCCATCACGGCGGCGGAAGAGCAGCGCGAAGACGATAAGGGCTCCAACCGTCACGATGAACCAGGCCAGCGTGATGTAATAGATCAGGTGGAAGATCGAGTCGATCTCCGCCCCATGGATTGAGACATTCTCCGGGAGCCAGTTTAGGAACATCGCTCACGCGCCTCGGTCCCATTCGCCACGCTACGATAGCCATTCAGTTTAAGAAGCATTCAAGGCGTTTCTAACATTCGACTAAGAAGGTGTCAATGTTAATTCCGTAAAGGTGCCGGTTCCTCATGGGTAGCGCTCAGCCGTCAGTAGGTCGGGTTAGCGCAGCGTAACCCGACAACTCGGCCAGGTTGAAGGGGATATCAGAAGAGCTGATCGCTGAAAGCTGAGCGATTCAATTAGTGGATCCTGAAATCAACGCGGCTCTGCTTCAGCGCGTTACGTTTCTCAGGCGCCAGCGACTTGGGCTCGATGATGAACAGGCGTTCCGGCTCAACCTTGTTGGATTGCAGGATAGTATCCTTGATCTTCAGCGCGCGTTGAGAGGCGAGCAGCCGCAGATCGTCGTCGGTGATCTGAATGTGGGTCAGCATCAGCTTCTCCATTTCGGAAACCGGAAGATCTTTCGCAAAACCCAAGAGGTTGCGCGGTTTGGGAAATGTTTCCGCCTTGTAGGCCAGTTTCAGGTATGGCTCGTACTCAGTGGGTTCAAGAGTCAATTCATCGACCGGGATGGACGGTTGCCCCTGTTTGAGTCGCCGATTGAACTTCTGGACCTTCAGCTTCCGCATGAACTCGCGCTGCCGCAGTCCCTCCCGGTCCTTTTCTGTATCGACATGGCCTTCGATCTCGAGCTTCAGCGAGGGTCGCTCATACAACGCCTTCGTGAGCTTCTCAATCTTGTCGGCATTCGCATCGGCCACAATAGCGCTCCCAGGCTCATACTCGAGATATCCCAGCTCCTCCCCACCTCCGATCAGCGCCCCGAGCAGGGCAAATGGGGCCGTGGCCGCCTTTGAGATAAGATTGAGGAGGATCTGAAGCACCACCTTCCAGACGCTGAATTCAGGATCGTCAAGACTGCCGGTCACCGGAAGGTCCAGATGGATCTCGCCGTTTCTGTCTTTCAGGAGAGCGATGGCCAATCTGACCGGCAGGTTGGTGGCGGTAGGGCTCTCCACCTTCTCCCCCAGAGTGAACTGATCCAGAAATAGATTATTCTTGGAATCGAGTGTTCGCTTGGCAATTTGGTAACTGAGGTCGAAGGAGAGCTTGCCTTTCTCGATCGTGTAGCCGACATATTTGCCGGAGTAGGGGGTCATCGAGCTGAGGTCCATATCCTTGAACCGGGCCTTCAGGTCCACAAAGAGGTCCTCGCGCAGCGGATTGATCTTCCCAACGATCTCGAGGGGCGCAAACTCGTTGACCTTGCCCCTCAGTTCAACATCTGCGAGCGTTGTTTCACGGGACGATAGCCCTGATACCCTCCCACCGATCTCCGCCAGCTCCATAGAATAGACGGGTTTCAGCGAGGCATCTGAAAAGCTGATCCGTCCCCCCTGAAGGGTAATCGTCCGAATTTGGACATCGGTCGCGGTGTTAGCGGAGGTCCTAGCGGGCGTAGGTTGCGGGGCAGTCGTCGGCGTATCCGGGGACGCCGGCTTTTCCTCGCTCGTCCCCTTTTCCATGATCTGCGCCAGATTGACGGAGCCGTCTGGGTGGACAATTACGCGGGCATAGAAGTCGGTCAGGGCAACCTTTGCGGCATGTACATACGTTGGGTTATAGCCGACATCAAGATCGTCGAATGCCAGAGACTGCCAACTCAGAAAATCCTGCGCATGAACCTTGTCAACCGATCCAAACCGTGACAACGATACGTTCCCTTTGTAGACAGCCTGCAGGCCGGACCCATCCTGATGGCCCACCGACAGGTTGCCTGCCGTTGACACTGTGCCACGCGTGACATGGATCTTGACTCGATCGGTAAAATAGGGTTGAAACGGGCGAAGATCGATCGCCTTGAGGTGCACGGCCAATTGGGCGGACACTGGCGTGAGACCGACCGGACCCTCGACTGAGGCCGTTCCCCCCTTGTTCAAGCGGAAAGAAACGGCGGTCGTACCCTGGCGGCCCGTTGCGGTCGAGAGGTTATCGACCTTCACGTTGATGTCCGAGGCTACGATGCCGACCGGCTCGGCAGGGGCGTCATCCCCGGCAGGCTTCTCAGCTTTGGATGGCATCCCCGCAGACGCATCTGAAAAGGAGAGTATCCCCTTACTCAGTTGAAACGTGTCGATATCCACTACGGCAGAGGTTGAGGCCTCTTGCGCCTTGACATCGACGGCCGCATCTGAGTTTCTGGGGAAGAGATCTTGAACGTTAATTTTCCCGGACGGATCGCGTCTGATAAACAGTTCGGGCGACTCGAGCGTGACGGATGCCATATGCAACAGCCCCGCAAGAGGCTCTGTAGGCGCGAGCGCGACGTCCAACAAAGGAAGCGTCAGCAAGGGCCGATCATGGGCGTCGCTGACGGAAAGCTGACGCAAGGCCACTCGGCCTTCTACCGTCAAGGTCTGCTTGGGGTGTTGAATAAATGAGAGTTGCGCCTTGACGGTCATTTTACCAGAACGGATCGCAAAGTTGGTTTTTACCGGAATATACGCGAGATAGTGGGGAAGGTCGAGATCGGTGATCTCGATGTCGAATGTCGTGTGCCTGGTGGAGGCAAACGGTTTCGTCCTGCCTGTAAGCAGATACCGGCTGTCGTTGATCGTGGCCGATATTCTGGGTTCGACTGATGTCTCGATATAGTAGGGGTAATTGGAGATAAACGGGACGGCGATGTTCAGATCCCTGACGGTGTGATTGGTCTGCTTTGGCTGATCGATGAGGTCTACGCTGCCGTCTATGATCTGGATATTATTCAATGAGAACCTACGTGAACCTGTGCTGTCACCTTGATCCGAGCCGCCCGCCCCCAGAAGATCGGAGAAGTTATAGGAGCCGTCCTGATGACGGACAATCCGGATGTAGGGCCGGTCCAGGCGCACCTCCTTCAAGATCAGCGCCCGGCGGAGCGCGGACAAGCTTTGGAGATTAATGAAGAGTTGATCAAACGATGCGAACGTATCGGGCGTCTCGCGATCCTTGACCGTGACACCTCTGATGGTGAGTGAGAGTGTGAACGGATTGATCTTGATCTGTTGGATCGTGACCTCGCGATGAAGCGTCTCCGAGAGTGTTCGCATCAGAAACGATCGCACAAGCGGAGGGAGGCCAAAAAACGCGAAGAGCGTCACGGCCACAAAGATTGCGCCGGACCAGATAAGCAGTTTCCGGAGACGATGCAGGGGCATGAGTCGACTGAAGAACGATAGCACTGAGGAGTTCATGACTCGGACACCAGACGCACTTCTCGTTGTGGGAACGGAATGACGACGCGACCGGCCTGAAATCGCTCTACAATTGCCTGATAGAGCTCCGCCTGGGCAGTCTCGTAATCGTCGACCTTGACCCACGGGCGGACCGAGACGATGATGGCCGAATCATCGAGCATACTGATACCGACTAAAGGGTTCGGCTCCTTCAGCACATATGCGCTGCCCTCAAGTGCCTGTCGCACGAGACGCATCGTATCGTTCAGGTCCGTGCCGTACGCGACGCCTACCTTCATGTTCAGTTGTCGCATGGTCCCATAATTGTGCAGGATCTCTCCAACGATCTTGCGGTTGGGAATGACGACCTTCGACAGATCCGGATGAACGAGCGTTGTCGAAAAGAGATCGATCATGTGGACCTCACCCTGCTCTCCAGCCAGATCGATATACTCGCCGACACGATACGGCTTTGTAAAGATGATGGTTAGACCCGCAACAATGTTGCTTAGGACGCCTTGCAGCGCAAGCCCGATGCCGAGTCCGGCCACGCCGATGCCGGCAAGAAAGGGTGACATCTGGATCCCCAGGTTGCCGAGCACCACCACGACCGTAAGAAGAATGACCACCACCCGGACAATGCGGACGAGCAGCATTCTGACTGGAGGCTCAATATGCTGACGCAAGGTCCATGCGCGAACGACGTTCCCGATCCATCGCGCTACGAGTAGACCAGCCACCAGGACAATAATGGCCCCTAGAACCTGAAATCCGTAACGAATAGAGAGATCGATTATGAGTGTTACCGGTGGCATATTCATGGTGTGGACCTCCGCTGCGTGTCGTGGACCATCGATGCAATCCTTGTGTGCATTAGTAGGCCTCTATCCCGGTCATCTGGAGAAGACCTCCCTGAGAAGATCGGTTACGCGAGCCGTCGGATCGGTCCTGATCTTGCGTTCCTCTTCACCCAATACATGGAACAGTCCGCCGAGCCCCTGAGAGACGACATACTGATCGATGTCAAATGCCGTACTCTTCACGAAGGGGATGGATTGATACAGCGCGATCAGGTCCTTGTATTGGCGGACGACGCCGACCTCGTTTATCGTCTGCTCGACAACCGGCCGGAACGCGGTGATCAACTGGTTCGAGGTCTTGGCCTTAAAGTAGTCAGTGGCCGCTGTATCGCCTCCGGCGAGGATCATGCGGGCATCCTCGAACGTCATCGCCGAGAGGGCATCGGTGAAGATCTGCGCGGCGGCTGGAGCCGCCCGCTCGGCAGCCTGATTCATGCTTTGTATCAACGCATCTACCTGATAGCCGTACCCGGCCATCCGCATCGTTGTCTCCAGCATCTGAAGTTGTTGCGGCATCAGGATCCTGATCGCCGGGTTGTCAAAGTAGCCATTCGACCGCCCGGTCAGCGCAACGGCATTCTGCGTCCCGATCCGTAACGCCTCTTTCAGGCCTGAGTCGATCCTCCCATCATCAAGCCCGCCCTGCCGGCCTGACACGAAGCCCTTGAGGGGCTGAGTGAAGGGCCACCATCCGGGAGCTGGAGCATTCTGCCCTTGCGCGGCTGCCTGTTGTTGACCGGTAAGGATGAGCATCGGGAGGCACAGGATCAGCGGAGCACATCGTTTCCTGAATCTCTTTTGCATCGCCAACCTCCTGCTGTGTGCATGCGCCTGATCGGTCTTGCGACGGGCCGATCAGGCGAAGAGCGCCACGCTTCCCTTAGATTACAGATGTGCAGTAGGCGCAGCGTGTAGCCTCCAGGTGAATATTGGACAAGCAATGGGGGCACGCCTTTGTGCTCGGTGCGACCGGTACCGCTTCAGGCTTTCGTGTTATACGGTTAATCTGTCTGATCAGAAGGAAGATGGCAAAGGCCACGATCAGGAAATCCAACACGGTGTTGAGAAATATCCCGTAATTTATGGTGGCTGCACCGGCAGCCTTGGCAGCGGCCAGTGTCGGATGAGTATTACCGGAGAGATCAATGAAGAGGTTGGAAAAATCAACCCGGCCGACCAACGAGCCTACAGGGGGCATGAGGATATCGTTGACAAAGGAGCTGACGATTTTGCCGAAGGCGGCGCCGATAATGATCCCGATAGCCATGTCGAGGACATTGCCGCGCATTGCGAACTCTTTGAACTCCTTCGGCATCTGCGTCCCTCCTTTTGCATAATAGTCGTTGATAGCGTCTGACCCTACCGCAACAGAGTGTATCATGGGTACGCTTTTCAAGACGAGCTTCCAATGGTCTCACGTCTATGACAAGCAGCGCAAAAGCACCATATTCAGCGCTCCGAGCCGCCTCGAACTGCCTATTGAGTCTTGCATACATAATGACATCCGGACTATTGCCGATCCGTTCGGCCTGAGCTTGTCGAAGGCTGATCCGCCCATGGTTCGACCGGCTCACCATGAACGGAACGAAGACATTCCACGCTTGCGCCCGATGTTCAGCGTTGCTATGATTCGCGAAATCGGCACGCTCCGCTCGATCCGGTTCATACTAAAGGGATCCTATGCTCCCGCAGAAGCTGTCGAAGACGCTGGCCATTGATGCGCTCGATAGGCGGCCCCTCGGCAAGTTTCGGAACCTCTTCGGATAAGAAGCCGGTTGTGATGAAGATACCCTTCAATGCCCTTTCGGCCAATACCGTGCTGCTCAGAGCAATGATCTGGGCGGAGTGGATGGGTGTTTCGGGCGGGATCAGAACGCAACGAACGATGTAGTTGCCGCCGGTAATCGGTTGGGAGTTGACGGCGGTGATATCGATCTCTCGCGGTGTGCCGCGCTGGCAGCCGGTGATGGAAAGGCCTATCTGTTCCACGAGGCGAAAACAGAGGCGCTCAAACTGCTCCGGCGCGAGCCGTTCCAACTGTTGCTGCTCGGCGCCCCTGGGTTGATAGTAGGCCTTTTCGGCAGCCATCGGCGACGCGGAACGATTGAGGAAAAAGATCAGGCCCAGACCGAGCAGGATGGCAGCCGTCACCAGAATGAACATGCGCCTCGCTCTTCAAGGACCTATCAGGCGATTATGCGTACAGACAGAAGGTGGCTATCGATACATCTCTTCGAAGATTCGATCTCTTTGACCCTTTTTGATCAAGCGGTCATGGCGAAATGCCTGTTTCATCGCCGATCCAAGACACACCAGCGCCAGGATCAGCATGCCGATGATCGGGATATTGTCCGGCTGCGTCGCAATGGCGATAACATTCTCCATGTAGAACCTCCTTTCAGCCGAGATTCTAGCACCGCTACAGGTGATGGCAAGTCTTTTGTCGGGATGGTCCAGCGGGGGATCTGATCTATTGTCGGATGAGTCTTGAACATAAGAAACGCGATAAGAATAGGGGGCGACTGATGCAACGGTCGATGTACATCCTCGTGATCAGCTTGCTGCTGGTCGAGCAGGCCTGGGGAACTCAGCCCGTACCGGTTCGGTCCGGTGGAGCCGACCAGGCGTATCAACGTGGCGTACGGCTGCAGCAGGAGGGACGGATGGCGGAGGCGATTGAGGCGTTCCGGTCCGCCCTTCGGCTCGACCCCATGCGCGCCGTTGTCTATGTGAGGCTCAAGGAGGCGTATGGTCGCGGACGGACCGGCGATCAGATCGTTGCAGAGCTCAGGGCGCAAGCTGATCGGGACGGCGCCGATTTCGTTTCCTGGAATCTGCTCAGTGTTCTGTACGCGAAACAAGGGCGCTGGGCCGAGGCCATCGCGGCACTTGAGCGGACGGTACAGATCCAGCCTGCAGACGTCGATGCATGGACCAACCTCGGATGGCTTTCATCGGAATTAAAGCAGAGTCAGAAGGCGCGTGAAGCGTTCCGTCGAGCCCTTGCGCTCGATTCTGCCTATGGGCGCGCTCATGCCGGCCTGGCAGGTCTCTATGCCGAGACGGAAGGCGAGTATGACAAGGCGATAGAGGAGTACCGGCTCGCATTAGCGGCTGAGCCGGGGAATTCGGACTATCTGTACGATATGGGGTGGGTCTACTACCGAAAGGGGATGACCGACGAGGCGCTGAAGATCTTGACAGAGGCGTCAATCCTGAGTCCGGATGATCCGGCGGGACGGACGAAGATCGGGTGGGCGCGGCTTCGTCGCAAGGAGTACGGGGCTGCGATCGAAGAGTTTGAGCGGGCGTTGCGCACACAGCCGACCTATACCTTTGCTCGGTTTGGGCTGGCGCGGGCGCTTCAGGCCGAAGGAAACGACGATGCGGCCGCTTTGGAGTATAAGCGGGCATGGCGGGAAGCCGATAACGATATCTACCTGTTGTACCTTATCAAGCTCTCCTTGCAACGAAACCTTTGGGTGGTCCTGCTGGTAGTGGCATCGGCGATGGGGGTGACGCTACTCTGGCTCATGCGGCGCAGAGGTCTCCCCCAGGCTTCTAAGGCTGAGTCTGGAAAGTGATGATGGTGGACGTATGGGCCGCACTATCTTCGGAACCGAAAATGCTCTCGCCGCAACCTCACTTTCGTCAACAGGAAATTTCCCGCCAGAACGTATTTTGCTCTTGACAAGTACTATATCTCGTAGTAATTAAAGTTACGTTATACAATATATAGTGTTATGGGCCAATGAGCGTTTATCTGATACGTTGGAGTATAGATAGCGTCATCGTGCGTATTACATCGGGTACTCGGGATTAAAGCATGTTCAAGTTGCCACAATCAGCCCAGGTAGAGGAGGACGTAATGCTTGGTAAAACGAGCGAGTCAACGTTTCGCGAGATTGAACAGGGAGTAGGCGTGACGCAGGCGTTTGGACCGCATCCGGCGAAGACCGGTCAGTGGAGTGAGTCGGCCCTCCGTGTCCTCAAAGAGCGTTACCTGATGAGGGACGCGACAGGTATTCAAGAGACGCCGGAGGAGATGTGCTGGCGTGTCGCGGTAGCCATCGCCAAGGCTGAAGGGCAGTGGGGTAGAAGTGAGGCGGAAGCTCTCCAAGTCGCTGAGTCGTTCTACGATGTGATGGTTGAAGGGAAGTTCCTTCCTAACTCTCCCACGATGATGAATGCCGGCAAAGGAAACGGGATGCAGTATTCGGCCTGTTTTGTGCTTCCCGTTGAGGATTCCATGGAGGGGATCTTCGAGGCGGTCAAAAGGGCGGCGATCATCCATCAGTCCGGCGGCGGGACCGGCTTTGCGTTTTCGCGTCTCAGGCCGAAGGATACCCTGGTGCAGTCAACGGGCGGCAAGGCGAGCGGCCCCATCAGCTTCCTTCGGGTCTTTAATGCCGCCACCGAGGCGGTCAAGCAAGGGGGTGCCAGGCGAGGCGCTAACATGGGGATTCTCAGGGTGGATCACCCTGACATCCTGGAGTTCATCGACTGTAAGCTGGATGGCGGGATCACCAACTTCAATATCTCGGTGGCTACCACCGAAACGTTCATGGACGCCCTGGTGAAGGACGAGACCTACGAGTTGGTCGATCCTCACACCAGGCTCGTCACCGGCCATCTTTCGGCTCGCGAGGTCTTTCAACGGATGGTCCAGGCGGCCTGGCGGACCGGTGATCCGGGAATGATCTTCATCGATCGCATCAACGCGAGCCCGTCCAATCCGATTCCCCAGGATGAGCTGATCGAGGCCACGAACCCCTGCGTGCCTGGGGATACGTGGATTATGACCGATGTCGGTCCACGCCAAGTCCGGGATCTTCTTGGTAAGCCGTTTCGCGCTATCGTGGATGGGACCGGACATGCGAGCGGACTCGATGGCTTTTTCAAAACTGGCACACGCCCCTTGGTACGCCTTCGGACCGTTGAGGGCTATTCGTTGCGTCTCACGGCGGACCACCGGGTCCGGAGGGTGACTAGGCTGACCCGCTATGCGTCTGTGACGGAGTGGACAGAAGCTGGGCAACTCCGCCCTGGCGATCGAGTGCTCCTCCATGATCACCGGGAGCTGACCGGATGGGGGGGAGCCTATACAGAAGGCGAGGGGTATCTCGTTGGTCTGTTAGTCGGGGACGGTACTCTGA
>JACPQW010000099.1 GCA_016190285.1 Candidatus Methylomirabilis oxygeniifera
GCTCCGGATCGTGAACGAGCCGACGGCAGCATCGCTGGCCTACGGCCTGGATAAGAAGAAGGATGAGAAGATCGCCGTCTACGACCTGGGAGGGGGGACGTTCGACGTTTCGATCCTGGAGTTGGGTGAAGGGGTCTTTGAAGTCAAATCCACCAACGGCGATACCCACCTCGGAGGCGACGACTTCGACGAGCAGATCATCGCGTGGCTGGTGGATGAGTTCAAGAAGGATCAGGGGATTGATCTGCGGAAGGACCGGATGGCGCTTCAGCGCCTGAAAGAGGCTGCGGAAAAGGCCAAGTGCGAACTCAGCACGGTGCTGGAGACCGAGATCAACCTGCCGTTTATCACAGCCGACGCCTCCGGACCGAAGCACCTGAGCATCAAGCTCACGAGGGCGAAGCTCGAACAACTGGTCGAGGACCTGATCCAACGGTCCATCGGGCCCTGCCGTCAGGCATTAAAGGACGCCGGTCTCGATCCAAGCCATGTCGATGAGGTCGTGCTGGTGGGCGGACAGACCAGGATGCCGAAGGTTCAAGCGCTCGTGCGCGAGCTCTTTGGAAAGGAGCCGCATAAAGGAGTCAATCCCGATGAGGTGGTCGCGGTCGGCGCAGCCATTCAGGCCGGCGTGTTGGTCGGCGACGTCAAAGACGTGGTCCTCTTGGATGTGACACCGCTTTCGCTTGGAATTGAAACCTTGGGTGGGGTCATGACTCGGCTGATCGATCGGAACACCACCATCCCGACCCGCAAGAGCGAACTCTTTACCACGGCGGCCGACAATCAGACCAGCGTCGAGATCCATGTCCTCCAAGGCGAGCGGCAACTGGCCAAGGACAGCCGAACGCTGGGCCGTTTCCACCTCGTGGGAATTCCATCGGCGCCGCGCGGCATTCCGCAAATCGAGGTGTCCTTCGATATCGACGCCAATGGGATCCTCAATGTTGCCGCCATAGATCTTGCCACCAGCAAGGAGCAGAAGATTACAATCACCGCCAGCTCCGGATTGACCAAAGACGAGATCGAGCGGATGGTGAAAGATTCCGACCGGTGCGCTGAGGAAGATAAGAAGCGGCGCGAGGAGATCGAGGTGCGGAACCAGCTCGACAGCATGTGTTATCAGACCGAGAAAATGTTGAGCGAGAATCGCGAAAAGCTCCCGATCGCCGAGCTGGGCACTCTGGAGACCGCCATCAACGCGGCCAAAGAAGCCTTGAAGGGCGAAGAGGCGGACAAGCAACGCGAGGCGCTCGATTCGCTTACCAAGGCCTCACACCGGCTTGCCGAGCTGCTCTATCAGCAGGCGCAAAGTAAGCAGCAGGAGGCGCCTGGCGGACAGGCTCAGAGTGAGCCGTCGCAGGGGGCGCCGGAAGGTGGGGTCGTCGATGCCGAGTTCGAAGACCTCGGCGGTAAAAACGACAAGAAATGACAGCAAGAAAGGAGGTGACGCAGATGGCGATCGTTCGATGGGATCCCTTCCGCGATGTCACGACGCTTCAGGAGCGGATGAACCGCCTGTTCGATCAGGCGCTGTCCCGGACCCGTATGGATGACGAGGAGGGGTTGACAGCCTCCATGTGGTCACCCGCCGTGGATATCTTCGAGACCTCCGACAGCATCGTCATGAAGGCGGAGCTGCCAGGGGTGAGCCGGGACAACATCGAGATTCAGGTGCAGGACAACACCCTGATGCTGAAGGGCGATCGGAAGTTCGAGCGCGAGGTCAAGGAGGAAAATTACCTTCGGATCGAGCGCTCATACGGGGCGTTTCAGCGCGCCTTCAACCTGCCCACGGTCGTCCAGCAGGACAAGATCAAGGCCGTGTTCAAGGACGGCGTGCTGGAAGTCACCATGCCGAAAGCGGAAGAGGCTAGGCCCAAGCAGGTCAAGATCGACGTAAAGTAATAGGGCGTGAAAGGTAACTGCGAGGTAGATAGACTGAAGGCTGAAGGCTTTTAGGGGTAACGACGCGATCATACACCACGTCGGGCATGTAGAGCCTTCAGCCTTCGGTCTACACGCCTACGTAGTTACAGTGCAAGCATGAATAAGCGCGACTACTACGAGGTCCTTGGCGTCCGCAGGGGCGCATCGGACAAAGAGATCAAGCAGGCCTACCGGCGCCTGGCCAGAAAGCACCACCCTGACGTCAACCCCAACAACAAAGCGGCCGAGGCGAAGTTCAAGGAGATCACTGAGGCGTATGAGGTCTTGAGCGATCCGGCCAAGCGCCGGCAGTACGACCAGTTCGGGCATCAGCCATTCGGCCCAGGGTATGAGACAGCTCAGCGGCCCGGAGGGGGCCCGGGCGGATTCGATTTTAGCCGGTTTGACCTCGGGGGCCAAGGCGGGATCGAAGATCTCTTCTCGGACCTCTTTGGCCGACGTGGGCAGGGGGCCCAGGCCGGACCATCAAAGGGCGAAGATCTCCATTATGCCATTGACCTCACGTTCGAAGATGCGGTCCGAGGACTCTCCACTGAAATCAGCCTTCAGCGACATGTCCCTTGTCCCTCCTGCCTGGGTACGGGGGCGGGGGCCGGAACGGGGGGCCAGTTGCGCACCTGTTCTGCCTGTGGAGGCAGTGGACGAGTGCGAGGGAAGCCTGGACTCTTTGGCGGACATCAGGCATGCCCTCAGTGTAAGGGTGTCGGAAAGCTACCCTCATCCCGCTGCAACTCCTGTCATGGGGCGGGGACAACACTCAAGGCCGAACGAATCGCCGTGAAGATCCCCCCAGGCGTGGAAAATGGATCGAACGTCAGGGTCCAGGGAAAAGGCCATACGGGGCAGCAAGGGGGTCCATCGGGGGACCTCTACATCGTCACCCGTGTCAGCCCTCATCCTTTTTTTGAGCGGAAGGGAGACAATATCTACTGCGAGGTGCCGATTACCGTGACTGAGGCTGCCCTCGGGGCCAAGATCGAGGTCCCCACTGTAGATGGGAAGGCCTCGATGCGAATTCCCCCAGAGACAAACAGTGGGCAGGTCTTTCGACTCCGCAACATGGGGGTACCCCACTTGAAGGGGACGGGGCGGGGCGATCAGTTCGTCACGATCAAGATTGTTCTGCCGCGGAACCTCGATGCGCGATCGCAAGAGCTGTTTCGGGAGCTGGGACGCCTGCATCCGGAGGACCCGAGGCGCGAAATCCGGCAGTGACTATCCTCTTATTGTTGGAACGAGGGCACTGAAAAGGGGACACAGGTGGGGCAGCGGCGGCGTCGATATTCGATCAGCGTCGTAGCCGAGATGTTCGATATCCACCCGCAGACTCTTCGGGTCTATGAGCGGGAAGGCCTCCTCCGGCCGGCCCGCACCGAGGGCAATACGAGGGTCTATTCGCAAGAGGATGTGGAGCGGGTTGAGTTGATCCTGCGGCTGACTAAGGAACTCGGTGTCAATCTGGCTGGGGTTGAAGTTATCCTGAACATGCGAGACCGGATGGAACGGATGCAGCGCCAGATGAATGAAGTGCTGCGGGCCATGGCCGAACAATTCGATGCCGAGATGAAACAGTGGGAGGGTCGCGAGGAGGAGGGGCTTGTGCCGGTCAAAAGACGCGGACTGCTCCGCAGGGTCCACCCCTGAACCGGTTGTCCTTGACACACCGGAAGGGCTGCACTACTGTATAGGAAGAGTATGATAGCAATGCGGAATGAGCGTGTCTCCGCGTTGAATCGAGGAGGGTGAAGGAACATGAATAACACGTTGAAAACGACAGCCCTGTTAGGACTGCTGACCGGCCTGCTAATCCTGATCGGAGGCTACTTCGGCGGGAGTCAGGGGATGAGCGTGGCCTTCGTCATGGCCTTCCTGATGAACTTCGGAACCTATTGGTTCTCGGACCGGATTGTCCTGGCGATGTACAGAGCCCAGCCTGTCAGCGAGGCTGAAGCGCCCGGACTGTACAGAGTTGTCCAGGGGCTGGCGCTGAGAGCCCAAATGCCGATGCCCCGTATCTACATCATTCCTTCTGAGGCTCCGAACGCCTTTGCGACCGGACGGGACCCGGAACATGCAGCCGTCGCGGCCACCCACGGAATCCTGCGAATTCTTAATGAGGAGGAGCTGGAAGGAGTGATGGCACATGAGCTATCCCACGTGCGGAATCGCGATACAC
>JACPQW010000100.1 GCA_016190285.1 Candidatus Methylomirabilis oxygeniifera
ACCAACACGGCGGCAAGATCCCGAACTCATTGGAGGAACTCCAGGCATTCAAGGGGATTGGCCGTTACACCGCCGGCGCAGTAATGAGTTTTGCCTTCCGCAAAGACGCCCCGATCCTCGATACCAACGTGAAAAGGCTACTGCAGCGGGTCTTTCTTGGCTCGATGAATGGCAACGGCTCGAAGCCGGTAAAACGTCTCTGGGACCTCTCAACCGCCTTGATCCCCAGGGGTAAAGCGTACGACTTTAACCAGGCCATGATGGACTTCGGCGCGCTCATCTGTACTGCCCGCAAGCCCAACTGCCCAATCTGCCCCATGCGGCCGCTCTGCCGCTCCTACCCACGAGATAAGGACCACACGCCATGCCCGAAGCCGCGCCGACCGTCGAGGTAGCGGCCGGCCTTATCGTCAGGACCGGGAAGATCCTCATCGCCCAGCGCTTGAGCAACGCCCATCTGGGTGGTCTGTGGGAGTTTCCCGGCGGCAAGCGGCAAGCCGGCGAGAGTTTCGAGGCTTGCCTGATGAGAGAGGTCATGGAGGAGATGGGACTGACCATTACGGTTCACGAACAGATCTTCTCCGCCGAGCACCACGACGCTGGGCGCCATATCTGGCTCCGTTTTTACCGATGCACCGTTCTGGCCGGTGAACCCCGTCCCATCGGGTGCGAAGCCTTTCGCTGGGTTGCTCCGGCCGAGATTAGCGCCTACCCATTTCCGCCCGCCGACCTACCGTTGGTTCAGCAAATCGCCTCAGGCCAGCGCCTCATCTCTTAGCGGCTCCAGTGACGACTGTACTCGGGAAGGTAGGACAGCGTCTCAAGGCTGTTCATCCGGTCGATAAACAGCTTGCCCAGCAGGTGGTCCCGTTCGTGCTGGAGCACCCGCGCGTGAAACCCGGTGGCGACGAAATCGAATGGCCGACCTTCCCGATCAAGCGCCTTCGCCCGCACCTGCTGATACCGCGGCGTCTGCCCCCGGAAATCGATCAGGCTGAGACATCCCTCCCAGTCGTCCTCCAGGTCGGGAGCGAACGGCGTCACCTCCAGATTGATCAGGACTGTGAGCGGAATCTCCGGCGCGTCAGGGTAGCGTCGGTTGCCCGCGGCCTCAATGACGGCGATCTGCTTGGAGACATGGACCTGGGGTGCGGCGAGCCCGACGCCTTCGTATTCCCGCATCGTCTCGATCATATCATCGATGAGGCGCTGAATCTCGGCCTCTCGAATCGTCTCCGGCCTGACGGGCGGCGCCACCTGACGTAAGACCGGATGTCCCAGACGCGCAACCTTCAAAATCGCCAATCCGCCCCCTCCCTTTCTACTACGGAATCTACCATGGAATTTCTTCAATCCCTGCATCATGATTGACTGCTCTGGCCAGGGTGAAGAGGAGGTCGGAGAGCCGATTCATATACGGAATGAGCACGGGCGAGAGCGGCTCATCCCGGGACAATGCGACCATCCGCCGCTCCGCCCGGCGGCAGACAGTCCTGGCCAGGTGGAGCAGCGCCCCGCCCTCTGAGCCGCCCGGCAGGATGAAGGCGCGCAGCGGGCTCAGCACGGTATCGTACCGGTCGATGATCTCTTCCAGCTCTCGAACCCTTCCCTCGTGCAAGCCCGCCTTCTCGGCCTTCTGCTCCACATGGCCGGTCGGATCGGCAAGCTGGGCGCCGACCGCGAAGAGGTCGCGCTGGATCAGCAGGAGATCTTTTTTGATCGCCTCGTCCGTTAACTTGGCTCTGATCCAGCCCAGGACGGCGTTCAGCTCGTCCACCTCACCGTACGCCTCGACTCGAAGGGCCGATTTGAACGCTCTCTTCCCGCCGATGAGCCCGGTCTCGCCTTTGTCACCCTTCCGCGTATAGATCTTCATGGCACACATGCAGCTCTTAGCCGTCAGCGTTCAGCACTCAGCCGTAGGTCGGGTTAGCGTAGCGTAACCCGACAACTCGACCACATCCCCAATGTCGGCGCTATTATAGTCCAAGCCGCACACGGGACAAAACGGTTCTTACGCGGTATTCTGTACCGTTCTGAGGAAGAAGACGCGGAAAGGCAAGTCTCCGGCCAGTCCTAAGAGGAATGTAGGCCCATGACGGATGAGGACCCGTGAATGCCCGGATAGAGAAGATAATGGGACTTAGGCAGCTCTGCCGGGTCGCGCCCTGGTGGCTCGCACGACGAGATCGACGTCACAGTCCAGGACATGAAGGAGGGACAGCAGTTGATCTATTGTCTTGCGATAGTTGGTTTGATCCAGGAGGCGGTACAACTGTGTAGCAGACGTCCCCAGCCGGCGGATGATCTCCCGTTTCGAAAGGGGGCTGGCCTGAACCTGCTGTTGGGCTTCGATGGTGAGCTTGTACAGGAGCGCGTCCCGCAGGTAGCCGGGATCCTGGTTGTATTCCAGGACCTGCTCGATTTGCACCGTTCCCTCCCGCCCCGACGTAAGAATATAAGTGAACCCTTCCCGGTTCAATTCCGGGTCCACAAAGACCCGCTGAAGGGGGTCCTGGACCGTAGGCTGGGGATCGACTTTGGCGTAGGGGAAGACCAACGTCCCGGTCGAGGTTGTGACCTCAAACACTTTCTTGCGGTTGTTGCCCGCGACTGCCCGGATCTTCATAGCCGTCCCTCGGACTCAAGTTCTCCAATGAGTTCGATAACCCTGCGGGGCACCTCGCTCCCTCGCCGGACCTTTCCGTTTTATAGTGCTACCACCCACGGTAACACTTATCAAGCACATCCGGCATGACACGTGAACAAAACAGGGGATTGAAACGGCCATGCCGGTCGTCTCAATCCTTATTGGTTGGACACAGCTCACATTGCAATGAACGTGTCTAGCGAAACAGCGGTGTCAGGAAACTCCGCCAGTATCTGGGCGTCCGATGTCACAAGCGGGATGTTCAGATGCTCGGCCAATGCAATGAATTCGAAGTCATACGCGGAACATCGAGAAGCCGACACCAAGCTCAACACTTGCCCGGATTCCACGTGGTACTCTTCTCTTTGAAAAAGCAGTTCGGCTTCTGACATCAACTGGAGTGCGTCAGTAAGCACGAGCGTCCCTTGCCGAATGTAGTAGGCGAGTACGTTCCGGAACTCGCTCCGCCATAGGATGGGGGTTGCCCATGCCGGATCTTTCTGAAGTACCGCACGCGCCTGGGGTGTTTTCTCTCCTCCAAGGAGTAAGTAGGCAATAACGTTGGTGTCGACGACAATCACGGACGCCCAGTAGACTTTGCGGACCGAAGAATTTTCTCAGTCAGCGGGGGCAGGGAAATTTTCTCCCGCAGAGCGTCTACGCGCGCGAGGAAAGCACCGGGTTCGACGCGCCTGCTCAGCAAGGATCGCTCAAGGCATACGATCACTTCTCGATTCATGCTGCGACGATGCTCGGACGCGCTTTGCTTCAATCGCTGGTAGAGTTCGTCCGGAACGCTCTTGATGGTGAGATTAGGCATGGTGACCCTCCGCTATAGCTTCCAATATGCAACCGCTACGAAACCATCATACTTGACGGTCATCCACACGTCAATTATCTAGAGCGACTGATCGAGCTTAGCGTGAGGCCGGCCTGGCTGGAGCCTGGGCTTACTCTTGGAGGGTGTGCAACTGTTCGAGCGATGCGTTGTCTTCGCCGTCGAGACTCAGGGCCGTCATGAACTCCCCGATGGCCAGGTCGCGGATGTCTAGCCGCTTGTAGGCAAGTCCCAGGTGAAAATGAGAGGAGGCAGCCTCAGGATTCTCGGACACCACCTGTGAGAATTCCCGGATCGCGTCGTGCCACATCCGCTTCCGTTCATAGATAATGCCAAGGTGGTAGTGCACCATGATATGCGTGGGGTCTGCGTCCAGCACCTTCCCGAAACTCTGTACAGCCAGATCCAGCTTGCCCAGATGGAAGTAGGACAGCGCCATCCGATAGTGGGCCCAAGGGTGAGTGGAGTCCAGAGCTAAGACCTTTTTGGCGGCGTCAATGGCGGCGTGAAACATGCACCGTCCGTAATACCAAAGGCTGAGTTGAAAGTGGGCATCGAGGCGCTTGGGGTCCAGCATGATCACCCGTTGCATTTCAGCGATCGCTTCCTGCACCCGCCTTGTCTGGTGATACTCCAACGCAAGCTGATACCGGGCCTCGATGTTCTCAGGATCCTGCTCAATGGCCTTGCGATATGCCTCAAGGACTGTCGGGACTATTTCGTCT
>JACPQW010000102.1 GCA_016190285.1 Candidatus Methylomirabilis oxygeniifera
CAGTTCACTACTGTCCGGTTGTTGCGTGAACCATCGCCGTAACTGCTGAATCTGTAAGCGATTCATGGTCGTTATGCACAAAATCGATTTCACTTGTCGGGTACACTGGGGCCAGTCCTTTACGAAAGGAGTGGCCCATGAACAGTGGTCGTACTGTCTTCGCGCAGGTCATGGAGTTCCTGCCGCTACCGGAGTTCCGCACCTGTGTGGCCCGCTACCAGGGCGAGTACAAGGTCCGTGGCTTCTCGTGCCTCGATCAGTTCTTCTGTCTGGCCTTTGCCCAGTTGACCTACCGCGAAAGTCTCCGCGACATCGAGACGTGTCTCCGCGCGATGCAACCCCGGCTCTACCACATGGGCATCCGAGGCCGGGTGGCGCGCAGCACGCTTGCGGATGCCAACGAGACGCGCGACTGGCGGATCTACGCCGACTTTGCCCAGACCCTCATCGGCACCGCCAAAGCCCTCTACGCGACCGAGCCCTTCGGAGTGGACCTCGCGGCCACCGTATACGCCTTCGACTCGACGACGATCGATCTCTGTTTAGCACTGTTCCCATGGGCCAAGTTCCGCGAGCACAAGGGAGCCATCAAGCTCCATACGCTGCTCAACCTCCGCGGCAACATCCCCGAGGTCGTGGCGATCTCCGACGGCAAGTGGCACGATGTCAAGGCGCTCGATCTGCTCCTCCCCCTCGCGGGGGCGTACTATGTGCTCGACCGCGGCTACCTCGACTTCGCACGCCTCTACCGGCTCCACCAGGCGGCCGCGTTCTTCGTCACCCGGGCCAAGACCAACCTGCAGTTCGCCCGACGCGCTTCGCATCCGGTCGACAAGACCACGGGGATTCGGTGCGATCAGACCATCGTGCTCACGGGACCCCGGACCGCCACGCTGTACCCGCTCCCGCTCCGGCGGATCCGCTACACCGATCCCGACACCGGCAGGCGCCTGGTCTTTCTCACCAACGACGTCACGCTGCCGGCCCTGACCATCGCACAGCTCTACAAGTCGCGCTGACAGGTGGAGCTGTTCTTCAAGTGGATCAAGCAACATTTGCGAATCAAGGCCTTCTACGGCACCTCTGCAAACGCCGTCAAAACCCAAGTCTGGATCGCGGTCAGCGTCTATGTCCTGGTCGCGATCCTCAAGAAGCGGCTCGGGTTACCCCAGAGCCTCTACACAATTCTCCAGGTGCTCAGCTGACTCTATTTGAGCGCATGCCCTTGATTCAAGCCCTTACGATGACGCCCGAGTCGACTGCGGAGGACGAGGGCTGTAACCAGTTGTTATTGTTCGATTGATAACCGGACAGTAGTGGTCTCAGTTATTAAATTTCATGCACAGAAAACATGCCACCAACAACTCAGAGATGATACCTTTATTTGTTTACGCTGCCTAAGTCGGCGACGCGTTTCGTTATCCGCTCTTTCATCTGGGATGCTGCACGTTCTGTGAAGGTGAAGGCCACGATGGAAGCGGGCTCCGCCCCATCTTCGGCGATGAGGCTCGCGATTCGGCGGGCAATGGACTCCGTCTTCCCAGACCCGGCGCACGCGATGATCTGCAGGCCGGCGCCACAGTGATGGATGACCGCCAGTTGCTCAGCGGAAAGCCTGAAAGGCTTGGCAGCATTTGATGCTGACATGATTACCTCATGCTGACTGGTGGACGTTACTCGAATGCAGCCGCCAACTGTTCAAGCAAAGCCGTGTACAGTTCATGTGGCACTGTCCTATTAACGGCCTGGTCGACAGTATCTCCAGCCACTGCGGCCCACCACTTCTGTGCGTCGAGTTTTCCCGTTTGACTCGCATCCCTGAGGAACAGCCATCGCAAATGGACACGTTGTCGAGCTTCTGATGGTGACAAATTTGCTATGGGGTTAAAATCTCCTCCTGATTGGAGACTCTTCACGACGAGAACGACCCACACTAAAATCTCCCTTTTTGCTTCAAGATATCGCACATCCCGAGCCGCCACGAGCTCCTCTATTGGGATGCGTGAATTACGGTCATGTGGGTTGAGTATGGCCTCACGAATTTTCTCTATATCATACTGTGATTTCAACCGGCCAAGCTCACGGTCAATATCCGCTATATTCTGGAGACGATGAATCTGTTCGAATCGGGAGTCTTGGGGGTCGGATTTGGCGATAGGACTGCGTGGCAACTCGGAACCGCTCCGCTCTCCGCGATTGTTCTCCGACTGAACAGCCCCGCTCCCCTTCTGTCCATCTTTACAACCTATGAGGAGAATGAGACTCACTATTACACACAAGATAGAGCTAATTCTCATCATCTCCCTACCCCCGTATGGCAAACAAAAGTGGAAACACAAAAGCGCCACCCGCTTCACGCCAGATGCCGCTTCTCACAATTGAATCTTCGCGCGGCCCATGGTTCCACCTCTACCTCCGAGCCTAACATTCGAGTGAAAAATTATTCCCTTCGGAGAAGTATGTCAAGCGCAATCCTTCGCCGATATTCTATAACAGGGAAGCGTTCATATTACTTAATATCGCCTGGCGCTGAGCGAATCTCCCGCAGTTGGACTAGCAGAGAATACGATGTGGCGAAGTGAACGGCGTCCATCGGGGCCCCAGAGTGAGAGCACAGCCTGACTTGTTGAACCCACAGCATCCACAAAGTAGCCGATGAAATGATCGTCTGCCCATTGGAACTTGAAGTCCAGAGCTTTTTCTCTCGTGCAGGCAACCGTAATGCCTTTTTTGCCATTGGTCGCTTGAACGGTTACTCCATCGATCCCTTTTAGGCTCTCGAGGCGGTTGATGATCTTCTGACGATAAGTAGCCACGGTCTCCTCCTCTCCATGTTGAGCGGCACACAGGATCAAATCCAGCCGCAAGGGTAGGCCCTTTGCGGCAACCTTGCCACCTCGTTTTAGGGTGAGAATACTCTGCTCCAGCGCTTCTTTGCAAAGCCCAAGATTCGCCGCCTGAGCTACTACTGAGCCATTTTAAATTCGCGCTCAAGAAGAGCGGGGCAACCGACTTCGCTCGTTCGCAGGAAATTGCGTGTTTTTGAGCCAAAGCTCAGCACGACTTGAATCCACGGGGGGGTTCATTCCCCGTAGCTTTCCGCAAGTTCGTCATACCGGCGGACGCCGGTATTCAGAGGACCCGACTGGATTCCCCCGTATCAAGTACGGGGCAGGCGTGTCAAGTACGGAATGACGGGCCAGAACAGAAGACGATTCCCCGCAGCTTTCCGCAAAGGGTTCTTTTTGTTCTGGGACTCAATGCCCGTGGCAAGCCGCGGGGTGGTTCATTACTCGCGGGTTGTATCCGACCAGGGGAGGATCGGAAGGAACCGGATGAAAGCAAGATAGGACAGAACGGCCGCACTGGCAAATCCTGCGCTGATCAAAAGCTCGGGGATGCCCATGGGTGCCGACGGGATCGGCTATTGCAACATCACCAAATGCTGTCGAGATCTGCCTCGAGCAGATCCGGATTACCGACAACGCCATCATCCCGTTGAAGGAGCGCGTGATGGACGATTACTACGACCCCCTCCTCAAGTTGCTCCGTAAGCTTACCGGCAAGTAAGCGGCGACTACCGTTCCTACTTTCCTTCGAAAATCCCCCCCACCTGTATCCTCCCCCTCCGAGGGGGGAGGAGAGGATGAGGGTGAAGATGCCTTTTTGCGCGCCGTGGTGCGGCCATGCCGTATGAGGTGTTCCTTCGGTTATTCGACCGTCACGCTCTTGGCGAGGTTGCGCGGCTGGTCCACGTCGCACCCCTTCCGGGCGGCGATGTGGTAGGCGAGGAGTTGCAGTGGAACGACGAGAAGCAGAGGCATCGGGTGAGGAAGTGAAGACCTTTATCGAGGTGATCCGATCTCCCTAGCCGGCGTGCGTGTACAGGACGCGGTGCATGACACAGGTCTTGCATGAGGCTTGACAGTGCCAGATCAATGCCATTATACTTGCATCATAATGATGCATCATGTGCAGCATAATAGGAGGTGATGATGAAGGCAGTCACATTACGCAACCTTCCGCCTGAGCTTGCCCGGATCATCCGCAAAAAGGCCGACGAGCAGCACGCCAGTCTCAATAAGGTCGTTATCGGTCTGTTGGAGCAGAGCGTCGGGGCTAGAGGGAAGTCTGGGGAGACGGCTCTGTACCATGATCTGGACGCCCTGGCGGGATCATGGACGCAGCAAGAGACCGCAGCCTTCAATAAAGCCTTGGCCAAGCAGCGCACCATTGATCCGGATCTATGGCAGTGACGCGAGTCATGTTGGATACCTCGGCCTACTCCGCGTTCATGCGGGGTCATGTGGAGGTTAAGCGGGTCCTCCAGCGGGTCGATGAGATCTATTTGAATGCGGTGATTCTCGGCGAGTTACTGGTGGGGTTTACGCGAGGTAAGCACAGAAAAGAGAATCGATTGGAACTTCAGCAATTTCTCGCATCGCCGCGTGTCAGCGTGGTACCTCTCGATGAGGATACCGCCGAAAGGTACGCACTGATCCTCACTAGCCTCTGGAAGGCCGGTACCCCTATACCCACGAACGATATATGGATCGCCGCCAGCGCCATGCAGTACGGGTGTCGTCTCTTGACTGCGGATGCGCATTATCACAAGGTTGGCCAGATTATCGTAGAGTATTGTGAGGTGTTCTAACGATGTGACCTCCACAGGTCGGCCAGGCAGACTGGCAGACGTGGGGTTGCGGAACTTCGAGGGCAGCGGAGCCTGTCCTGCCGGGATAGTATGTGGCCTACTCGACCGTCACGCTCTTGGCGAGGTTGCGCGGCTGGTCCACGTCGCACCCCTTCCGCACGGCGATGTGGTAGGCCAGAAGTTGCAGGGGGACGACAAGGAGCAGGGGCATCAGGTACGGGGAGGTGTGGGGGATGCTGATCAGATGGTCGGCTTTGGCCAGAAGACGGGAATCGGTCTCGTCGGAGATGGCGATCACGATCCCGTTGCGCGTTTTCACCTCCTCGATGTTGCTCAACACCTTCTCGATGGTCTTATCTTTTGGCACGAGGAAGACCACCGGCATCTCTTCAGTGATCAGGGCAATGGGTCCGTGTTTCATCTCGCCCGCCGGATACCCCTCGGCGTGGATGTAGGAGATCTCTTTGAGCTTCAGGGCCCCCTCCAGCGCGATGGGGTAGTTGATACCGCGACCCAGGTAGAGGAAATTCGAGACGGCGCAGAACTGCCCGGCCAATCCTTCCAGCGCGGGCCCCAGGGAGAGTACCTGCTCCATCAGGTGTGGCAGGCGGATCAGTTCGCCGAGCAATTCCTGAGATCTTGCGCCATCGAGGCGCCCTCTGGCTCGACCGATGGCTAATGCCAGCAGGTAGAGGGCGGCCAGTTGGGAGGTGAAGGCCTTCGTCGAGGCGACGCCAATCTCCGGACCCGCGTGAGTATACAGGACTCCATCGCTTTCGCGGCTGAGTGTGGAGCCGACGACGTTACAGATAGCGAGGGACTGACAGCCGCGGCGACGGGCTTCCCGCATTGACACCAGCGTATCCAGCGTTTCACCGGATTGACTGATGGCGACGATCAGCGTCCGCTCATCCAGGATCGGGTCGCGGTACCGGAATTCAGAGCCGTAGTCAACCTCGACCGGAACGCGCGCCAGATCCTCGATGAGGAACTTGCCGACCAGCCCGGCATGCCAGGAGGTCCCGCAGGCGACAAGGACGATCCGATCGATCGTCGACAACCTGCCGTGGAGTGACTCCAACCCTTCCAGGTAGAGCTGACTGCTCTCCAGCGAGAAACGACCCCCGATGGTGTCCCGGATCGCTCGAGGCTGCTCGTAGATCTCCTTCAGCATGAAGTGTTTGTATCCGCTCTTCTCGGCCATCAGCGGTGTCCAGAGGATTTTCTCCACCTTCTTTTCCACCGGTTCCCCGGTCAAGGTTGTGACGTTGACACCGTCATGGGAGAGGATCACCACCTCTTCGTCGTCCAGAAACAGGACATCGCGGGTATGGGAAAGGATGGCGGGAACGTCGGAGGCGACGAAGAACTCTCCGTCGCCCAGCCCTACCACCAGTGGACTGCCGTTTCTGGCCGCCACCAGCCTGTGCGGATCGCCTCGCCACAGGATGCCAAGGGCGTAGCTCCCGACGACGTTGGTCAGGGCCCGACGTACGGCTAGCTCCAGGTCCGTCGTGTCCCGAAGTTGCGCCTCGATCAGGTGGGCGACCACCTCGGTATCGGTATCGGACGTGAAATGGTGTCCCTCCCGCTGGAGTTTTTCTTTCAGGGCCAGATAGTTTTCGATGATGCCGTTGTGGACGACGACGAGATCGCCGGTACAATCACTGTGGGGATGGGCGTTGTTTTCAGTAGGCCGGCCGTGCGTTGCCCAGCGGGTGTGGCCAAGTCCGATCTCTCCGGAGAGGTCACGCCCCCACAGGGTATTCTCCAACTCCTTGATCTTGCCCACGCTGCGATACAGGGCGATTCGGTCCTGTTGGAGGATCGCCAGGCCGGCCGAATCGTAGCCCCGGTACTCGAGCCGCTTCAATCCCTCCAGGAGGACCGGGACGACCTTCTTGTGTCCGACATATCCCACGATCCCGCACATCGCGTTACCCCTTTCGGTGTTTGGACCGAAATGCCCCAGCAGAACCGCTCTTATTAACCTGCCGTGCCCGACCGAATGCCAGCGCATCAGGCGGCACATTCTCGGTGATGGTCGAACCGGCGGCGATGATCGCGCCGCGTCCCACTGAGACCGGCGCCACGAGGATCACATCGCTGCCTACAAATACGTCGTTCTCGATCACGGTCTGATGTTTGGCAAAGCCGTCATAATTGCAGGTAATCGTTCCGGCGCCGACGTTCACCCGATCCCCGATAGTGGTGTCGCCGATGTAGCTGAGGTGCGGGACCTTGGAGCCTTCGCCGACGACCGATTTCTTGATCTCCACGAAATTTCCAACCTTCGCGTGTCGTTGAAGTCGAGCGAGGGGCCTCAGGTGCGCGTAGGGCCCGACCTGGCACCCGTCGCCGATCTGGCTCTCCTGGATAATGCACCCATCCAGGAGAACGGTGTCACTACCGATTGTCGAATTGCGGATCCGGCAACCTGAGTAGATTGTGGTCCCTCCTCCGATTACCGTCTGCCCTTCGAGCGTAACGTTCGGATAGAGGATCGAATCGGAACCGATTCTGACGAGCGGTCCGATACAGGCACGCTCGGGGTCGAGGATGGTGACCCCCTCGGCGAGCAGCCGTGCGGCGACCTTTCGCCATAGGAGGCGATGGATCTCAGCCAGTTCGGCGCGGGTGTTGACCCCTCGTATCTCGTCGGGGTCAAGGGCCGGGAGCGCCTGTACGCCCCCATCACAATCCCGCAGCAACGCGATAGCGTCCGGGAGATACAGTTCGCCCTTGACGGCAGACGGACGGATCGCCTGGAGCGCCTCGAAGAGCGCGTGCGCGGCAAAGCAGTAGACCCCGGCGTTGATTTCGCGGATCTGCCGTTCCTGTGGCGTGGCTTCCAGCTCCTCAACGATTCGCAGGAGGCCGCCCGTTGCGGATCGTACGACACGACCATAGCCGGTCGGATCGGGCAGTTCGGCCGTGAGGACTGTCGCCAGCGCGTGGCTCTCACGGTGCGCCTGCAAAAGGCCGTTGAGCGTCTGTGCGGTGAGAAGCGGGGTGTCTCCGGACACGACCAGAAGATCGCCATCGAAGCCGGTAAGAGCCTCCCTCGCCTGCAAGAGGGCATGAGCCGTACCGTGCTGTTGGGGTTGGCAGACGAATTCGATGGCCTCACCTGCCAGCGCCTCTCTCACTGTATCGGCCTGGTGGCCGGTGATCACGACGGTTCGTTTTGCCAGAAGCGGGCGGCAGGCTTCGATGACATAGGCGATCATCGGCAGACCGGCTACCGGATGCACCACCTTCGGGAGCTTCGAGCGCATCCTGGTCCCTTGGCCCGCCGCCAATATCACCGTACAGAGATCCTTCACGTGCTAAAACCCCTCCCCAGACTATGGGTTACAGTCTTCATGATGCTACCACACCTTCCAATCGCTGCAAAATCGATCACACAGACGAGATGAGTACGGTCACAGCCACGGTCATGGTGAGTTGCCAGGGCCGAACTGGTGGCCTCATGTTCGCGGCTCCTGCACGCCGAGTACGCGCAGGGCCGCCGAGATGACGAAGAGCGAACCGGTGACGACGACGGTATCCTCCGGATCGGTCGCTGTCCTGGCCAGTGCAATCGCCTCAGCCACATCTTCAAGGATCTCGATCTTCAGACAGAAGCGTTCGGCCTCCAGTAGACGATGCGGATCGGCCGCGCGCTCGCTCTCAGGACGTGTGAGGATCACCCGTTTGGCCAGCGGCGCCAGCGCTTGCAGCATCGCGATCCAGTTCTTATCCTGAAGGACGCCGAATACCAGCGTCAAGCGGCCGGCAAATCGTTGCTCCTCCAGAAACGCGCGCAGCGCGATGGCGCCGGCCGGATTGTGCGCGCCATCCAGGATGACAAGAGGCCGGCCGGGAAAAAGCTGGAGGCGGCCAGGCCATTGTGCCCGCCGTAACCCTTTGCGAATCGAATTCTCCGAAATGGTCGCGCCGGCAGTCCGAAGAAGTCGAATCGCTGCAAGGGCAGCGACCGCATTGATCACCTGATGCCGGCCGAGCAGACTGATGTCGAGGGTTTCGGTAGGCCGCTCTTTTTCGCCGACGCTGAATTGCTGACCGGAGAGATCTGACCGGTGAACCCGCCAGTCGTATGAGCTCCGGATATCGAAAAGGGTGGCGCCCCGCTGTTGACAGGCGTCAGTAATGACGGCTAGGGCCTCGGGGGCATCGACGGCAGTGACGACTCGCGTTCCTTCTTTGATGATCCCTGCCTTCTCTGCGGCGATCGCACCGAGTGTTTGTCCAAGATACTCCTCATGCTCCAAGGCGATATTGGTGATGACCGCCACTTGGGGGTCGAGAACATTGGTCGCATCAAACCGTCCCCCCATCCCGACTTCCACCACCGCGTAGTCTACCTTGCTGCGAACGAAGTGGAGAAAGGCGAGGACAGTCGTGACCTCAAAAAACGTCGGGTGCGAGGTGCAAAATCCCCCCACCCCCCCTTGAGAAAAGGGGGGCACGGGGGGATTTGAGGTGTCGGATGTTGGGAAGAGATCGGCGACGACGGAACGGAGTTCATCGGTGAGGGCGGCGACGTCGGCCTCCGCAATGGCCTGTCCGTCGATCTGGATGCGCTCCGTGAAATCCAGGAGATGCGGGGAGGTATAGAGCCCGACCCGATAGCCGGCGGACTTCAGGATCGATGAGAGTAATGCGGAGGTAGACCCCTTGCCGTTGGTCCCGCCGACCAGGATGGATGGAAACCGACGGTGCGGATCTCCAACGGCCCCAAGAAGCTGTTTCATATTCTCGAGACCCAGCTTCACGCCGTAGCGCTGGAGTCCGTACAGATAAGCAATGGCCTGGGAATAGGTCATACGCCGCTCATGCTGGAGGATTGCCTGTGATGATCTACCAGAACGGAGAGAGCGGATGACGCCGGGCCAACAGGCGATCGACTCCGAACGATCGACCGGCGCGCGTGAGGAAGACCACCAGCAGACCGGCCATAAATGCCTGGTCCGAGGTGGTGGCCGGCGACCCGCCCCCCTTGGCCAGATAGAAATTGAGCGTCAGGAAGATTCCTGTCAATGCAGCCGGCCGCGTCAATAGCCCACACAGGAGCGCCAGGCCGGCCAGGAGCATCCCCCAGGTGACCAGCCCGGCAAAGAGCTGATGATGGGGAATCACCACGTCCGTCAGAAACGGCTTATACCAGCCAAACGCGTCGGCGGTCTTTGCGGGGAGCCACTTTTCCAGTACGCCAGCGCTCGTAAAGCCGCCGGTCAACTTCCCGAGGCCATCTCGCAGAAAGTAATAGCCGAAAAAGATGCGCAGGAGCGCGATATACCACAGCTTCGTTTCTATCTGCCAGTTACCCAGCAGCTTGGTCACTGATCCCCTTTCTGCATCTACCCGCTACAGCTTCTCAACCTCGAAGAGCCTCATCCCATCTTCCTCTCGAGTTGAAAGGAGTTTCAGGCCGGCGCCTGCCAGCAACGATTCGAAGATCGCGATCGCAAACGGGAATCGGTCGGCATCGAACGCGAATTCCACTCGCTCGGCGGGCTGAAGCTCCTCAGCATGAAATCGAAAGATACCCTTTAAGTAGGTGATGATATCCGCGCTACACGTGGGAGCCCGGACAACAATACGCTGCATCGACCTATCCTCGACCACGTTCCAGGATCGGAGGCTCACGCTAGATCTTTTTCCGCGTCATGTACCAGCGGTCGGCGCCTGCCTTGGCGCGCTTATCGGCCTCATCGATCGTTTGTGGCGGGGGCACGATGACATCCTGGCCTGGCTGCCAGTTGACCGGGCAGGCGACCCCATGCTTGTCCACGGTTTGCAGCGCCTTCAGGCTTCGCAGGATCTCGTCGATGTTGCGCCCGAACGGGATCGGATAGTACATGGCGAAACGGACGATCCCCTCGGGATCGATGAAGAAGACGCCGCGAACCGTAAGCTGGACATCGGGATTAATCAGATCGTAGAGGTTCGCGACGGTCTTCTCGGGGTCAGCAATCACCGGGAAATCGATCTTGACCTTGGCCGACTCCTCCATATGGCGGAGCCACTCGATGTGCGAGTAGATGCTGTCTACGCTCAGGCCGACGATCTCGCATCCGAGGTCCTTGAATTCCTTGTGTCGCCTGGCGAACTCGATGAATTCCGTCGTACAGACCGGCGTAAAGTCGGCGGGGTGCGCAAACAATAGGACCCACTTGCCGCGGAACTGGGACAGGGCAATGGGGCCCTTGGTGGTATTGGCGGTGAAATCCGGCGCTTTTGATCCGATCTTGACCATGGCAACCTCCTTTAGAGCTGCTTTGATGGAGTTGTCAGAATCGAGCCCTGCGCTCTTCGTTCCAATCAGCCCAACTGTCGTACACTCAACATACCGATTCAATATTATTGTAATCTATAGTTCGCCTTGGGCGAACAACGATTTTTTGGTTACTCAAATATAGAAGAGATTGACAGTGCAACTCGTTCATTATCCCGTCATTGCGAGCACCAGAAGGGTGCGCGGCAATCTCACCGTTCTGTTTTCATGAGATCGGGGAGCCTTGGGACCAAGAACGGTTGGATTGCTTCGCTGCGCTCGCAATGACCCATCCCAATCTCTTGGAAGATCGCACTCAGAACATCCCGTTCACCTGACGCAGCCGCCGGAAGAGCCACGCGATCGTCAGCAGCAGGCTCAGCAACGCCACCGTCATTTGTGCCGGAGGGTAATCGTAATGGTTAGCGAGTACAAATGCGATGGCGCTGGTCAGCACGGCGACAACGGGGGCGACCAGGAACATGGGACCCACCTCGCGGCAGACGTTCTTCGCGACGAGGGCCGGGAGCACCAGACACCCAAAGGTATATAACATCCCGGAAGATCTTATGGATGACCCCACGGCGAGACCGAGCAGGGTGGAGATGATTGCGGCCCACCGACCGGTGTTCATCCCCACCGCGGCGGCCATGGCAGGGTCCATAAGGAAGAGCAGTGTGCGCCGATGAGTGGCCGTGAGGAACAGAGCGGTCAGGCCGGCGAGCGCGCTGAAGCCCCAGACGTCTGCGCGGGTGGCGCCGATGATACTCGAGGAGAGCAGCCGATGGATCTCTTCCAGGCCGTGCGGGCTATGGGAGACGATGAGGATGGAGAGGCTGGCTGACAGCAGAAATACCCAACCCGTGATGGCCTCATGGCTCTCTCGATCCGCTTCCGCCCAGCCCCCTGTGATGAGTGCGGCGACTAGGGAGAATGCCACCGCCATAGCGGACAGGAATTCATCCGAGTGGAACCAGGGGAGCGTAGCGGGAGCGACCCATGCCCCGATCCACATCGCCAGGGCAATGCCAAGCGTTGAGGCCTGCGACATGGCTGCGCCGATAAAGATCTGGTCGCGGGCCACTGCCAGCACGCCCACCAACGAGAGCAACAGGGCGATCGACCACCCGACGAGGTAGGTGTTCTGAAACAGAGGCCATGATGAGAGGAACTCCCCGATCACGGACCTTCTCCTTGCGGGTGGACATGGACTGTGATACAGCCTGACAGATCGCGGATCACCTCGACGCCGACTCCGTACACACGCTCGAGGACGGCTCGATTGAGCATGCGCGGGCAGGGTCCGGACTCGAGGCTCCCTGAACTGAAGAGCGCCAGGTGCGTCGCATATCGGGCGGCGATAGCGATATCGTGGGTGACGAAAAAGAGAGTCAGATGTTCCTTCCGGTTCAGGTCGGCGAGCAAACGCAGAAACGAGTCTTCTGTCGAGAGGTCAAGGCCGTTGGTCGGTTCGTCGAGGATCAGCAGGTCGGGTCGTCGCACGAGGGCTCGAGCCACCAGCGCCCGTTGTCGTTGTCCGCCGGAAAGGGACCAGTAGTTGCGTCGCGCCATCCCCTCCAGACCGACCTTATCGAGCGCCCACTCGAGGCGCTCCGTTTTCTCTTTCGCGCCGAGTCGAATGCCTACGAGCCCCAGTGTGACAAATTCCCGGATTGTGGTCGGGAGGGCCGGGTTTAGATCGCATCGCTGCGGGACAAAACCGATCCCCTCCCGTTGCGCCAGGTTCGGCTGAAGCCATAATTGTCCGCCCAATGGACGCAGAATCCCCAGCATGGTACGAATCAGCGTAGTCTTGCCGGAGCCGTTCGGCCCGATGAAGAACCAGAATTCTCCCTTTCGGCACTCGACGGTCACTCCTTCGAGCACAGTCCGACCCTCGTAGCCGACGGTCAGCCCCGTCGCTTTCAGGACGACATCACTGTTCCCCATGTTCCTCCAGGACTAGCGTTCCGCGATCGGCGTTCAGCCGTAGGTCGGGTTAGCGTAGCGTAACCCGACAACTCGACCAGAGTTGATCGCGACCTCAGGATGGAATGTTCGTGCGTCGCGGTACGGCGGTACCGCGGACGATGGCCGCATCTACGAGCCTCCTAACGCCGCGGTCATCGCTCTCACATTATAGTCAATCATGGCGAGGTAGTCATCGGTACCATCGCGTGCCCCTACCTGGTGGGCCAGGTTCACGATCCTGGCGCCGGTTTGTTGTGAGATGAATCGGGCATGGCGAGGGTCGTAGTATGGCGCAGCGAGGACAATCTGAACCTTTTCGGCTCGCATCCGTTCGATCAGTTCGCTCAGGTGTCTGGTCGTTGGGGGGATCCCCGGCTTCGGCTCCATGAACCCGATCACCGCGATCCCGAATCGGCGAGCGAAGTAGGGCCACAGATTGTGATCGGCCACGACCTTCGTTCGGGAATAGGGAAGCATCTTCCCCAACCATCCCCCGAGGAGGGAGGTCTCGCCTTGACCCTTTAGGAAGGGCGCAAGCTTGCCGTGTTGATAGAGCAGGACGAGCTTTTCGACGTCGTACTTCTTGGCGAGTATTTCGCCTACCAACGCAGTGCCCAGTTTCAGATGAAACGCGACAAAGCGATCGTCAAAGTATGGCTTTCTGTCCGGTCGCAGTTCAGTCAGCTTATCGCGGATCAATCGGGCCACCTTGAGGCCGTTCACGGGATCCGATAGATAGTGAGGGTTCCCGAGAGGATGGATGTCGCCCATGGAGCGATCCACCGGTCCGGTGGGGACCTCCAGCGGGGCAATGACCCTGGAGGCGTCGAGATAGCCGCGACCACCCGGCAGGACCGCTGCGTTCCTGGCGTTCTGTAACAGGACGGGGGCCCAACCGATCTCCAGGTCCATTCCCATCTGGATATAGAGATCGCACTGACTCAGCGCCTTGATGAAGCTGGGCTTGGCCTCGATAAAATGCGCGTCTTCCGTTCCCTTGGCGAACACCGTGACCGAGACTTGGTCCCCTCCCACCTCGCGGGTGAGGCTCCCCAGGTCCGGCACGGTGGCGCAGACAGCAACTGGCTTGGTCGCGTCCTGGGCGTGCGCCATGGAAGAAGCGTGCGCCACGGACGCGATCCAGAGGGCGAATGCGAGCTGTAAGCCTGGTCTATGTCTTATCGTCAGCATCCGGCTGCTCCGTGTGGTCAGTACTTGTGAGCTGGGTGGGCGCCATAGAGGAATTCGACCCCCAACCAGACGGAATGGGCATCCTGGTGTTCCAGGTGATCGGCCCGGTCGTAATTGTACTGCACACGGAGCCGCGAAAACTCAGAAGGGTGCCAGACGAGCAGCGGCGAGATCCGGTGCCGGTCGTCCCGGAACGGGTCGGCTTCGCGGCCGTTGAATACACCCACGCTCGCGCCGCTGCCCGTCGCAAACTCGTAGCGCAGCCCGGCGGCCCAACCGTAAGAGAACCCGTACAGCGCCTGCGTGTAGAATCCCCAGTCCCGTAACGTTTTACCCGGCAACGTCACCACACCGTCAGTAAACCGGTCCGCCACATAATCCCGCCCCATCGCCTCCGACTGCCAGAGGAAGAAGGGCCATCCGCGGAAGCTGGTAGTAGGGCGCCAGGTCAGCTTGAGGTCCGTCCCATAGATGCGTGTGTGGCCATCGGAGCCTGTCGCATTCGGGCCGAACAGCCCCGAAAGGCCGAACTTGGTCGTCACTGTGTCACCAAGGTTCCACGAGTTCTCCCAGCGGAGCAGATAGAGAAGGTCCGTCAGGTTCCGAACGTCACGTCGGACGAAAGGCCGTCCGCCGATCGGCCGCTCTCCAAAGAAATCCTCGCTGGAGAAGAAGCTGGCCGCGATCTCGCCGTTTGCGTTCTGGGCGCCCACGTACAGTTGAGAATACCAGGGGAGCGGTGTGAGCCAGCCCAGCCGGACGCCCGCCTGTCGCAGACCGTCGGGTCCGAACAGCCGTGTATTGATGACCGGCTGATCCAACCAGTCCCACTGATGGGGATGCTGGGGGTTGATCTGGCCGAACTCGGTGAAGAAATGCCCGGCCTTCAGTTGCAGGCCATACGGCAGCGCCTGTGTGGTCAGGAAGGCTTCCTCCAGCTCGATCCGGGTGTCTCCGACTTTCGGGTCGATGAGATAGATGATATGAGCCTCGCCCGTCACGTACGGATCCACGGCGCCTGTCAATGACAACTCCGCCTGCTGGACCGTAAAGCCGCGCTTGCGCGGATCATGGTCGCCGCCCTCGAGCTGCTGGATTGAAGCCTCGCGTTCGGTGGAACTGCCCGCCGCGAACAGCGCATCCAGCGAGATGTCGATCAGCCGGAAGGTGCTCCCGCCGACCTGACGCGACGCCAGGTCAGTCGGCACAGGCGCCGGCGCCTGTGGCTCGATCTCCTTCACAGCTTCTTCAAGCGCTACTTGTGGAGTTGCAGGCTTCTCGGCTGCCGGCAACGAAGATCGCATCGCTTCAATCTGACGTTGGAGTTCCTCCAGCTTCTTGTCCTTTTCGGCATCGCGCCGGCGAAGCTCTTCAACCACCTTCTTGAGAGCTTCCAGCTCAGGATTCTTGACCTGTGCCCACGTCACTCCCGTTCCGATCATCAGTACGACTAGGGAGGTCGTCGTCATCAGACTCAGCCGTGTGGTAGAAAGGGTACGCATCGAGTGTTCCTCCTCAAAAGACGATGGCGCCGGCCGGAGCTGGAACCACCCCGCACGAAAGGGTAACCGAGAAGATAGGGGTATCCCTGGCTTACCGGCCGTAGGCTACGGCGGTTCGACTATGAGGAGAAAACGGGCGGGGCGCGGCTATGAAACGATCCAGGAACTGTGATGGAGGGGACTGTGAGGAATAAGGGAATGTGGAAGAGTGAGCCGAGGAAGAATTGCAGCAGGAGGGCAAAGAAAAGGCCGGTTGCGGCAACCTGCTGCCAGAAATGGATCGCGCAGGATCCGTTCGCCTCCGGCTGAGACTGGTCTTGGGACTGATGAGGATCAGCGGCTTGGCTCGAACTGGGAAGGAACAGCCGCAGCAGCCCACCGAGGGAGGAGACATCGCCATGATCGTGCGGATCAGGGGCCAGCAGCAGGAACCCGATGGCCAGAACCACAAGGGCCGCTGTCAGACGTCCGTGTCGTCCGTACCGGCTTTCCCGTCGCTGGCGTCCTATCACCTTCTCCGTCCCAGGATCGGTCGATTCATTTTGCCGCTGGCGATGCCTCTCAGAGGAATGAGTACTGGTTAGCTCATACCAAGGCGCCCTCACCTCTGTCAAGGCGAAACTGATTTTCTGTCGAGAAACGGGACAGCCCAGAATGTAGGAAGGTCAGGTACCTCGTCCGTGTTCAGTGGCTCTGGATCGAACCGCGTCGATCTCGATGGCGGATTATCGGTTTAGAACTGGACTTGTAACTCGGCGATGCCTTGATGGGCGAGCTCGCCGTGCGTGCTATTGCTCATCCCGACGGCATTTCGGCCCGGCCTGAGATCGGTGAGAATATAGTTACCCCGCAGTCGGACATTGGGGTTAATAAACCAGTTCAGACCGAGGGTGCCGGAGCGCAACTCCATTGGTTTTTCGTTGGCCGTTGACGTGGGCGCAGTAAATGTGCCCTTGTTGTCGTCGATCCGCACATGCTCATAGCGGCCGATGGCCTGAAGGCCCTTTAGCTTGTTACCGAAGAGCCAGTAGCCGATCGATCCATACCCACCCTGCATGATGAGGTTGTCGAGGTTTGTACCCCCGGCGCCAAGCCCGTCACGCTCCTGGGAGGCGTAGGCGTACTCGCCTTTGATGATAAACGGGTAAAAGTCGAAGACGATATCGCCGCCGCCGGTCACGCGGTTACCGTTGATCAGAAAGCCGTTCTGGGTTCCGCCCTCACCGTTACCCGCCAGCCTGACGCCGGTCGGACCGACCGGGTTGAAGCGGTGGAAGGAGGAACCGCCGCCGACCGGTGTGGTGACACCGGACGGATCGGTGGCGCCATTATCCCTGACAACCCGGAAGGTGCGGTGATCGGCATTCAGGCCGATGGTGAGATTGCCGAATGGCATCGGAGGCGAAAAGGTCACTCGGCCGGTAAACTCTTTATCGCCATCGTTATCGATGCCGCCCTTGCACTGGTCGACTCGGCCGCAGCCGTTGTAGATCCCGACCCCGTAGTAGACCGGCAGGGTGGCGAACTTCAGATCGCCCTCGACGGTGGCGCCGATCTGATATTCCGGGGAAAGCGCCCTGGAGATGACTGCCCGCTCAGCAAAGTCCAGGTCCCGAGAGGAGGTGAGCATCTCAAGACCGAATCGGGCCTTGTACTGTCCCACGGTCACCTTCGCCC
>JACPQW010000096.1 GCA_016190285.1 Candidatus Methylomirabilis oxygeniifera
CTCGGCCAGCAACAGCAGCATCTCAAGCAGATGCTCTATGCCCACCTGCTTTTTGGCCGAGACCTCCGCGTAAATCGTCTGCCCTGACCACTCTTCCGGAACCAGCCCGTATTCCGCCAACTGTTGCCTGACACGGCTCGGATCGGCGCCGGGCTTATCGATCTTGTTGATCGCCACCAGGATCGGGACGCCCGCGTCCTTGGCGTGGCTGATCGCCTCCTGCGTCTGGGGCATCACCCCGTCATCGGCCGCCACATCCAATACCAAGATGTCGGTCTCCTGTGCCCCACGCGCCCGCATCGCGGTAAACGCCTCGTGGCCCGGTGTATCCAGAAACGTGATCTTGCCGCCAGGCAGATCGACTTGATAGGCACCGATATGTTGAGTAATTCCTCCAGCCTCTGAGGCGATGACATTGGTCTGCCGGATCGCATCCAGCAGTGAGGTTTTGCCGTGATCGACATGTCCCATGATGGTCACGACAGGAGACCTGGGCAGAAGCAGCGAAGGATCTTCAAGTTCCTTCGCCTCGGCCGCGGTCTCCTCCAGGGGCGTCACTTCCACTGAGAACCCTAGCTGGTCGGCCGCACGTTTGACGACCTCCACAGCAAGCGGCTGGTTTATCGTGGTCATGATCCCCATCTTGATCAACTGCTTGATGATCTCGCTGGGGCTCATCGAGATGCTCTCCGCCAGCTCCTTCACAGTGATCGTCTCCGCAATCTTGACTGTCGGACGTAGCGAAGCAGAGGGCTCGCGTTCGATCTGCTCCACCTGGACCGGTGCCTGGGGCGTCGGCGGGACCACAGCCACCCTCTGCGCCTGGCCGGAGCCAGGTGGAGACGGCATCTGGGTCCTGGATGGCGCCTCCTTCAGGCCGGCCGGTGCTGTCTGGGTCTCGCGAGGAGCCTCAGACGGTACCGAGGATCGTTGATCGAGAGCCGCTGTCCCCTTAGCCGGCTGTGGAACAGGAACCGCCTTGGACTTCTGAGGCCCCTTTTGCTCAACCGGACTCACCCCCACAGTAGGTCTCACCTCTTCGGTTATTGGCTTGACCCTTGGCGGCATCGTTGCCTCGGTGAGCGTGGAGCGAGTCGGCGTCCGAGCCGAGGTCTTGGTCGATACCGTCGAGACTTCGGCCTTCCCTGTCCTGATACGTCGGCCTTCTACCGGCTCGGCGTGGGCCGATAGAGGTGCCTCCATCGGCTTAGGCTTGGGGCGGCTTTTCTTCTGAGGTGGTGCGGCTGCCAGGAGCGACCTGACATGATCCTCATCCACGTTGCTGCTGTGGCTCTTCAGTTGCAAGCCAGACCGCTCAAGTTGGTCAAGAAGTTCCTTGCTTGACATACCAAGCACTTTCGCCAGATCGTAAACCCTAATCATTCCCACGCCGGATCACCCCCAAACCTTTCGAAGCTCCGCTCTGTCTCCCAACTCGGCGGCCTGACCGTGTAGCCTCTCCCGCTTCCATCACCACTGGTATCTTATTCAGCGCCGACATCAGCGCCCCTGCAAAGTGCGGATCCATGACGGCAATACACACTCGAGGACCCCCGCCGAGAGCGGCTCCTAACTCCTCCTTGCCCATGGCCTGCATCCAGGCGATGCCAACCTGTGCGGCCACACTCCGCAACTTCGCTACCGAGTTCGCCGATGCGTCTGCCGCGATCAGAATTAACCGGGCTGCATGGCGCTTGATGGCCCAATTCACCGCCTCTGCGCCTGAGGCAACCTTACGGGCCCTGCGCGCAAGTCCAAGAAGAGCGGCGACCTTGCGCCAGACGCGCTCTCGGATCAGCCCTTCAAGGGTCTCCGCCGTCATCGGTGCAACCGTCACCTTCAGGCAGCGCGCAAACTCACCCTTTTTTACCGCCTGCTCCAAGCAGTCGTGGCGCGGGCAGACATAGGCCCCGCGACCCGCCCCCCCGCCCAGATCCACACCCAGCCTCCCGCCGGCAACAGGATGCACGCGAACGAGCTCCCCCTTCGGCCGACTGGTGCGGCAGGCAACACACGAGCGGAAGGGCTCAGATGCCACTTATTCTGCATCCCTCGACGCGAGGGCAGCCTTCGCCGCCTCGATCAATTTTTGGGCGGTCTTTGGACCAATCCCCTCTACCTGAACCAAGGCCTCATCCGACGCGTCGGCCAATTTCCGGCAACTGTCCACACCGGCCTCGATCAGGCGATCGGCCAATTTCTCCCCTACGCCCGGTAACTCCGCCAACCGCAGGTCCGTACCGGCCTGGCTCTCCGCCGTTGACGCCGCGGGTTCTAACTCGGGCTGAATCCGCTCCTCCGGCTCTTTCTGAATCTCGCCACGGCCCCTCACATCGACCTTCCAGCCCAACAGCTTGGCCGCCAGACGAGCGTTCTGTCCCCGTTTCCCAATGGCCAGCGAGAGCTGACCGTCAGCCACCAGCACATGAAGGGTATGCGTCTCCTGCACAACCTCAACGCTCTCAATGTCGGCCGGGGCAATCGCGCTCCTCACGAAGGAAGCCGGATCGTCCTTCCAGGCAATCACGTCGATCTTCTCACCCATCAGTTCCCTGACGATTGCTTGAATTCGACTGCCGCGATAGCCGACGCAGGCCCCTACCGGATCCACGTTGCTATCGCGTGAGGCCACAGCCACCTTGGCTCGTTCACCTGCATCCCTGGCCACCGCCTTGATCTCAACGATCCCCTCATAGATCTCGGGAACTTCGATCTCGAGCAGCTTGGCCAGGAGACCGGGATGGGTTCGTGAAAGGACGATCTGGGACCCTCTCGGTAATTTCTTCACATCCAGCACATAGGCTCGAATCCGATCGCCGACCCTGTAATCCTCACGAGGGAGTTGTTCTCTGGGGGGGAGAATCGCCTCAGCCTTCCCGAGATTGACGATGACGTTGCCCTTCGCTACCCTCTGCACGACACCCCCCACCAATTCGCCCACTCTGGCCTTAAAGGCCTGAAACACACTCTCCCGTTCGGCCTCCTTGACCCGCTGGATGATGACCTGCTTCGCCGTTTGGGCGGCGATCCGGCCGAACTCCTTCGCCTTCACCTCGGTCTTGGTCTCATCGCCGAGTTGGGCTTCCGGGTTGAGCCGCTGGGCCTCATCGAGGGCGATCTCGATGTGAGGATTCACAACCTGCTCTACAACCTTGCGCACTGCGTACAGTGTAAAGCAACGGGACCGTTGGTCGAACTCGACACGAAGGTCCAGGGCGGCCCCAAGGGTCTTACGGGACGCCGAGAGGATTGCCGCACTCACAGCCTCGATGAGTACGGCCGAATCGATCTCTTTCTCGCGTCCGACCTGTTCTATCACTTGCAGTAAATCGATGCCCATTTTTCCTACCAGGGTGTAAGGGTTAGGGTGTAGGGTCTAGGAACGAAATGAATGCCTTTTTCACTTCTATACCCTATGCCCTATACCTTGTGCCCTGTTCTTTAGAGGACTGGATCCAGTCGAGCCTTCGAAATCAGCGCATAAGGGATGAGGACAGTCGTACCGTCCTCCCGTTCCAGCGCTACCCGTCCATCCTCGTAACCTCTGAGGAAGCCAAGAAACCGTCGTTGGCCAGCTACGGCCTGCAAGGTCGTGACTCTCGCCCGTTGGCCCGCAAAGCGGAGAAAATCCGACTCCTGGCGAAGCGGCCGATTCAAACCAGGAGAGGACACTTCAAGCGTGTAGGGATGGTGGATGATGTTCTCTACGTCAAGAAGGTCGCTCAACTCTTCGCTCACTCGCTGGCAATCATCCAAGGTCACCCCATCATGCTTATCGAGATACAGGCGCAGGATCCATCCGCCTGCCTCTCGACAGAACTCAACGTCTACCAGCTCCAGTCCCAACTCGGTGAAAAGCGGAAGGGCGATCGATCTGACTCGCTCTACGACCTCACCAGCCATATCATACCACCCCCTATAAAACAAAGAGCGGGCATTGTTGGCCCGTTAAATATAAATTAGCATGCTTCTCTTACATTGTACAGGGGAAATCAAGGAAGGAGATAGGGGGAGAGCGGATAAGGGACGGCCTATTCGCCTTTCGCCTTTCTCAATTCAGCAATCACTCGCTCTCTCAGATGCGGAGGAACCTCATCATAGTGGGAGAACTCCACCGTATAGTCACCGCGGTCGCCGGTGATGGCCTTGAGCTGCGTGGCATACTCCAATATTTCGGCCAGAGGGGCCTGCGCCTTGATGATCTGCGCTTTCCCTTTGGCCTCTACGCCCATCACGCGCCCCCGTTTGCTGTTCAGATCGCCGATCACATCCCCCATACACTCATCAGGGACCCTCACCTCAACCGTCATGATTGGCTCCAGAAGAGTCGGATTCGCCTGCAGGATCCCCTTCTTAAACGCCAACGACCCCGCGATCTTGAACGCCATTTCCGAGGAGTCAACAGAATGGTATGAACCGTCATAGAGGGTCACCTTTACATCCACAACAGGGTACCCGGCCAGACTCCCTTCTTCCATCGCCTCGATGATCCCTTTCTCCACCGCAGGGATGTACTGCTTCGGGATCGCCCCTCCCACGATTTGATTGACGAATTCATACCCGGTACCCCGTGGAAGCGGTTCAAGTTTGATCCAGCAATCGCCGTACTGCCCGTGCCCACCGGTCTGTTTTTTATGCCTTCCCTGAACCTCAGTTCGCCCGTGAATGGTCTCCTTGTACGGCACGCGGGGCGTCTTCATCTGAATTTCGAGTCCGTACTTCCGCTTGAGGCGATCAACCGCAATCTCTAAGTGGGCCTTACCCATTCCGGCCAGGATGATCTCCTTGGTCTGCGGGTCGCGTCGAATCTGAAGGGATGGATCCTCTTCGCGAAGCCGCTGGAGTCCCGAGCTCATTTTTTCCTCATCCCCTCTTGTCTTCGGTACAATGGCGTACTCGACGATAGAATGTGGAATCCCAACAGACTCCAGACTGATTGGGCTTCGCTCGTCGCAAAGGGTGTCCCCGGTGCTGGTCTCCTTGAGTTTCACAACAGCCCCCAGATCTCCGGCCACGATTGTCTGAACCGGTATTTGATGCTTACCTCGGAGCAGTACGACTTGACCGATCCTTTCCTTGCACCCTTTGGTGCTGTTGTAGGC
>JACPQW010000097.1 GCA_016190285.1 Candidatus Methylomirabilis oxygeniifera
CCATGCAGGCGTGGGAGTCGGGTCAACCGTTCAAACCGCTTTTGCTGGCCGATCCGGAGATTTGCCGACATCTCTCGCCTGACGAGGTTGAAGGCTGCTTTGATCTGGGCTATCATCTGCGGCATCTGGATGACATCTTCGCTCGCGTAGGTCTCTAACGACGTCAGACGGTACTGCTCAACACTGAACACTCAACACACTGAACACTCAAAAATGTTGACGGCGAAGATCTATGTGACCTTGAAGCCGGATGTCCTTGACGCCCAGGGGGATACCGTACGATCGGCCCTCGAGACGCTGGGGTTTCAGGGGCTGACGGACGTACGGGTCGGAAAGTTCATGGTGCTGACGCTGAACAGTCCCACGAAGGAGCAGGCTGCGGCGCAGGTCGATGAGATGTGCAAGCGGCTGCTCGCCAACCCGGTGATTGAAGACTACCGCTTCGAGCTGGAGGGGGCCGCGGGATGAAGTTCGGCATTGTGGTCTTTCCCGGCTCCTGGAGCCACCAGGACTTTCACCATGTCATTGTGAAGATCCTGAAGGAGGAGGCCTGCTACCTCTGGCATAAGGAGGCTGATCTTCACGGTGTGGATTGCGTGATCCTCCCGGGCGGATTCGCCCATGGCGACTATCTGCGGGCCGGCGCGATCGCGCGACTGTCCCCTGTCATGCGAGCGGTGGCGGCCTTTGCGGACGCCGGCGGCCTGGTCCTAGGCAGTTGCAACGGGTTTCAGATCCTGACCGAGGCGGGCCTTCTGCCGGGTGCGCTCTTGCCTAACGACTGCTTACATTATCGATGCCGATGGACCCACCTGAGGGTAGAGAGCCGACAGACCCCCTTCACAACCGCCATGCAGCCCGGACAGGTGGTACGGATGCCGATTTCGCATGGCGACGGGCGATACTATATCGACCAGGCCGGCTGGAAAAAGCTGGTAGAGGGCGACCAGATCATCTTTCGCTATTGTGATGCCAAGGGGACGCTCGCGAAGGATGTGAATCCGAACGGGTCGCTTGACCATATCGCCGGTGTCTGCAACGAGCGCCGCAACATCCTTGGATTGATGCCGCATCCGGAGCGGGCTGCCGAGCCGATCTTGGGTTCCGAGGACGGTTGCCTGATGTTTGCGTCGCTCCTTGACAGCTTCGTCCGCTCCCCGCTTACGACATGCGGGGACAGGGCCTGAGGCATATGCAATGACCGTATCGGTTGTGGCTCCGGATCTGATCGCATCACACGGCCTGACGGCTGACGAGTACGACAGGATCGTCGCGATTATCGGTCGTGAACCGAACCTGGTCGAGCTTGGGATGTTCGGCGCCATGTGGTCGGAACACTGCAGCTATAAAAGCTCGCGGGTTCATCTGGCCACCCTTCCAACAGAGGGTCCGCGTATCCTCCAGGGCCCAGGGGAGAACGCTGGCGTGCTCGACATCGGGGATGGTCTGGCGCTGGTCTTTAAGATGGAAAGTCACAACCACCCGTCTTTCATTGAGCCGTATCAGGGGGCTGCCACAGGCGTAGGGGGGATTATCCGGGATATCTTCACCATGGGTGCAAGACCGTTCGCGTTGTGTGATTCGCTCCGTTTCGGGCCGCTGACCGACCCGAAAAACCGCTACCTGTTCAGCCGCGTGGTCGCCGGCATCGCAGGGTACGGGAATGCGGTGGGCGTACCGACGGTGGGCGGCGAGGCGTACTTCGCCGAGCCGTATAGCGGCAACCCGCTGGTGAATGTGCTGTGCGTCGGGGTCGCCAGGAAGGATCGGCTCTTCTTCGCCAAGGCCGGCGGGATCGATAACCCGGTGATCTATGTCGGGGCCAGGACCGGACGCGACGGCATCCATGGCGCCACGATGGCCTCCGGCGTCTTCGATGAGGGGGCTGAGGCAAGGCGGCCGACCGTCCAGGTTGGCGACCCGTTTCGTGAAAAGCTGCTGATCGAGGCCTGCCTTGAGTTGATGGAGGGAGACGATCTGGTCGCGGTTCAGGATATGGGGGCGGCGGGGTTGACCTGTGCGACCGCCGAGATGGCCAGCCGCGGCGGTACCGGGATCGAGATCGACCTCGCCCGGGTCCCTCGGCGAGAACCGGGGATGACGGCCTATGAACTGATGCTCTCGGAGTCGCAGGAACGGATGTTGGTCGTTGCGAAGGCCGGAAGCGAGGCGCGGGTCCGGACGGTCTTTGAGAAGTGGGACCTCGACGCGGCGGTCATCGGGCATGTCACTGAGGGGGGGCTGCTGCGGGTGCTGGATCATGGCAGGCCGGTCGCGGAGATCCCGGCCGACGCCCTGGCGTCAGAAGCGCCCGCCTATCACCGGCCGAGCAGCCGCCCTGCCGAGGCCGATGCGCGGCAACGGCTCGACCTGGATCGCCTTCCACTGCCGGACGACTATGCGGCTGTCCTGTTGGAGCTGTTGCGGTCGCCCAATCTCTGTTGCAAGGAAGGGATCTGGGAGCGATATGACCACATGCTGTTCCTGGGCACGATCGTCGGGCCGGGGTCGGACGCTGTCGTCCTGCGGCTACCCGGAGGCACGCGCGCCATTGCGCTCTCGATTGACGGCAATAGCCGCTATTGCACCGTAGATCCCTATCGGGGCGCGATGATCGCTGTGGCCGAGGCGGCCAGGAACGTTGTCTGCGGGGGCGGCGAGCCGCTCGCCATTACCAACTGCCTGAACTTCGGCAACCCTGAGCGCCCGGAGATCATGTGGCAGTTCGTTGAGGCGGTCACGGGGATCGGTGAGGCCTGTCGGGCCTTCCAGACCCCAGTCACCGGCGGCAACGTGAGCTTGTATAATGAGACATCGGGGAATGCGATCTTCCCCACGCCCATGATCGGGATGGTCGGCCTCCTGGATGATGTCGCGTACGCGACAGGCCAGTGGTTCCAGGCTGAAGGGGATCTGGTGGCGCTCTTTGGGGATACACGGGAAGAGTTAGGGGCCAGCGAGTATCTCGCGATCCGGTTCGGTCTTGTGCAGGGTGAACCGCCGGCGCTGGACCTGACCAGGGAGCGGGCCGTACAGCGCACCTGCCTCGAGGCGATCCGAGCGGGGATCATTCGTTCTGCGCACGACTGCTCGGATGGGGGACTGGTCGTCGCGCTGGCGGAGTCATGCCTGGGCGCGACACCGATCGGTGTCGATATCCAACTGAAGGATACGATTCGCCCCGATGCGCTGCTCTTTGGGGAATCACAATCCCGGATCGTTGTCTCCCTCAAGGCAACTGACTGGCTGAGGCTGGAAAGGATCGCTGCGGCGCACCAGGTTCCTGTGACGCGCCTCGGCATCGTCGGGGGGACAAGATTCAGACTTCACGGCCCGGCCTGCGGGCTTGATCTTCCCATGACAGAGGTCGAGGCCGCCTGGCGAAGCGGGTTGGCGTCGTCCCTGGGCGCGTAAGGCGGGAGAGACGTAGAATGAAATCGATACAGATCGGCATACTGGGGTTTGGGACGGTGGGTTCCGGGGTGGTGAAGCTGATTCAGGAAAACGGGGCCCTCCTGGAGCAGCGACTCGGCGGACAGGTGGTGATCCGTCGAATCGCCGATACCGACATCAACCGGCGGCGAAACGTTGATGTGGACCCGACCATACTGACCACCGATGCGGCAGCCGTGCTGGAGGATCCCGCGATCGATATCATTGTCGAGTTGATCGGCGGCTGTGATATCGCGCTCAAGTTTTGCCGGGAGGCGCTGAACCGGAACAAGCATCTGGTCACAGCCAACAAGGCGCTGCTGGCCACTCACGGGCTTGAACTGTATCGGATCGCCGCGGCGCGTCGAGTATCCATCGGGTTTGAGGCCAGTGTCTGCGGCGGCATTCCGTTGATCCGGGCCATGAAAGAGGGGCTGGTGGCCGATCGGGTCCGCTCGATTATCGGAATCGTGAACGGCACCTGCAATTATATCCTCACGACGATGACGGACAGCAGGCGGCCGTTCGCCGAGGTGTTGGCAGAGGCGCAAGCCCACGGCTACGCCGAGGCCGATCCCTCCTTTGATGTGGACGGGATCGACTCCGCTCACAAGCTCCAGATCCTGGCGACGCTGGCGTTCGGGACCTATGTCCCCTTTGATCGGATTCACGTCGAGGGGATCAGACAGATCGACGCTTCCGATATCGAATACGCCCGCGAGTTGGGATACCGGATCAAGTTGCTGGCAATCGCCAAGCAGCTTAACGGTGAGCTGGAGGCCAGAGTGCATGCCGCCCTCGTTCCTGAAGACCACCTGCTGGCCTCGGTCGGTGGCGTCCATAACGCCGTCTATGTAGTCGGCGACGCGGTGGGCTCCTTGATGTTTTACGGACGCGGAGCGGGACAGATGCCGACCGCCTCTGCGGTTGTCAGCGACATCGCCGAGATCGCCAGGGGCCTGTTGCACGATCCGACTGCGAGGGGCGTTCCGCCTCCGCAGATCTCCGGGGCGGAGGCGGAAGTCAAGGACATGGCGGCCGTTCGCTCCTGTTACTATCTCAGGATTATGGCGATCGATAAACCGGGGGTTCTCTCGAGGGTCACCGGGATTCTGGGCAGCAATAACATCAGCATCGTATCCGTCATCCAAAAAGGCCGCCACGAGCAGAGCGCCGTCCCGATCGTCATGTTGACCCATGAGGCGGCAGAGGGCGATATGCAACGGTCGCTTCGCGCCATCAGCCAACTGGATGTGGTGAGTGAAGGGACCGTCTGTCTCAGGGTTGAGGGCGTCACCGATTGAACCGCCCATGAGGACGATGAGCTGGAAGGGGATCATCGAACAGTATAGGGCGTTTTTGCCTGTGACCGACCGAACGCCGGTCGTCACCCTGGGCGAGGGGAATACGCCGCTCGTACGCGCCGAACGGCTTCAAGCCTTACTCGGTATCGAGGCGGACGTCTATCTGAAGTATGAGGGGCTCAACCCGACCGGCTCCTTCAAGGACAGGGGGATGACCCTTGCCATCAGCAAGGCGGTGGAGGAAGGGGCGAGGGCCGTCATCTGCGCCTCGACCGGGAATACCTCAGCCTCTGCCGCGGCGTACGCGGCTCGGGCGGGACTGCGCGCGTTTGTGCTGATTCCGGAGGGGAAGATTGCGTTGGGTAAGCTGGCTCAGGCGATGATTCATGGCGCGCAGGTGCTGCAGATTGAAGGCAACTTCGACCAGGCCCTGCAGATCGTGAGACGTGTCGCGGCAGACCAGCCCATTGTGCTGGTCAACTCGGTGAATCCGTACCGGATTGAGGGTCAGAAGAGCGCCGCCTTCGAGGTCTGTGACCGACTCGGACGGAGTCCGGATTATCACTTTATTCCGGTAGGCAATGCGGGCAACATTACCGCGTACTGGAAAGGGTACCAGGAGTATGCGAAGGCCGGGCGGATCGCTTCGTTGCCGAAGATGATGGGATGGCAGGCGGAAGGCGCGGCGCCGATCGTCCTTGGGAAGGTGGTCGAGCAGCCGGAGACCGTCGCGACAGCCATCCGGATCGGTAACCCGGCAAGCTGGGATGGGGCGGTGGCGGCGGCGGCCGAGTCATGCGGACGGATTGATATGGTGTCCGACAGCGAGATTACCGAAGCCTACCGGCTCCTGGCCTCTACGGAAGGGGTCTTCTGTGAGTTGGCCTCCGCATCCTCGGTGGCGGGGCTTATTAAATATTGTCGATCACATCGCCTCCCGAAGGATGCGGTTGTGGTATGCGTGCTTACGGGACATGGCCTGAAAGAACCCGATGCTGCCATTCGTCTTTCGCAGCAACCTGTGACAGTGAAGGCCGATCCCGAGGCCGTGCTGAAGCTCCTGTCGGTCTAGCCGGCCCAGCGATTTTCGTTTGACAGCCGTGATTGCCGACGCTATAGTGCTGTGCGGATGCGGGAATAGCTCAGTGGTAGAGCATCGCCTTGCCAAGGCGAGGGTCGCGGGTTCAAATCCCGTTTCCCGCTCCACCCTTGCGACTGACGAACCGTTATTGAGCGGATACATGAAGTAATCGGCATGTTGCCCATGGCCGTGCCCACCCAGTGTCTCTTACCCTACCGCCTGAATTGCTGGATCACGTCATCGTTGCCTCCCTCATGGCGGCGTAGCCAAGTGGCTAAGGCAGAGGTCTGCAAAACCTTTATTCGGCGGTTCGAGTCCGCCCGCCGCCTCCACGCTTCCCTTGATGTGCATACGGATTTCGCGTACTGTCTCTCCGGGGTATTCACGTGACTCCGATCGATCCGGCATATTGGGGTAGTCCTTCTATTGTATTCCCAGCAAGTCGAGAGCGACGATCAGGTGTGTCATCCAATGCTTAGGTCATACGTGGATTACGCTTCACTCCCCTATGTACTCCGTCGGCGCTCCGCAAGCCGATGAACGGGGCGTGAGCCGGCTTATTATTATTTGTGGAGGAACCCTATGGAACCTATGGAAGGGGAAGAGAAGGAGAAGCAAGAGAAGAAGCATACAAAGTGGGTGAAGAGTGTCATGGGCCTCGTCGCGCTTGGGGAAGCGGCTGTCATTTTCATTGGTCTTCAGTTCATCCCCTACGGCCGAGGGTACAATAATCCCCCGGTGAAAGCCGAGCCCAAGTGGGACAGCTCTACAACGAGGGAGCTGTTTTTCCGCGCCTGCGGTGATTGTCACAGTAATGAAGTTGTCTGGCCATGGTATGGCTACATCGCGCCCATCTCATGGTTTATCCAACACGACATTGATACGGGTCGTGCCGCCCTCAATGTGTCGGAATGGGGACGTGAAGAGAACGAGGGTAGCGAAGCTGCAGAAACCGTCAATAACGGCTCAATGCCGCCTTGGGCCTATACAATCTTGCGTTCGTCGGCAAAGATATCTGCTTCCGAGAAGGAGGCGTTCGTTCAAGGACTGGTGGCCACATTCGGTAGCGAGCTTAAGGGCGAACAAAAGAGTAAGAAGAAGGTGGACGACTCGATACGATTTTTCCCTGCACGCAAGGATGATCGCGAGGATAAATAGGACACGGGCAGACGGGATGCGCGCATTCCGATTGCTGCGGCGATCAACTCTGAACGCCGGATGAGAGTGAGCCATGGATTTCGAACTGCGCGAGGAACAGCAGGCGGTCCGGACGATGGTCCGGGAGTGTGCCGAGCGAGAGATCGCGCCGGTCGCAGCCGATCTCGACGAGCGAGAGGCGTTTCCAGCCGAGATCATTCGGAAGCTGTCGGAGCTCGGGCTCATGGGGATCCTCTTTCCCAAGGTGTACGGCGGCGCGGCGATGGACTACGTGAGCTATGCCCTGATCCTTGAAG
>JACPQW010000098.1 GCA_016190285.1 Candidatus Methylomirabilis oxygeniifera
GCCGCAGCGTTTACCGGCACCCTCGATTTCGAGGGGAAGGCTGCCGGAGAATGGCCGCGCCTTGACCTTGAAGCCGACGTCGACCTGCAGCGCCTCGGCGTAACGCTCGCAAAGGAGACGGGTAAGGCGCCAGGAGACAAAGCACGGCTGCGGGCAAAGGGACGATGGGAGGGTGATCAACTCGGCCTTTCTGATTTGAACCTGCTCTGGAAGGGCCAAACAATTGCGGGGCGTCTCCACCTTGCAACCCAGCAGTCGCCTCGCCTCCAGTTTTGGCTGAATACGGCGGATCTGTCTATCGAACCGATTATGGCATTTGTGACCGCGGCAAACAGCTCTGGAACGAATCGGATCAACGCTCCTCGTACCGCCACCATCCCCCCCACTCCCCTTTCTCAAAGTAGGGTGGGGGCGGATTTACCTCGTACCACCCCCCTGTCCGGACACGGCGGACTCCAGGTTGAGGGGCACCTACGTTCCGGCGTCCTTCATTGGGGGAAGGTGATCCTGACGACTGCGGAAAGCGACCTTCACTACTGTTGCCGACTCCTCACGATTCGTCGACTCCACGGCGGCTTCTACGGCGGAACTCTTTCGGGCGATGCTGCCCTCGACTGGCGCGGGCCGACATCTCGCGCAACGGTCACGACCCATCTGGAGGGGGTTCAGACCGAACCATTGCTGGCAGCGGTCCAGGAGCCACGGTGGACCTTGCGCGGTATGATGACGCTGGACTCGAAGATGGAGCTGTCAGGGCAACTCGGACCTGGGGCGCTCGCCAGGGCCTCAGGTCAAACCGACATCGCCGTGACGAACGGGCGCGTGACCGGCTCTGCGCCGCTGGAACGGCTCTCCAAAACTGCGGATCCTATCCTGAAGGGACTAGGCATCGATGCTCCAGCGCTGAACGAGTTCGACCGCCTCAGCGCCCATTGGACCCTCGACGGTGGGATCCTACGAACCAGAGATCTCACGCTGCTTCGGGACGGGGCGAAGCTCTATGCGGCCGGGAGTTTCAATCTGCTCAACCAGACCATGGACTTCGACGTGAGGGCCAAGGTGGCGAAAACAACGCTGGAGGCCAAGGTGCAAGGAAACTCATCCGACCCGGTAGTGACTCCGCAAGCAGGCAGCATCGAGGGGCGTACCAAAACGGACGTCGGCACACTCCTGGGAAAGGATCGGCAGAAGGAACTGGGAAAGATGCTGCAACAGCTCTTCAGCCGCTGAGGAGATCGATGCGACTGGGCATTGTCACTCCCTTCTATGTTCCGTCCGTTCGCGGCAATTCGATCACAGTCCAGCGTATCGAATCAGGATTGCGGGATCACGGCGTGACCGTGCGAGTCTGGTCCCTGGAAGATGGCCCCTCATCAGGCGAAATCCAGCAGTCACTGGAAGCATTCACACCTGATCTGGTCCATGGATTCCATGTCAGCTCCTCAGGGCAGATCGTGACGGACGCCGCGTTCCGGCTGGGCATCCCCTCGATCCTTACCGTCACCGGAACCGATGTGAACACCGATCTCTTTGATCCGCACCGGAGACCGGAGGTTATCGCCATCCTTCAGCAGGCAACGCGCATTGTCGTCTTTCACGACTGTATGCGGGCCAAACTCGTGGGCGAACTGCCCAAGATAGCACACCGAATCCGGGTAATCGGTCAGACGGTTCGCTGTCAGGAGACCTCATTCGATCTCCGACGCCAACTAGGTCTTACGCGCGATGACCTGATCTTCCTCATCCCCGCGGGTATCCGGCGCGTGAAAAACGTCACCTTCTGCCTGAAGCCGCTCGATGCGCTCAGGGTCCAGTATCCCCACGTCAAAGCCATCTTCGTGGGACCGATTATTGAGACTGCCGAAGGAGTCAGACTGCAGGAACTCCTGCGCGACTACCCCTGGGCCTTCTACCTGGGGCCGGTTCCTCACGAGCAGCTCTGCGCCATGCTCTCGTCCGTCGATGTGGTGATCAACTCGTCGCTCTCCGAAGGCGGTATGGCCAACAGCATCCTGGAGGCGATGAGTCGCGGGCGAGCAGTCCTGGCCTCAGACATCGAGGGGAACCGATCGGTCGTGCGTGATGACATCGACGGGCTCCTCTTTGCATCGGAATCGGAGTTTGCCCATAAGGCTGAGCGGTTGATCAGGGAGCCCGATCTCCGCGACGCACTGGGGAAGAACGGGCAGGAGAAGATCGAGCGGGAGTTCTCTCGAGAAGGAGAGATTCGGGCCTATCTCCAACTGTATCAGGAAGCGATCGGCGCTACGTCGCGCAGTTCATAGAAGACGCATCATGGATCTTCACGTTCTCGAGCTGTTCTGCAGAATCGTCGAATCGGGAAGCTTCTCGAAGGCGGCCGACGCGATGTACCTGACTCAGCCCACGGTCAGCGGCCACATCAAGAAGCTCGAGAAGGATGTCGGCATCCGGCTCCTCGATCGCCTCGGACATCGGGCCACCCCAACAAAGGGTGGGAACCTGCTGTATCGCTATGCCAGGCGGATCCTGACGCTCCGTCAGGAAGCCCAACAGGCGCTCGACGAGTTCAAGGGAGGGCTGAAGGGAGAACTGATACTCGGCGCCAGCAGCATCCCGGGCGGCTATCTGCTCCCGCCGCTGATCGGACCATTCAGGGCCCGCTATCCGGACATCTCGATCGTCCTCAAGGTCTCAGACTCAAAAGAGATTATCGAGGCCGTGATCGACGGCGCCTACGAGATCGGTGCCGTAGGCGCCCAGTTCGATGACGGCAGGCTCGAATACCGACAATTTGCTGAGGATGAGATGGTCCTGGTCGTGCCGCCTGCACACCCATGGGCATCTCGGAAGAGCGTGAGGGCAAAGGAACTGCCGAGCCAGCCGTTTCTCATACGAGAACGCGGCTCGGGAACGCGCAAGATTATGGAGCAGGCCCTGGAGCGTCGTAATTTGTCGATCGACGCGTTCAAGGTGATCGGGGAGATGGGCAGCAACGAGGCGATCCGGCAAGCGGTCAAGGCAGGCGGAGGTATCGCCATCATCTCGAAACTCGCTGTCGCGAGCGACATCAACTGCCGCGAACTCTACGCTATTCCTGTCGCAGGCCTTAAGCTGACCAGACCCTTCTACCTCATTACCCACCGCCACCGCTCGCGCTCACCGATCTGTCACGCCTTTCTCACATTTCTCGGTGTCTCCACCCGTCCTCACGAATCTCACCATCCCTGATTCCGCGTAAAGAATGCAGCCACAGGCCCCGCTCCTCACCACCACTTTGAACCCGGTCCGTCATTGCTTAGAAAGTCCCCCTCAGCGGTCATTGCGAGGGACCCAGAGCAAAGCGAAGGGGACCGAAGCAATCTCACCGTTTTTGCAGCGTCAAGTACGATGAGATTGCCGCGCTCCCGTTGGTCGCTCGCAATGACAAGCCAGCGAGGGGCACGGTCTCACGACAAACTTTCATCCCCATGGGTACACCGCAGGCGCATGCGGTATTGCTCCGAGCGCTCAAGATTGACCTTACAGACTTCCGGAACGCCCCGGCTGCTACGTCGGACCGATCCGGGGTCCGCGGACCGGCACGTTGTAATATGGATATTGCTCGAGTTTTGCCGCCCGTGGAAGTTGCTCGTATTTCACCGGCGCCGCGGCTAAGCCGGCCGTCTCCTTGACCGTGGCTTCGACGGACGTCGGGGGCTGCGTGGAGACCAGGCCAAAGAGGTAGCTGCTATGGCCTTGGCCACCGGGCGGTCCGACGCAGACGGGAGAGTCGAAGTTCACAATGAGCTTGTTGCGCCACCTGTGGACCATTCCGAGCTTGATCGTTCCCGGACCGCCGCTCGTGATGACATACACCAAATCACCGGCCTTCCCATCACCATCGTAATCCAGGGTATCGACGATCGGACCAAACTCAAGCGTCATGGTCAGTAAACACGGCCTATGCTTGGTCGCCACACCGTCGACATCAACCATAGTCTCAACAGCCCTTTCGAGATCCAGCCGGTACTCGTATCCGTACAGGCCGCTCGCCGGCGTCCCGGGTTTGCCCGTGAAGGTGCGGGAGTGGAGCAACGCGGTCCCCCCAGCCTGCATCGGAATAGGCGTCGTACTGCTGTCGGTACTGTTTACCGCACAAGAGGGATCGAAGCGACAGTAAATGGTTGACGCGCTGACATTGACGGTCTTGACATGCATCTCGCGTTTCTCGCACCCCGCAATGAAGACCACACCCAGCGCCAGACCGATGAAAACGGACACCATTCTGATCATGAATGAAGGCTCCTACATGTCCCCGCCTTTCGGCGGGGGGTTATGTGGATCAGGACGATAACATCGTGACCGGCAAAGAAACAGAAGAGCCGATAGACATGCGAACCGCGCGGATGTAAGCGTATGGGGTTGGCTCCGTTCAGCAGGCAGGACGAGCAGTCGTCGTGACGAGCGATACAGCCGACCTTCCCAAAGACCTAGCCGAAGCCGCCGCGCAGGGCGGAACCCTTGTACTCGGACTGGCTGACGATGTTGGAAATACGGCGGCCTTGTCTCATTGCGCCGCATGCTTCTCCAGCAGCAGCGCGATGTCCTCATGTCCGTTCCCGTACGCATACCCTCGGGCGTTCTCACCTTTGTTGCTATCCCTAAGATGTACATCAGCGCCGTGACTGAGCAGCAGCTTGACAACCCCCATACGCCCATACCACGCCGCATACATCAGGGCCGTCTCGCCTTTAATCGCCTGCGCGTTCACATCGGCCCCCTTCTCCAGCAGCATCGTGACAAGCCCCAACTGCCCTTCCGCAGCGGTACGCATCAGCGGCGTCTCGCCTTTTCGATCCCTGATGTTGACATCCGCGCCTTTATTGAGCAGCAGTGTGACAATCTCGGTATGCCCGTTCGCAGCCGAACGCATCAGAGCCGTCCCGCCATCATTCGCCTGCACGTTCACTTCGGCCCCCTTATCGAGCAGCAGCTTGACGATCTCGGTATGCCCGTTGGCAGACGCGATGATCAGGGTCGTTGCGCCATTGCTCGCCCTGACATTCACATCGGCGTTCTTACTGAGCAACAGCTTTGCAATCTCTGGATGCCCATTCTCAGACGCATGCATCAGGGCTGTCCAGTTCTGTTTATCACCCGCATTCACATCAGCGCCCTTATTGAGCAGCAGCTCTGCAATCCCCACATCCCCACGCCAGGATGCACGCATCAGAGCCGTCCAACCATCCAGATCTCTCGCGTTCACATCAGCGCCTTCAGCTAACAGGCTCTTGACTTTATCCACCTCTCCATATTTGGCCGCATCGATCAGGTTAGCAGCCGACTTCCCACCTTCCCCACCAAATAATGAGCCGAAGAAACCCATAGTACCTCCTTTCTCGGAAGATGCCTGTCAGCGATCAGCACCAGGCTGAAGGCCGAAGGTCAACAGGCTGAAGGTAGAAGATTGTAAGGATCCTTTAGCCTTCAGTCTTCAGCCTATAACTCCTTTCTCTTGATTGCTGAACGCTGAACGTTTCTTTCAATCTTGATGCGCCTCGTGCTTCTGCAACAGCTCAGCCACCTTAGTATGCCCGTTAGAAGTGGCATATATCATGGCCGTCCGGCGATTATAATCCTTCGCCTTCACGTCAGCGCCTTGATTCAGGAGCCGCTCGACACACCCGGCATGCCCATTCCCAGACGCCAGCATCAGGGCGGTCGCGCCATTATCCCCCTTGGCATTCACATCAGCGCCTTGATTCAGGAGCCGCTCGACAATCCCGGCATACCCATACTCCGATGCATACATCAGGGCGGTCACGCCACTACCCGCCTTGGCATTCACATCAGCGCCATGATTCAGGAACAGCTCGACAATCCCGGCATACCCGTGCTTGGACGCATGCATCAGGGGTGTTCCGCCATTCTGATCCCTCACGTTGACATCGGCACCTTTATTCAGCAGCAGCTCAACAACCGGGGCATGCCCAGACCAGGACGCTCGCATCAGGGAAGTCCAGCCATTCTGATCCCTCACGTTGACATCGGCACCTTTATTCAGCAGCAGCTCAACAACCGGGGCATGCCCTTTCTCAGACGCACGCATCAGGGCTATCCCGCCATCTTCATTCCTCACATGCACATCGGCGCCTTTATTCAGCAGCAACTCAACAACCTCCACATGCCCCCTCCAAGACGCATGGATCAAAACCACAAAGCCTTTGTTATCTCTCACATGCACATCGGCGCCTTTATTCAGCAGCAACTCAACAACCGGGGCATGCCCATACCAGGACGCATGTGTCAGGGCCGTCCAGCCATCCGTATCTCTCGCGTTCACATCGGCGCCTTCAGCCAGCAGGCGCTTGACTTTTTCGATGTCTCCGGACTTCGACGCCTCGATGAGCCTATCGACAGGCTTCCCACTA
>JACPQW010000101.1 GCA_016190285.1 Candidatus Methylomirabilis oxygeniifera
CTGGCGACGGTCTACACGCCGTACTTCAGTGTCTCCCCGATTGAACTGAGCCGACCGGGTCGATCCTATTCAGTTGAGACGCTGCGAGAGTTTCGAAAGCTCTATGGGGATGAGAGCACCATCTACTTCATCATGGGGGTCGATGCGTTCCTTGACATCGCCACATGGAAAGACGCGCGGGAGTTGCTGTCACTGGCGCAGGTGATCGTCACTGCCCGTCCCGGCTGGCGGCTTGATGAAGTAGAACGCTCGATGACGCCTGAGCAGCGGCATCTCTTAGGGGATCCCAGATTTAAATATATGAAGATCTCTGAGATCACGCGGGAAACCGCAATGGCACACGGTGAATCCCGCCTGGTTCTATTAGTTGAAGTGGTTTCGTTGGATATCTCCTCCAGCGAGATCCGGCAACTGATGAAGGAGGGGAGGAGTATTCGACATCTGGTGACCGATACGGTAGCCGCATATATAGGCAAGAATCGCCTGTATCAACCCGGACGAAAAGGCCCATAGACTGATGCGAGACTTCGACGTGAGCTCACCCGAACGACCTGTATTGTCTACCGACACGAGCGGGCGGATCGATACCGATACGCTGTTGCAGCTTGCAGTCGCGGCAGCCTTGGAGGTAAAGCCTGCCTCTCTCGTGCACCTTGACCTCCGGGGTCTCTGCTCCTTTACCGACCATTTTCTTATTGTGAGTGCCCCCTCGGCCCGGCAGGTCCGGGCCATTGCCGAACGGATTGAGGAGCAACTTCGGGAAGTACACGTTCGGTTGTCTCATCGGGAGGGTGACCTCGAGTCCCGCTGGATTCTTCTTGACTACAGTGATGTAATCATTCATATTTTCGACGAAGAGATGCGACAGTACTATGATTTGGAGGGGTTGTGGGCTGACGCGCCGAAACGGGAGCTGGTTCAGGGCGGATCGTCGGTTTCCCTGAGATAAGTTGCGACAATGAAGCCGATACCCGTAAAGCGGAGGGCATATGGGCCCCGCTTTTTTTTATCAGTGGTTAGCCGTCATCGGTCAGCTTTCAGTAGCTGCGTGAATACACGCGGTGGTGGTCTTATAGAGTGCGCACATCACGTTAGTCTGAGGCTGACCGGATGACTGACAGCTTGTGCCTTTCTTATCGCTGGAATGGCCTGTCTGCGTACGGCCATACACAGGCAGGGAGGTGATGGGGATGCCGTTGAGGGCAGCTTTGCTGGAACGGTTAAAGGAAAAGCTGTTGCAGAAGCGACGTGCGTTGATTAACACAGTGCGGGAGAAGCGTGTAAACAATCTGGAGGGCGGAAGCGATGGTACGCAGGATATCGCTGATCAAGCTACAACCGCCTATACGAAGGAATTTCTGCTCTCCATTAGTGACACCGAGCGCCAGTTGCTGAAGCAGGTAGATGCCGCTCTGGAGAAGATGCGACTGAAGAAGTACGGTGAATGCGAACGATGCGGTGAGCCGATCAGCGAGAAGCGGCTTGATGCGTTGCCGTTCGCCCGATATTGTATTGCCTGCCAGGAGGAAGAGGAACGGACCTAAAAGAGCTACTGGCGGCCTTTTTTCATCTTATCTTTCCCTCCCCCTGCCGAGTGTGCCATCAACCCCTGGATGCCGCTCGCCGTTCCCTCATCTGTGGCCGCTGCTGGCTTAAGATTCGGCCCGTTACCGAACCGTTTTGCCCTCGCTGCGGCAGGCCATTCGCCTCACCGAAGCGCCTCGAAGCCAGTCCTGATCACCTGTGCGGATCGTGCCGGGAGCGATTGCCGCCGTTCGCCATGGCGAGAGCCGCCGCATTGTACGAAGCCGACCTGTCTGCGTGCGGAGACGCACAGGCAGGCGGGACGATGCGCCAGGCCATCCTCCTGTTCAAGTATGGCGGCCGTCCCATGTTCGCCCGTCATCTGGGTCGTCTGATGGTTGAGGCGGCCGGACGGTTCTTTGATCCCCGTCGGTTTGATGTGCTGATTCCTGTTCCGCTCCATCCTGGACGACAGAGCGCGCGAGGCTTTAACCAGGCAGCGCTGTTGGCGAGGGAGGTCGGACGCGGCCTCGGCCTTGATGTTAGTGAGCGCTTGCTGGGACGGGTCCGAGCGACGGAAGCCCAAAGTGGGGGTCGACGAGAGCGAGAGGATAACGTCAAGGGCGCCTTTGCCGTCATGCAGCCTGATCGAGTGAAGGACAGGAGGCTCCTGCTTATTGACGATGTGTTCACAACCGGCGCAACCGCCGGTGAGTGCGCCAAAGCTCTCCTCGCTGCCGGCGCCGCAGAGGTTGGGGTCTACACCCTCGCCAGGGTCGAATGATCGCGCGAATACCGACCTCGCCTCTGTCGATATGACTTGCCAGAAGCCAAAAAATATGGCTTAAATAACCCGTCTCGTGAACGGGGGTACGTGTCGGCGCTTGCGAGCGAGAGGGGAGGTGGTGCAGCCGTGAGGGACCGGTAAGATACCATCCGCGCATCGGCTTCTGAACTGAACGAACGAGCATTGCAACCCACCTATCCAAAGAAGGGAGGACACTCCAAATGAAACGACTGTTCGTTGCCGGCGTTGCTGTCAGTCTGCTTGTGGCGCTGACCTCGATCTCATGGGCTGAGACCACTGTCGAGGATTCGAAGAGCAAGTCATCTGAGAGTATGGGGGGCAGTGGAAAGAGCAAGAGTAAGAGCAAAGGGACCAAGTCGACTGCCGCGCCTGCGCCGCAGAGTCAGCAAGACCCGTGCGCGAGCGTGAAGAACGATCCGGCCCAATATGCGAAGTGCCAAGACGCCGCACATCCCACCGGTCTGACCGGGCGTCATAAAGGCCGAAGAGGCTATTGATCCGAGTGGAGTCCACCCGGATCAGTGACGTGAGTGGAGCGGTTATTCGATAGACCGGAGGAGCGAGGGGGAGTGAGCAAAAAATTCCAAAGAGGTTGACCCAAAGGGATTGACATTTAGGAGCAGGGGCGCTATAAAAAGGGGCTGATTTGCCTTCTAACTGAGTACCTTGTGCTCGCTTGTGGGTCCATTGGAATAACCGTCATCGTTGTGTCACCTGAAGAAGGAGAAGAGAGGAATGGCGATTAAGGCTGCGATCAACGGATTCGGTCGCATCGGTCGAAACGCGTTTCGGGCGGCGCTGGAAGATCAGGAGTTGGAGTTCATTGCGGTCAATGACATCACCGACGCCAAAACGCTCGCGCACCTGTTGAAGTACGATTCTGTCCATGGGGTGCTTCAGGCGGAGGTCACGGCGAAGGAGAACGCGATCGTCGTGGACGGCCGTGAGATCAAGGTGTTTGCTCAGCGGGACCCGGCAGCGCTTCCCTGGAAAGACTTGGGTGTACAGGTCGTCGTGGAATCGACCGGACGCTTCACCGACAAAGCCGGTGCGAGCAAGCATCTGCAGGCCGGGGCGCAGAAGGTCATCATCTCAGCGCCGGCGAAGGATCCGGATATTACGATCGTGCTGGGTGTCAATGAGACCATGTACGATCCGGCGAAGCACGCGGTCATCAGCAATGCGTCCTGTACGACCAACTGCCTCGCCCCCATCGCGAAGGTCGTCATGGAGAACTTCGGGATACGCCATGGCCTCGTCACCACCATCCATTCCTATACGAATGACCAGCAGATCCTTGATCTGCCGCATTCCGATCTCCGCCGGGCGAGGGCTGCCGCTCTCTCCCAGATTCCAACCAGCACCGGGGCGGCCAAAGCGGTCGGTCTGGTGCTTCCTGCGCTACAGGGTAAGATGCACGGGCTTGCCATCCGCGTTCCGACGCCGAATGTATCGCTGGTCGATCTTGTGGCGGAGACCGAGCGGGTCGTCACTGTCGCAGAGGTGAATGCAGCCCTTCGGAAGGCCGCCGAGGGAGAGTTGAAAGGGATTCTTGGTTACTGCGAGGAGCCGTTGGTTTCCTCCGATTTCAATGGCAATCCGCTTTCGTCGATTGTTGACAGCCTTTCGACCTCGGTCGTCGATGGTACTCTCGTCAAGGTCCTGTCCTGGTACGACAACGAGTGGGGCTATTCCTGCCGAGTTCGCGACCTGATCAAGTTTATCGCCACGCGATAATAGATCATTCGACGTACGGGTGGGTTGAATCCCGTCCGTACATTTGATGTCCGACGCGCATCGTATACTCTTCCTCGTACAGTGTGAGGAATACCATGACTAAACTGTGTATTGATGACCTGGAACTCTCAGGAAGACGGCTTCTGATTCGCGTCGATTTTAACGTCCCGATCGACGAACAAGGGACAATCACCGACGACACGCGTATCCGCGCGGCCCTTCCGACCATCAGCTACGCGACCCAACATGGCGCGAAGGTCTTGCTCATCTCCCACCTCGGCCGGCCAAAGGGCGGACCCAACCCGAAGTTCAGCCTCAGGCCGGTCGCTGGGAGGCTGGCTGCATTGCTAGGGGGTCCGGTCCAGATGGCGGAGGATTGCGTAGGACTGGAGGTGAAGGCCCGGATCGACAGGATGGGACCCGGCGACGTGCTGATGCTGGAGAACTGCCGCTTTCATCCGGAGGAAGAAAAGAACGACGAAGCGTTCTCCGGAGCGCTGGCGGGGCTGTGCGACCTGTACGTTAACGACGCCTTCGGTACGGCACACCGCGCCCACGCCTCGACGGTCGGTGTGACACGATTCGTCAAGCAATCGGCATGCGGTTTTCTCATGCAGACAGAGCTCAAGCAGCTCGGGGCGTTACTTGACTCGCCGAAGCGCCCCTTTATCGCCATCCTTGGCGGCGCCAAGGTGTCGGATAAGATCGGGGTTCTCGCCAATCTACTCCCGAAGGTGGACAGTTTCCTGATCGGCGGGGGCATGGCCTATACGTTCCTGAAGGCTCAAGGGCAAGAGGTGGGAAGCTCTCGGGTGGAGGCCGACGGACTGAGGATCGCGCAGGAGACGATGGAGCAGGCCAGCCGTTCGAGCGTAAGCATTCATCTGCCCAGTGACCATGTGATTGCCGAGCGAATC
>JACPQW010000103.1 GCA_016190285.1 Candidatus Methylomirabilis oxygeniifera
ACCATCCTCTGTAAGGATCCCTTCAAGCCCTGGGATCCGCGCGTGGATGAGCTGATCGGTTTGTCGTAGTGGGGGCGGGTTTCAACCCGCCCATGAGCGCTGGTGCGGGAAAATGGAGGGGTCGAGAATCACTGAGCGGATAGTGTTCCGGACGGTGACACGAATGGAGAGAGGGGTGGCAGTCGCCATCCCTCTATTTTTGCGCCCCCGCGGTGGGCGGAGCCGTTGAAAGGAGTGATCGAGTGAAGATAGAGCTCAAGGTACAGGATCTACTGTCCTACGAAGGAGATGCGCTGATCGTCAATCTCTTCGAAGGGGTGCAGCGCCCCGAAGGGGCCACGGGAGCGGTGGACCAGGCGATCGGGGGGTCGATCACCGCCGCCATCCGCCGGCAGGAGTTCAAAGGGAAACTGCATGAGCGGCTCTTGTTGCATACCAACGGGCAGCTTCCAGTGAGTCGGGTCCTGGTCATTGGGTTGGGCAAGCAGGAGGAGTTTACACTTGATCGGGCGCGCACGGCCTCAGCAGAGGCGATGCGTCATCTGCGCGGAGCAGGGGCACGGACGGTAGGGTCCGCCGTTCATGGCGCCGGGACCGGAGGGTTGGAGGCCGGCCAGGCGGCATGTGCGGTCACTGAAGGGGCATTGTTGGGCCTCTATCGCTTTGACAAATACAAGAAACCGGACGAGAACGGGGAGAAGGTCGTTCAAAAGCTGACGTTGCTGGAGCGCGACAACGCCAAGGTTGCTACGATGAAAGAGGGGGTGCGTCGCGGCCGGATCCTGGCCGAGGCTGTGAGCTTCGCCCGTGATTTAGTGAATGAGCCGGCAAATACGCTGACCCCTTCCGAACTGGCGGCACGAGCCAAGAAGATGGCGAGCGGACCGGGGCTCACCGTCAAGATCCTGGAGCGCGCCGATATGAAGAGGCTTGGCATGGGGGCGCTGCTGGGGGTGGCGCAGGGGAGCCAGGAACTCCCGAAGCTCATTGAGGTCAGCTACAAGGGGAGAAAAGGGAAGGGGGCCGGTCCACGCCTCGGTCTGGTGGGCAAAGGGATCACATTTGATTCCGGAGGAATTTCTATCAAGCCGAGCGAGGGGATGGAGGCGATGAAGGGCGACATGGCCGGCGGGGCGGCGGTCCTCGCGGCCATCAAAGGGATCGCGGCGCTCAAGCTGCCGGTGGATGTGACGGCCATCGTGCCTGCGACGGAGAACATGCCCAGCGGGACAGCCCAGCGCCCCGGCGATATCGTCAAGACCATGAACGGCAAGACGATCGAGGTGATTAATACCGACGCTGAAGGTCGCCTGATCCTGGCTGATGCCTTGTGTTACGCCTGCGACAGGGGCCTCACCCATCTCGTTGACGTGGCGACATTGACGGGGGCCTGCATCATCGCCCTCGGGTCGGTCAGGACCGGCGCGTTTACCAATGATGCAGAGTTGATGCGGCAGATGAAAAACGCCAGCGAGGCGGCCGGCGAGAAGATCTGGGAACTGCCTATGGATGACGAGTACGGCGAACAGATCAAGAGCGACTGCGCCGACATGAAGAACATCGGCGGCAGGAAGGCCGGGCCGATCACCGGTGCGAAGCTGCTGGCGCACTTTGTCGGGAAGACCCCGTGGGTGCACCTGGACATCGCGGGGACCGCGCAGACCGAGAAGGACTCCGGGTATCAGGTAAAGGGAGGGACAGGGGCGATGGTCCGAACCCTGATCGCTTTGGCAATGGGATTCGCCGGATCAAAGAAATGACGCGTCAGACTACGCGGCTATCTTAGACAGCGACGCAGGTGACCGTCCTAGCCACACCCTTCAAGGTGCGGATTTTCGAGAGGACAACCGACCCGACCGTGCCGACATCAGTGGCCTCAACACACGCGATGACGTCGTAGGGCCCGGTAACGGCATGCGCCGACTTTACTCCTTTTATCTTCTGTAACGCTTTGACGATGTTGGCCGTCTGATCCGACGCGCCTTCGATCAGGACATACGCCGTGGTTGTCATCGCGCATCCCTCCTTTTGGGTAACCGGCTGGCTGTGCGTCTCTGGTTATCCTTGCGTCCTGGTCAGGAACTCACGCGGGCGAATGAACGATCTTGACTCGACGTATGTATACGATATATTTCAGCGATGCACAAGGAGAAAGATAGGGGGCTGACTGTACATAGATGGATCGATCAGACAAGAGTCACGTCGTAATGTTGTCGAGCCCGACCCGTCGGGCGCGGGATCGCTCTATTGATGATACGATTCCCAGCTTCAACTTTTTTGTGGCCTCTCTTTCTAATTTTTTCTTTTTCACGAGCCTTAACGCTTTCAGTCTGCTGCCCCTGTATATCAAGACGCTTGGGGGAACCGAATCGCAGATCGGTTGGATCATGGGCAGCTACAGTCTGACGGCCATTCTTGGACAGCCGGTGGCCGGGGTCCTTATTGACCGCTTCGGACGCAAACGATTCCTACTGGTGGGATCGGCATTGGGGATGCTGGCCTCGATCGGTTTTGCGTTTTCGACCCACCTGGATGCGCGATTCGTACTCTTTCGTATCCTCCAGGGCATGGGGTACTCTACCTTCTATATCGCGAATCTGACGCTGGTATCTGAAATGGTTCCGTCGAGCCGTCGCGGGGAGGCGGTAGGCCTTTTCGGGATCTCCGGACTCATTACGATTGCGCTCTCCCCCGCCATCGGGGAGCAGGTGATCCATCGCGCAGGATATTCAGTTTTCTTCTTCGCTGCCGCTGTTGCTGCAGCGGCCTGTCTTCTGACAAGCCTGACGTTCCGCAACCTGTCATCGACGTCGTCAGGAACTGTCTCTTCAGGCCTGGCTTTCTTAATCCCATCCGCGCGTATTCTTCCGCCGATTCTCCTCTCGCTGGTTTTTGGTCTGGTTGCCGGCGCGGTGTTCGTATTTTTGCCGACCTACGCGATGCAGATGGGGTTATCGCGGATCGGCGGGTTCTATGTCGCATACAGCGTGGCGGCCGTCGGTATCCGATTAGCGTGCGGCAAGCTGTCTGATCGATGGGGGCGTCAGCGCGTGATTCTTCCCGCCCTGCTGCTTATAGCATCCGGCACCCTAGGTCTTGTCTGGCTCATGTCTCCGATTGGTCTGCTGTTAATCGGAACGCTGACCGGAATGGCTCACGGCTTGCTGTTCCCGGCCCTGAGCGCCTACACAATCGATCTGGCGGAGTCGGAGGGGCGCGGACGCTCCTTGGGCGCTTTCAGCACCGCTATGTTGCTGGGCCATGCCCTTGCATCGTTCACTTTCGGAATTATCGCGGAACAGTTCGGCTATCGGCTGATCTATCTCTTGGCTTCGGCCATTGCGATGACCACCTTCTGTGTATTATTGTGTATCCGAAACAGGGCTCAGATAGTGCGGTAGCTCGCGGTGTCGGAAGCGGTGGACCAACGTGTTCATACTCGATATTCTCGATGTCCACGAGAGACAGGTGTCACGGTGGTACGCTTCAGCGGGCGGATGAACGAACAGATGTAAGGAAGTAAAAGGGAGGGCATATGGGTTTTTTCAGCGCATTATTTGAGGGCGGTGGGAAATCCGGTAAAAGGCTCATCGAGGCGTCTAAATCCGGAACCGCGGAAACGGTCAAGCGCCTGTTAGCTGAAGGCGTTGATGCAAACGCGCGTGATAAACATGGCTGGACCGCCCTGATGCATGCGATCTGGCATGGGCGTTCCAAGATTGCAGAACTGCTGTTGAAGCACGGCGCTGACGTGAACGCGAAGGACCATAACGGCTGGACTGCCCTGATGCGTGCGTCTTGGAAAGGGCATTCCGAGATCGTAGAATGGCTGCTTAAGCAGGGCGCTGACGTTAATGTGAAAGATAAAGATGGCTTGACGGTTCTGATGCATGCCGCCAGGCATGGGCATTCCGAGATCGTAGAATGGCTGCTTAAGCAGGGCGCTGACGTTAATGTGAAAGATAAAGATGGCTGGACCGCCCTGATGCATGCCGCCGGGCATGGACGTTCCGGGGTGGTAGAACTGCTGCGCAAGCACGGCGCTGACGTTAATGTGAAAGATAAAGATGGCTGGACCGCCCTGATGCGTGCGGCTTGGAATGGACATTCCGGAGCGGTAGAACTGCTGCGCAAGTACGGCGCTGACGTCAATGCGAATGATCATAGTGGCGCGACTGCCCTGATCCGCGCGTCTTGGAGAGGCCATTCCGGAGTAGTCGCGTTGCTGCTGAAGCATGGCGCGAATGCGAATGCGAAGGATCAGAAGGATGGGACGGCCTTGATACGTGCGTCTGAGAGAGGGCGTTTTAGAATTGTCGCGCTACTGCTTCAGCACGGCGCCGACATACATGTGAAGGATCATACTCGTCAGACGGCCCGGATGTATGCATCTTCTCATGGACATTCCAAGGTTGCTGAACTGCTGGAGAGATCCGGTGCGTCCTGAGAGCGCGGCGCCGGATTTCACACATTGGAAATGTCTTGCTAGACGGTATACTTGATCGTTACGGACCCTTTCTGTAGGGTCTCAGAGTTTGGGGCGGCCGTCTCGAATCCGGTGTCCTGACAGGGGATCGACCGCAGCCGTTTGCGGGATGGGATAGATGGGCTGAGATTTAACGGGAGGTTATATGGGTTTCTTTAGCGCATTATTTGAACATGATGAGAAGCCTGTTGAAAAGCTTATCGAGGCGTCGAAGTCCGGAGATATCGAAAAAGTCAAGCGCCTGCTGACTGAAGGCGCTGACGTGCACGTGGGTGATAAAGATGGCGTGACCGCTCTGATGTATGCGTCTGAGAATGGGCACACTGAGGTGATAGAGTTACTGCTCAATAATGGTGCTGATATGAACGCCAGGGATCAACATGGCTGGACCGCCCTGATGCACGCCTCCTGGTATGGACACGCCAAGGTTGCAGAACTGCTGCTCAATCGGGGTGCTGAGGTAAACGCGAAGGCCTTGAATGGCGCGACCGCCTTGATACGCGCGTCCGAGAAAGGGCATTCCACGGTTGTTGGACTGCTGCTCACCCGAGGTGTTGATGTGGACGCAAAGGCGGGAGATGGCGCGACCGCCTTAATACGGGCAGCTTGGCATGGGCAGGCTGGGGTCGTAGGGCTGTTGCTCAATCACGGCGCTGACGTAAACGCGAGAGACAACAACCGCGCGACCGCCCTGATACGTGCCTCCTGGCATGGGCATATCAGGGTGGCAGAGCTGTTGCTCAATAAAGGCGCTGATGTGAATGCGAAGGATAATATGAATGCGACCGCCTGGATGTATGCGTCTAACAATAAGCTTTCTAAGATCGCTGAACTACTGGAAAAACATGGGGCACACTAAGATTGGACGCAGCGATCAGCTTTCAGCGATCAAGAGATAGGAGTATAGGCTGAAGACTGAAGGCTGAAGGATCCTCACAATCTTCCACCTTCAGCCTATTTACCTTCGGCCTTCAGCCTGGCGCTGACTGCTGAAAGCTTGTTTCTAGGGGGGAGGTTGTATGGGTTTCCTGAGCTCATTATTTGGGAGTGGTGGGAAGCGCGGTAAAAGGCTCATCGAGGCGTCCAAATCCGGAGATAGCGACACAGCGAAACACCTGTTGGCTGAAGGCGCCGATGTGAATGCGATGGATGGGGATGGCTGGACAGCCCTGATACATGCGTCCTTCTGTGGGCAGACCGAGGTTGCAGAGCTCCTCCTCGATAAAGGCGCTGATGTGAATGCGAAGGATAAGAATGGCGGAACGGCATTGATACGAGCGGCCTGGAGAGAGCATATCAGAATCGTGGAGATGCTGCTCACTAGAGGCGCTGAGGTCAATGTGAAGGATAAAGATAGTTTCAGTGCACTGATGCGTGCGGCGTGGAATGGCCGTTTCGGGGTGATAGAGATGCTGCTCAATGCCGGGGCTGTCATCGATGCGAAAGACAAGTTTGGATTAACAGCCCTCATGCGCGCGTCGTTGAACGGACATACCAGGATTGCAGAACTCTTGCTCAATAGGGGTGCGGATGTGAACGCGCGGGATCAACATGACGGGACAGCGTTGATACAGGCGGCTGCGCATGGACATGCCGAGGTTGCAGAGCTCTTGCTCAATCGCGGCGCAGACCTGAACGCGCGGGATCAATATAGCAGGACAGCGTTGATACGGGCTGCGGCACATGGACATGCCGAGGTTGCAGAGCTCTTGCTCAATCGCGGCGCAGACCTGAACGCGCGGGATCAACATGGCTGGACGGCGCTGATACGGGCTGCGGCACATGGACATACCAGGCTTGCAGAGCTCTTGCTCAATCGCGGCGCAGACCTGAACGCGCTGGACATTGAGGGCGGAACTGCCCTGATGCGGGCGACTTTGAATGGGCATACGAAGATGTGTGAACTGTTGAAACAGTACGGAGCGAGCTAAGGTTGGACGCAGCGATCAGCGTTCAGCGATCAAGAGATAGGGGTATAGGCTGAAGACTGAAGGTTGAAGGATCCTCACAATCTTCCACCTTCAGCCTATTGACCTTCGGCCTTCAGCCTGGTGCTGACCGCTGACAGCTCTTGTCTACGAAAGGAGGGCATATGGGTTTATTCGGCTCACTATTTGAGGGTGGTGGCAAGCATGGCGCAAAGCTCATCGCGGCGTCTCAATCCGGAGAGGCCGATAAAGTCAAGCGCCTGTTGGCTGACGGCGCCGATGTGAATGCGAAGGATCGCGAGGGTTGGACACCTCTGATGCATGCGTCCTGGCAGGGGCATACCAACGTTGCAGAACTGCTGCTCGATAAGGGCGCCGATGTGAATGCGAAGGATAATAATGGCGGGACCGCCCTGATACGCGCGTCCTGGCATGGGCATTCTGAGATTACAGAACTGCTACTCAACAAGGGCGCCGATGTCAACACGAAAGATAACGATAGCTTTACGCCCCTCATGTATGCGTCTGAGAATGGGCATGCGAAGGTTGCAGAGCTGCTGCTCACGAAAGGCGCCGATATCAACGCCAGAGCCGGTAATGGTCGGACGGTCCTGATGATGGCCTCTGCGGAAGGGTATGCCGAGGTGGTAGATCTGCTGATTAGTAAGGGTGCCGATGTCAATGCCTATGACAAGAGCGGCTGGACGGTCCTGATGTATGCGTCTGGGAAGGGGCATACCGGGATTGTAGAGCGGCTGCTCAAGCAAGGCGCGGATGTGCATGTGACGAATAGAGACGCCGGGACGGCGCTGATGCGTGCGGCCATGAACGGGCATTTCGGGGTCGCAGAGCTGCTGCTCGGGCAGGGCGCCGATCTGAATGTGAGGGATAATAATAGCGTCACGGCCCTGATGTATGCGTCCGGGAAAGGACATGCAAAGGTCGTAGAACTGCTGCTTAATCGCGGTGCCGATGTGAACGTTAAGGCGAATGATGGCGGGACGGCCCTGGAGTATGCGCATTGGCATGGGTATGAAGACGTTGTGGAGCTGCTTGAGAGACACGGGGCGCACTGAGATGCAAAGAAGCGATCAGCGTTCAGCGATCAGCCCCTGACGTAAGAGGCTGAAGGTTTTTAGGATGCTTCAGCCTTCAGCTTAAACACCTGCTTTGAGCGCTGATTGCTGACAGCTTTTTTCGAAGGGAGGGGGTTCTATGGGTTTCCTTAGCTCATTATTTGAGGGTAGTGGGAAGCCTGTCGATAGGCTCATCGAGGCGTCGAAGTCCGGAGACATCGAAAAAGTCAAGCGCCTGCTGGCTGAAGGCGCCGATGTGAACGCGAGAGATACGGATGGCTGGACGGCCCTGACACATGCGTCCTGGTA
>JACPQW010000104.1 GCA_016190285.1 Candidatus Methylomirabilis oxygeniifera
AGGCTGGCCGACGAGGCGTACCTGATCGGACCGGCCCCTTCCCCCCAGAGTTATCTCAAGATTGATCGGATCATCGAGACGGCGAAGCTGGCCGGCGCGACCGCTATTCATCCGGGATACGGCTTTTTGTCGGAGAATGCGGAGTTCGCCATGCGGTGCGAGGAAGAAGGACTGATATTTATCGGCCCCTCCTCGCATGCGATCCGCGCCGTGGGCGGCAAGACTTCGGGTCGGAGGCTGGCGAGCCAGGCCGGTGTCCCGGTTGTCCCGGGTACGACCCGAGATCTCACTGATCTTGAGGTGGTTCAGGCCGTCCGAGAGATCGGTCTGCCTATCGTCATTAAGGCTTCAGCCGGAGGGGGCGGGAAAGGGATGCGAATCGTCTCAACCGAGGCGATGCTTGCGAGCGCTATCCGCGCGACCCGCTCTGAAGCGTCCGCCGCGTTCGGCAATGCGGCCATCTATGTGGAGCGGTATGTGGGCGCCGCTCGCCACATCGAGATCCAGGTGATGGCCGATACGCAGGGCAATGTAGTGTACCTTGGGGAGCGTGAATGCTCGCTACAGCGGCGCCACCAGAAGGTTATCGAGGAATCGCCATCGCCTTTTGTCGACCCTGAACTGAGACGTCGTATGGGAGAGGCCGCGGTGAGGGTGGCCAGGGCCGCAGATTACACGAACGTCGGGACGATGGAGTTCCTGGTCGATCCGTCCAAGAACTTTTATTTCCTGGAGATGAACACGCGACTGCAGGTGGAGCATCCGATCACTGAAATGGTGACCGGACTTGATCTGGTGAAAGAGCAGATCCGCATTGCCGCAGGCGAGGTCCTCTCAGTGCGGCAGGATGAGATCCGGTTACGCGGTCATGCGATCGAGTGTCGCATCTACGCGGAGGACCCCTTCAACAACTTCATGCCGTCGCCCGGACGCATCCGAGCGCTGCGCACACCCGGCGGGCCAGGTCTTCGGATCGAAAGCGCAATCTACGAAGGATGCGATGTCCCGATTCATTATGATCCCCTGATCTCAAAATTAGTCGTCTGGGGACGTGACCGAGGGGAGGCGATAGCGCGGGTGCGGCGCGCGCTGGCTGAATATGTCATACTCGGCGTAAAAACCAATATCCCCTTCCACAGGAAGGTGCTCGATCTTTCGCAGTTTGTGACGAGTCAAATCAATACGGAATTTCTGGAGAGCTGGCTGGCCAGCGGACTCACGCCAGAGAATGGAGCCTTTGCCGATATTGCGCTGATCGCCGGAGCGCTCTATCTTCACACCAGGAAGCGCCCAACTCCCTCGTCTGTCCTGCAGGGCGGCCGAATCGACAGTTCATGGAAGCTGGCTGCTCGTCAGGACGGGCTGCGACGACGATGATCTACTCCGCTGATCTGCAAGGCACGATTCACAAACTTGCCGTGAAGGGCACAGGATCGCCGGTGCCGGTTCAGGTGAACGGGCACACCTACGAGGTCGATTTCAGCGCTGCTGACGGCAGCCTTCTCTCGCTTCTTGTGATGGGCCGCTCGTATGAGGCCGATGTGGTCGAGGAGGAAGAAGGGGTTCTTGCGGTCTGGGTGGAGGGCGAAACGTACCGAATCGAATATCAAGAGGAGGGGCGTCGTCCCAGAAGAAGTGTCGGCGCGACAGGCCAGAGCGTGAGCGGTCGCCAGGTGATCACGGCCCCGATGCCGGGTAAGGTGGCGGCATTGCTCGTCTCGCCGGCGCAAGAGGTGAGTGCGGGCCAAGGGGTGATCGTCATCGAGGCGATGAAAATGGAAAACGAGTTGAAGGCCTCCAGACCTGGGGTCGTCAAAGAGATCATGGTGCAGGACGGAGCCGCTGTTGGCGGAGGCGACGTCCTTGTGGTGATTGAGTAAGCGATATGGACGACGACAAGCGACTAAAAAAGCTTCAGTGCGAGTTCGATGGCTGGCAGACGAACTCCCTTCAGCCTGTCCTTACGCAGACACCCGAGCGGCAGAACACGTTCCGCACAGGGTCCGGCATCGACGTCAATCGCCTCTATACTCCCCTGGATCTCGCCGATCATGACTATTTGGAGCGACTGGGATTTCCCGGCAGCTATCCGTATACCCGTGGGGTGCGGTCGACGATGTACCGAAGTCGCCTCTGGACCATGCGGGAGTATGCCGGCTATGGAACAGCGGAGGAGACCAACCGGCGGTTCCACTTTTTGCTTGAGCAGGGCCAGACGGGGCTGTCGGTCGCCTTCGATCTTCCTACCCAGTTGGGGTATGACGCCGATGATCCGATGGCTGTCGGTGAGGTGGGTCGAGTGGGTGTCGCCATCAACTCGCTGGCCGATATGGAGACGCTGCTGCGAGGCATTCCGCTCGATCGGGTGAGCGTCTCTATGACTATCAATGCCACCGCTGCCATCCTGCTGGCGATGTATGTGGTGGTGGCCAAGCGAGCGGGTATTGCGTCCGAACGGCTCGCTGGAACGATTCAGAACGATATCCTCAAGGAATATGTTGCCCGAGGGACCTATATCTTTCCGCCCGGACCGTCCATGCGCCTGGTGACCGACATGGTCGCCTACTGCGCGAAGCACCTGCCGCGCTGGAATGCCATCAGCGTCAGCGGGTACCATATTCGGGAGGCAGGCTCGACGGCAGTCCAGGAAGTGGCCTTTACGCTGGCCGACGGCGTCGCTTATATGGAGGCGGCGATGGCCGCCGGGCTGGACGTGGATCGCATCGGTTCCCAGATCTCCTTTTTCTTCAACGCCCATAACGATCTCCTGGAAGAGATCGCGAAGTTCCGAGCGGCTCGCCGTCTCTGGGCAACGATCATGCGGCAGCGCTTTCAGGCGCGCGACCCACGATCGTGGATGCTGCGCTTTCACGCACAGACCTCCGGAGTAAGCCTCACCGCGCAGCAGGCCGAAAACAATCTGGTCCGCGTCGCGCTGCAGGCTCTCGCGGCGGTTCTTGGCGGAGTCCAGTCGTTGCATACCAACTCGCGGGATGAGGCGCTGGGACTTCCTACCGAAGATGCGGTCCGTCTTGCGCTCAGGACTCAGCAGATCATCGCCTATGAGAGTGGGGTGGCGAACACCGTCGACCCGCTCGGCGGCTCTTACTATCTGGAGACTCTGACCGATCGGATCGAGCGGGAAGCGTCAGGCTATATTGACAAGATTGATGCGATGGGGGGGATGCTTCGCGCCATCGAACTCGGATTTGTCCAACGGGAGATCCAGGAAGCTGCGTACCGGGAGCAACAGGCCACAGAGAAGCGGCAGCGCATCGTCGTAGGGGTCAACGAGTTTACCGCCACCGAGCCTGTCCATATCCCGGTTTTTGCTGTTGATCCCGCGCTTGAGAGAGAACAACAGGCACTACTTGGCCGTCTTCGACGCGATCGGGATAACAGCAGGGTGGAATGGATCCTCCAGGCGTTGGGTGAGGCGGCGAGGGAGAGTAAGAACCTGTTGCCGCTCTTGATCGAGGCGGTCGAGGTCTACGCGACCACCGGAGAGATCTGCACTGTGTTGCGGCGTGTCTTCGGCGAGCATCGCGAGTCAGTTGCGTTATGACAGGCGTGAAGCTCACAGCAGTCAGCTTTCAGCTTTTTGGTGATAGCTGATGACTGATAGCTGACTGCTCTCCTGGCTGGAATATTATGGTACGTCGGATCGAACACATTGCTATTGCCGTGAAAGACGCGGAAGCCTCGGCGAGGCTATTTGAGACGCTTTTTGGGGTCAGTCGTGGTCAAATGGAGACCCTTCCCGACGAGCGCGTAAAGGTGGCATTCTTCGAGCTTGGTGGGAGCCGTCTTGAACTGGTAGAGGGGATCGGCGCCGATAATCCGATGGGTAAATTTATCCAGAAACGAGGCGAAGGCCTCCATCATATCTGTCTTGAGGTCGAGGATCTTCCCGAGACGCTCAGGCTGCTCCACGCGGCCGGGTTTCCTCTCATCGATAGCGTTCCCAAACCCGGGTCCCGCGGTACGAAGGTCGCCTTCCTGCACCCGAGGGGATGCAACGGTGTGCTCATAGAGCTGGTTGAGCAGCCCAGTAGAGCATAGTCGCCGGAGGATCGCTATGGGTTGCAGACGATCTGTTCCATCGGTTGTTATTGCCCGAATCGTTCTCCTGTTCATCCTTCTTGCTACCGTATCGCTTGCCGCCTCATCCAACGCGTTGGCGGTGGGTGAGGAGCGAACTCCTATCCGAGGCAAAACTGCGCCTTCAGCCCGAGATCAGCAGGGCAGATTTGCTGAAGCCGCCAAGGTTGTGGCCGAACGACTCGCCGCCGCCTTCCCGCGCGTCGAGGGTCTTATCGTCGGTTTCGAGGGTGATCTGGTCCTGATTGATCGCGGAACGGCAGCAGGCGTCGTCCAGGGAATGGAACTCGACGTATTTCGTGAAGGGGAAGAGTTTAAACACCCGCTCACGGGAGAGACTCTGGGAAGGTTGGACAAGGATCTTGGCATGCTTCGCGTCCTTTACGTTCACGAGCGGTATGCCGAGACCGTCGTGATCAAAAAGGCTGAGAAGGCCGGGTTCCGTAAAGGTGATCGGGTGAGAGTCTCTATGGCGCGGATGATTGTAGCATTTCCCAATGTCGATGTTGGAGGGGTCGGCGGAGTCAGCGCGCGATCGATGACGAAGGATCTGGCTGCTGCCCTGGTTCGGACAGGGCGCTTCGAGCTGGTTGAGGACCGACAGTTACGTTCCATGCTGTTGACTGACAGGGAGTTCATGGCAGGGGAGTTGACGGATCCGACAATTCTCAAGCAACTCGCGGACAGGGGAAAGATTCAGATCCTTCTGCTGAGCCGCCTGACGCCCTCAGCGGACGGTATATCGCTGGATGTACAGGCCTATTCAACATTGACCGGCAACTCGATTGTTCTGGCCAGTGCGATGGTGCAGCCCGGTATCATGACTCGCGACACGTCGTCGCGCGGACCACAGTCGGCGCCGGCTGCTCCATCAACCGTGATGACGCCTACGGAGACCGGCAAGCCGACAGTCGCTGCCTCTCCAGGATCCGGCAAGCCTCCGGTTGCCTCCATGCCGTCAGATCATGTTGTGCTCGAACCAGTGCTTGACGGTTCCATGACGGCGATTGGTGTGGCGGATCTGGATGGTGACGGGAAGCGCGAGCTGCTCGTGGCAGGGGTTGATCGGCTTCTTGCTTTCCGATTCGATGGCTCCCATCTCAGATCTCTTGCGGAATACCCGTTACGCGAAAAAGACAGCGTGGTGACGCTGGAGGCTATGGATATTACCGGCGACGGAGGGGCCGAGGTCATTATGACCCTGTCGCACAGGGATCGTTTACGCGCGCTGGTTATTCAGTGGGCTGACGGTAAGCTCAAGCCGATCTCGGAGGTAGTCGACGTGGTCCTTCGGCCTCTGTCACCCAATAGCAAAACCGTTGAACTCTTTGGCCAGACAGTTATACCTGGGGATCGCACTACACAACCGATCCACCGATATACGTGGGATGGACGGGCCTTTCAGGTAGGACCGGCTCTAGAAATTCCGGCAGATCTCTCGCTGCTGAAATTCATGATCGTCGATCCTGGCGGGGATGGAGCAGTACGGCTGATGACTTTCAAGGGGGGAACCGTTCTTGAAATCCGCTCACAAATCGGAGATCTTATCGGTAGCTATAAAGTCAGTGGAGAGACGGCGGTTCTCAAGGACCGAGCAGATCCTCGGATTCTCATTGATAAGAGAGGAGACGCAGAGGAGTCACACATCATCCTGCGACGAGAAAAGGAGGCCGGAGCCCGGCTGCTGGGTCGATGGATCGACAGTAAGGCGACTGACTTGATCGTCCTGAAGTGGGATGGAACTCGATTTCAGGAGATGCGGGAGATACCCATCACTGATGGAGTACCGGCCGACTACGCTGTTGCAGACCTTGGGGACGCGCTTGGACGCCGCCTCCTCGTGTTGGTTGTGAAGGGTGGTAGATTGGGGTTGAGTACGAGAAGCGAGATTCACGCCTTTCGGTATTAGCACCCTGCTACGACCTTTCTAAAGGTCGATTGAAAAGCTCTAGGCAATATACGTCAGATACTACTATAATTACACGCGTTTATACTAAGTAGTGGGCGATGACACTCTGTACGCTAACATTAAGGAGCGTGATAACGTGGTAAGCGGAAGCCGGCTCGCGTGGACTGCGATGGTAGTTGCGATGTTCGGCTTGACTCAGGCACTGGCTGCGAGTACCGCGGTCGCCGGCGGGTTTTCGCTGTTTGTAGAGAGCGGGGCGGCTGCCGTGGGTAATGCGCAAGCCGGGAGCGCTGCGCTTGCTGAGGACGCCACCACGGTCTTCTTCAATCCGGCCGGCCTCACCCGTCTGGAAGGTCGTCAGCTTTCAATGGTTGCTTCTGCCGTTGGGCCGTCGGCCAACTTCTCCAACTCGGGCTCTACATCCGCGATTCGATCGATCCCGCTGACCGGGGGCGACGGCGGCGATGCGGGGAGCTGGGCGTTTGTGCCGGCCGGTTTTTACGCCATGGATGTGACGTCACGGCTTAAGTTCGGTGTAGGGTTCAACGCCCCGTTCGGCTTAAAGACCGAGTATGACAACGACTGGGCCGGACGCTATCACGCGATTAAATCAGAGCTGATGACGATCAGGATGACGCCGGCCCTTGCGCTCAAGGTGAACGATAGGCTCTCGCTGGGTGTCGGGTTCATTGCAGAGTGGGCCAGGGCGGAACTGACGAAGGCGATCGATTTCGGCGCAGCCTGCTTCGGCTCAGCATTCGGGCCGTCGGCCTGTACTGCAGCGGGGATTCTGCCTCAGACAAAAGACGGGAAGGCCAAGGTGGAAGGCGAGGACTGGGGTTTCGGCTTCAGCCTGGGCGCGCTATTCCAAGTAGTTCCGTCCACGCGCGTAGGTGTGACCTATCGCTCCAAGATCACCCACGTCATCAGCGGTACCGCAACCTTTAGGAATCCGGACTTACAGGGTCCGTTCGCGGCGCTTACCGCTACGCCGGCCACCGCCAACAACGCCGCCAGGGCGAGCCTTACGTTACCCGAAACACTGTCGATCGGCGCCGTGACACAGATCAATCCGAGGTGGTCGTTGCTGGGCGATGTGACGTGGACCAACTGGAGTCGCCTTGACGAGCTGCGGGTACGTTTCAGCAACGGCGCACCTGACAGCGTCACTCCGGAGAATTGGCGCGACACCGTTCGCCTCGCAATGGCCGTGAATTATCAGGCCACCGACGTCTGGAAGCTGCGAGCCGGTTGGGCCTACGACCCGACTCCGGTGAAGGACAGGTTCCGCACCCCGCGCATCCCCGATGAGGATCGCGTATGGCTCTCGTTTGGGACGAACGTCAAGGTGTCTGCCGCAAGCTCCCTGGACTTCGCCTACGCCCATCTGTTCGTTAAGGATGCGTCGATCCAAGACACAGTGAGCGGGGCGGGAACCTTACGGGGCAGCTACGATAATGATGTCAACGTGATTACAGCTCAGTTGAACTACAGATTTTAGCCGAGGGTACCGGCTCAACCCCTGTCCTGCTGTCCGGACATCACCGGGGAGTATCGACGTATCGCGGAATCGTCAACTCTTCTCATGGATTTGCTCCGCCAGGTAGTTCTCGTACCCCAGCTCGCTGATCTCATGGAGTTGCGCCTCAATCCAACCGACATGACGTTCTTCATCGACAGTGATACGCGCCAGCAGTTCCCGGCTTCCGGTGTCTTGAAGCTCGATGCATAACTTTACACCGGGATTGAGAATCTGGAGCGCCGCCTTTTCCAGTGCGAGGTCGTTCTCCAACTGCTCCCGGACGTTGCTGCCGATGGTAATCCGATCATAGCTCGATAGATTTGGCCGCCCGTCAAGAAACAGGATACGCTCGATGATCTTGTCCGCATGTTTCATCTCCTCAATTGACTCTTCGAGGAGTGCCTTGGCCAGGAGTTGATAACCCCAACTGTCACACATTTTGGAGTGCAGAAAGTACTGATTGATCCCTGTCAGTTCCATCCGGAGTACGCTGTTTAACAGCTCAACGATCTGCTGGTGTCCCTGCATGTCATCTCCTCGTCGGCTTAGTCAACATGTGATGGTGCCTTCATGATCGGTTCGGTGTGAGGCGGCTCAGGTACCCTTCAAGAAGTCTCGCGCGTCTTCGTAGGCAGGATCGATCTCCAGAGCTCTCCTTGCACAATGAACGGCCCCGCTGCTGTCGCCTAATCCCCTCAGACATACGGCCTTATGAAGCCACGCTTCCTTATAATTGCTATCGTAGCGGAGCGCCTCATTGAGGCAGGTGATTGCAGCGGAGTACCGTTTCTGGCTGGAGAGGCAGGTACCCTTGCAATGCCATGCCTCCAGGAGTTTGCTCGGATCCTTCAAATCCTTGATGGCACGTTCGAACAGCTCGATGGCGTAGTCGAACTCCTGTATGTGCATCAAGGCCTTTGCGTTACTCAACAGGGTCTCGCTGTTGATCGAGTGTGGAGGGCCGAGCCCCCTCTGAGCAGCGGTTCCGGTGGCAGACGGCAACGCGAGCGTCAGATACGATTCACCCTTGATGGAGAAAAATTGCTCCTCAGCGCTTGCAGCCTTGGCCGTAATCCGATAGAGGTGACCTCGTATCCCTTTATGGCGGAGCATCTCATCGAATCGGCTGTCCTGTACGTCGCTTGTGTATCGGACAAGCAGGTTGGAGTAGAGCTTGCTGAGGTGTTGATTGCGGAGTCGCTCCTTGTCGAGACCGGGCATGGGGCGTTGTTCCAGCTCCTCCGAGGTAGAGATAAACTCATCGGTTGGTGCAAATAGGGCGTACGAAAGGGCCGCGGGAGAGACCGCCAGGAACCGTGGAATCCATGATCGCTCCTCCTCGGAGAGCTTCAGGTGAAAGCGTCCCTCCAAATAGGGGCGTAGACCGGCAACCAGCATTTGGACCGCAAAGTTAGAGCGAAGGAACTTGAACCGGTGAGCGCCGTCGAGGAACTGGCGAGCAAGACTGAGGAAGACATGGAATTCCGGCTTGATGGAGTAGCGATTACGCCGCCACCGCGGATGACCGGCCGGCTCTGCGATAAGGAACCCTTCATCGAAAAGCTCCTGCATGACATCCCGAAGATCATTCAGAGGCTCTCTGGTTTCCCGTGATAGAAACTCAAGGTCTTTCTGCCCGGACTCTGCCAGGGCGAGGAGGACCTTTTCCATGGCTTGCAAATTCAGCAGGCGCTTACCTTTTAAGGAGCTATCCAGCCGCTTGAGGGACAAGGCGACACGAGGCGAGACCGGCGATCCATAGGCGTCGAGAATCGCATAGGCAGCTCCTCTTTTGGCCTCGACGCGGAATATCCAGTAGAACCGTCCCGACGTCAGGACCAGGTTTCCTGAATCAAGCCGCGCCATGACCCGATTCTCAATTGCATGGATGATTTGATCGGGTGACGCGACCAGCTTTGCGCGCCGAAGCAGGGCACATATCTTGTCAACTCCAAACAGGTGATAGTCGCCCCTGACAGGAGTATCTAAGCGCGAAAACCAGTTTCGAGCGGTTGAATGGAAGCCGGTCACAGAGAAGAAGATGCCGGCAAGATCCTTATCCCGACGACGCGCCTGCATGTAACGTCTATGGACTCCCTGTAGCTCCCGTGGGCGAATCTCGTGAGCAATGATGCACCCATAGCAATGCAGGCGTTGACCGGTAGAACGATGCCGGGCCTTCAGGTCAGTGGCGAGGCGAGTCGGGGAAAGCGTGGGGTGAAAATCGTTGTAGCCGAGCTCATCGAGGAGGTCTTCTATGAGTTGCGCCAGGACAAGCGTCTTCTCTTTGTTCGATCCAGCCAGGATCTTCATGCCGATAGCCTCAGTCGCCGACTTCGCTATGGTCCTTGGCTGTTTTGGTGCCACCCTTGACAATCCTCCTCACAGAACCGATTTTCAACATGTAATCTTTTATTATTTTTTTAACATAAGGAGCCTCAAAGGTCAAGCTGGAAGTTGTTTTGTTGGTATCCGGTAGCTTCCAATCATCTCGGATTGACAATTGCGGAGAGAACGTAGTATGTTTTGGGGGCATCAAACGAGGAAAAAAAGCGTAGATACTACATGAGATACATTATAT
>JACPQW010000105.1 GCA_016190285.1 Candidatus Methylomirabilis oxygeniifera
AAGAGGCTGAACTGGCGCTCCCCTCTCTCGAGGTCGGAGAGCCGTTGCGGTTGCTCGATGTGGCCTCGGCCCAGCACTTTACACAGCCGCCGCCCCGCTACACCGAGGCGACCCTGGTCAAGGAGTTAGAGGAGTGTGGGATCGGGCGCCCCAGCACCTACGCGGCCATCCTGAGCGTCATCCAGAATCGCGACTATGTGGTGAAGACGCAGGGGAAATTCCGACCCACCGAGCTGGGCGGGATCGTCGTCGACCTGTTGGTTGAAAGTTTCCCTCGCGTGATGGATTACGAGTTTACGGCCAGGATGGAGACAACGCTCGACGAGATCGAAGAGGGGCAGAAGAACTGGCTTGAGGAGATGCGCCGCTTCTATGAGCCATTCTCTCAATGGGTGAAAGAGGCTGCAGTCGGCATGCGGAATATCAAGGCGATGGAGGAAAAGACCGAGGAGACTTGCGAACGGTGCGGCAGTCGGATGGTGATCCGCTGGGGCCGATTCGGCCGTTTTCTGGCCTGCAGCAATTATCCGGAGTGTAAGGGCACACGCGAGTTGACGGCCGAACTTAAAGGAGAGCACGCGACGGATGAAGAGGTCAACGCCTCCGCTGAGACTGAGCCGACACCCTGTGAGAACTGTGGACGGCCTATGGTGATGAAGCGCGGCCGATTCGGGCCGTTCCTGGGTTGCTCAGGATACCCCGAGTGTAAGACGATCCGGAAGCTGTCGCCGACGGAGGCCGCAAGCGCGCGGCCCGCTCCTCAGCCAACAAACGAGGTCTGTGAAAAGTGCTGCAGCCCGATGGTATTGCGTGAGGGACGATACGGCCGCTTCCTGTCCTGTTCCACCTATCCCGCCTGCAAGCACCTGAAGCCCATCCCGATCGGGGTGAAGTGCCCCCAGTGCGGCAGCCCCCTCTCGGAGCGACGCACCAAACGGGGCCGGGTCTTCTATGGGTGTACGGCCTATCCCACGTGCGCCTTCGCTATCTGGGATCGTCCGATCCAGGAGGCCTGCCCGCAGTGCGGGGACGCCTTCCTGGTGGAGAAGCGGCTGAAAGGCGGCGGAACCTCGATTCGGTGCGCGACCGAGGGCTGCGCCTACGTACGGGAGGATGCGGCCGAAAAGGCGAAGGCGTGACCGATCTGCTTGTGCGTGGCACGCAGACAGGGATTATCGTCATTGGGGGAGGTCTGGCCGGAAGCGAAGCGGCCTGGCAGGCGGCTGAGCGGGGCGCCGATGTGTGCCTCTACGAGATGCGGCCGGCTGTTTTCACGCCCGCCCATAAGACCGATCGGTTGGCCGAGCTGGTCTGCAGTAACTCCCTGAAGTCGGATTCGCCGGACGATTGCCACGGCCTGTTAAAGCGGGAACTGACCGCGTATGGGTCGGTAATTATGACCGCCGCCCGGGCGCACGCCGTCCCAGCGGGATCGGCGCTGGCCGTTGATCGTGACGCCTTTGCCGCCGAGGTGACCGCCAGACTGACGCGGCATCCGCGCATCACTATTGTTCGGGAGGAGATCAAGGCGATACCGGAAGAGAGGCCGGTGATTATTGCCACCGGCCCGTTGACCTCCGAGCGGCTGGCCGGCGCGCTGCGTGATCGGTTCGTGAACTATCCGGCATCAGCGGACCCGTCTGCCGATCTGCTGGATCTGCTCTACTTCTACGACGCGATTTCGCCGGTCATCGCCGGTGATAGTATCGATCGTACTGTGGCCTTTGCCGCCTCCCGCTATAACAAAGGGGGGGACGATTATCTGAATTGTCCGATGACCCGGGAGGAGTATCGCCTCTTTTGGGAAGAGATCCGGGCCGCGGAGCTCACACCGATCCATTCTTTCGAAGGGACGCGATACTTCGAAGGGTGCCTGCCTGTCGAGGTGCTGGCGGCTCGTGGCGAGGATGCCTTGCGATTCGGGCCGATGAAACCGGTGGGCCTGATCGACCCCAGGACCGGACGCCAGCCTTACGCCGTCGTGCAACTGCGGCTGGAGAACCGGGAAGGGACGATGTACAACATGGTAGGATTTCAGACCCGCCTGAAGTGGGGCGAGCAGCGCCGGATCCTCCGAACGGTTCCCGGCCTCAAGAGCGCCGACTTCCTCCGATACGGCTCCATCCATCGCAACACCTTCATCAACGCGCCGACGCTGCTCCTGGAGACGATGCAGTTGAAAGGCGATCCAGGGATCTTCCTGGTCGGACAACTCACGGGGGTGGAGGGGTACCTGGATTCGGCCGGGACCGGACTGTTGGCCGGGGTCAATGCGGCCAGACTCCTCCGGGGTGAAACCCCGGTTGTACTGCCAGAGACGACTGCCCTCGGGTCTCTCATCCGTCACATCTGCCATGCGAATCCCCGCGACTTCCAGCCGATGAATGTCAACTTCGGCCTGCTGCCTCCGCTTGATGAACCGATCCGGTCAAAGCGCGAACGGCGGCAGGCCCTGGCTGCCCGCGCCCTCCGTGATGTGCCTGATCTGTCCTGAAGACAGTCCCTGGTTCCACGTTCTCAGGTTCTAAGTTGTTCGGCATTGTGTCCAGAATTCAGATCTGAACCTGGCACCTGGAACTCCCACGTTTGGGCTTGATCTTTCGACCTATTCCTCGTATCGTACCGAACAGGAACGAAGGAGAAGTGAACAGGTGTTGGAGCAGATTGAGGCGTACCTGTTGTATCTTCAGGCGGAGCGAGCGGCTTCTCCGCATACGCTCAAGAATTATGCGATCGACTTGCAGCAGTTCCGGACGTTTCTCAGGGCCGGCGAGTCATCGCGGTTGGAACCTACCGTAAGCGCGGTCGAACGACCTGTTGTCGGGGGGGATACAGAACGAGGGGATGCCCTGCGCCGTGAGATCACGCCGGTTGAGATTGACTCCCTGGCGGTCAGGGCCTTTGTGGCGGACTTGCATAGGAGAGGGATCGCGCGAAGCAGCATCGCGCGGAAGCTGGCGACCCTGCGATCGTTCTTCCGGTACCTGTGCCGGGAGGGTGTCGTTTCTGCGAATCCGGCGAAGCTTGTGCCGACTCCGAAGCTGCCAAAGCGGCTTCCCGCGCATCTGTCCGTGGACGAGGTTGATCGGCTCTTGGCGTCGCCTGGCGAACAGGATTTCTCTGGCGCCCGCGATCTGGCGATCCTGGAATTCTTTTATGCCTCGGGCATTCGATTGAGCGAGCTGACGGGATTAGATGTACGGGATGTAGATATCCGAGAGGGTCTGGTTCTGGTAAAGGGAAAGGGCGGGAAGGAGCGGATCGTTCCGGTAGGGTCGAAGGCGATCGTTGCGCTGAGGCGCTATCTCGATAGGCGGAGCGATCTGATCCGTGGATCGAAGCGAGGAGCCCCCGAGCCCGTCGCGTTGTTCCTCAACCGACAAGGCGGTCGCTTGAGCCAGCGGAGCATTGCTCGAATCGTCTTAAAATACCTGAATCAGAGCGGTGTTGGGCCCAAGATCACGCCTCATGGGCTGCGTCACAGCTATGCCACGCACCTGCTTCAGGCTGGGGCCGATCTCCGCGCAATTCAGGAACTGCTGGGTCATTCACGCCTCTCGACGACCCAGCGGTATACCCACCTGAATCTGGATCACCTGATGGCGGTCTACGATAAAGCGCATCCGCGGGCCTAAGAACCAGGGGCTAGGGTTGAGGGTGGAGGGTATAGGGTGCAAAGAGTTCGGAGTACGACAATCCTTGCAGTGCGGCACAAGGGGAAAGTGGTGGTGGCCGGGGACGGACAGGTCTCCTTTGGCGAGACCGTGATGAAGCAGACTGCCCGCAAGGTCCGTCGGCTGTGGAACGATCGGGTGATCGCCGGTTTTGCCGGCGCTGCCGCCGATGCGTTTGCCCTCCAATCGAGGTTTGAGGCGAAGCTGGAGGCGTTCAGCGGCAACCTGCCGCGCGCTGCGGTTGAGTTGGCGAAGGATTGGCGCACCGACCGGGCCCTCCGCCGATTAGAGGCGCTGTTGGTGGCGGTCGACAGAGAGCATTCGCTGGTCATTTCGGGGACGGGGGATGTGATCGAGCCCGACGACGGGGTGGTCGGCATCGGCTCCGGGGGGCAATACGCGGTCGCTGCGGCTCGAGCCCTTGTCGGCTTCTCAGAGCTTGACGCGAGAAGGATCGCCGAGGAGGCGATGAAGATCGCCGCCTCTATCTGCGTCTATACGAATGACACGATCACGATTGAAGAGTTGTGATGAGCCACCAGCTCTTAGCGGTTAGCTCTCAGCGATCAGCAGAGGTTCTAAAGGCGCAGGGATATACCAAGAGGTTAGTCAAAAAATTGTAAGCCTAATGTTCGTTGATCTTTGTTTTCGCTGAACGCTGACGGCTGATAGCTGAAGGCTTGCTTTGGAGATGGCCATGGAACAGTTGACACCGCGACAGATTGTCGCCGAGCTTGATAAATATATCATCGGTCAAAAAGAAGCGAAACGGGCCGTCGCGATTGCGTTGCGCAATCGATGGCGACGACAGAAGCTGCCGGCGGAGCTGCGGGATGAGGTGGCGCCGAAGAACATCATCATGATCGGCCCGACCGGCGTGGGTAAAACGGAGATCGCGCGGCGGCTGGCGCGGCTGGCCGGCGCGCCGTTCGTGAAGGTGGAAGCGTCGAAGTTCACCGAGGTCGGCTACGTCGGACGCGACGTCGAATCGATGGTGCGGGATCTGACCGAACTGGCGGTGGATATGGTGAAGGCGGAAAGAATCAAGGGGGTCCAGGAGCGGGCGAGGGAGTTGGCGGAAGAGCGGCTCCTGGACCTGCTGTTTCCCGTCAGCAGGCTGCCGACAACCCCTGGCGTCGAGCAACCCTCCGATACGGGTACAGCCGCCTCGGCCGCAGAGACTCGCGAGAAACTCCGGAAGCGGCTGCGTGAGGGGAAGCTGGACGACCGCACTGTAGAGTTGGAGGTCAAGGATCGAGCGATGCCGATGGTGGAGATCTTCAGCGGCGCCGGCATGGAGGGGATGGACATCAACATGAAGGAGATGCTTGGGAGCCTGTTGCCCCAGCGGACCAAGCGACGGAAGGTCAAGATTGGGGAAGCTCAGCGGATCCTTGCCCAGGAAGAGGCCGACAAGCTGATCGATGTAGATGAGGTGAGGTCGGAAGCGGTCCGCCGCGTTGAGGACTCCGGAATCGTTTTCCTGGATGAGATCGACAAGATCGCCGGTCGCGATTCGGGTCACGGCCCGGATGTTTCACGCCAGGGCGTGCAACGCGATCTTCTGCCGATTGTCGAGGGGTGTACGGTCAACACCAAGTACGGCCTGGTACGGACCGATCACATCCTGTTTATTGCGGCCGGCGCGTTCCATGTGTCCAAGCCCTCGGACCTGATTCCGGAGTTGCAGGGGCGCTTCCCGCTGCGTGTAGAGTTGGCCAGCCTTACACAGGACGACTTCGTCAGGATCCTCACAGAGCCGCAAAATGCTCTGATCAAGCAGTATACCGCGCTTCTGGAGACAGAGGAGGTCAAACTGGACTTTACCGAAGATGCCATTCAGGAGCTTGCGGCTACCGCATGCGCCGTCAATCAGGCGACTGAGAATATCGGCGCCCGCCGCCTGTACACTATTCTGGAGCGGCTGCTGGACGAGATCTCGTTTGAGGCGCCTGCCATGCACGGGGCCCAGGTCACGATCAATGCTGCGTATGTTCGGGAGCGGCTTCAGGAGATCGTCAAAAGCGAGGACCTGAGTCGCTATATCCTGTAACTGTAGCAAACGCGCGAGCTGTTGTTAGTTCGTCATTGCGAGCGACCAACGGGAGCGCGGCAATCCGAC
>JACPQW010000109.1 GCA_016190285.1 Candidatus Methylomirabilis oxygeniifera
ACGCCCGGCTCCAAGCAGGTGTACACGATGATTGCCGCCAACGGCGCACTGGCCGATCTGATCGCAGCGGGCGGGCGGATCCTGGAGTCGGCCTGCGGCCCGTGCATCGGCATGGGTCAGGCGCCGGCCAGCGGGACGGTATCGCTGCGAAGTTTCAACCGGAACTTCGAGGGGCGGAGCGGTGCACCCAACGACAAGGTCTATCTGTCCAGCCCGGAGGTCTGCGCGGCCTCCGCCCTGGTCGGCGAGATCGTTCACCCGCGGCGTATCGGCCAGCCCGTGTCGATCAGTCTGCCGGAACAGTTCATCCTCGACGATAACCTGATCGTTCCACCCTCGTCTCACCCTGAGCAGGTCGAGATTCTGCGCGGCCCCAACATCAAGCCGGTCCCGATCCGAGGAGAGTTGTCCTCGACCGTCGAGGGCGAGGTCCTCCTGAAGATGGGCGATAACATCACCACCGACCATATCCTCCCGGCAGGCTCCAAGATCCTGCCGCTCCGCAGTAATATCCCGGCTATCTCGGAGTACGCCTTCAGCCGGGTCGACCCGGAGTTCGCCAGGCGCGCAAAGGAAAAGGGCGGCGGATTCGTAGTTGGGGGCAGCAACTATGGCCAGGGCTCGAGCAGAGAACATGCTGCCCTCGCGCCGATGTACTTGGGTCTCAAGGGAGCCATCGTCACGTCGTTCGCCCGCATCCACCGCGCCAACCTGATCAACTTCGGGATCCTGCCGCTGATCTTTGCGGATGGGCAGGATTATGATAGCATCGGCCAGGGAGATCACCTGCGGATCGAGCGAGTGGCTGAGCAGATCCGAGGGGGACAGCAGGTTGTCGTAAGCAATGTCAGCAAAGGGACAGAGTTCGTGGCCAGGCATGATCTTACCGCTCGTGAGGTGGATATCGTCCTGGCCGGTGGGATGCTGAACTATACCATCAAGGCTACGGCCTAGGAGGTGAGCATGGAAAGTCTGCTGTGGCAGCTCGGAGGACTGATACTCGTTGGGGTTCTCACGTACCTGATCGTCTTCCGCAAGCGAGGGTCAGGCTGAAAGCACTAGACGGCCCGCGGCGCGGGTCTCAGATCTTGTCCGGCATCCCGTCCACCCCTCCTCTGGCCTGAATAAGGTCAGAGGATTTTTATTGACACACGCTATCGCCTTGAATAGAATTCTCTGATCGAGGTCCTGCCACCGGGAGTTCCGCGGTCACCCTCACAGTTCGAGTCGCCTGGAATCCCATCAATCGTCTGTATTCAGGAGGAACGCATGTTTGCAAGAAAGATCTGTGTAAAGCTTCGTCCGGGTAGCGCCGTGGCATTTTCTCGAACGCTGCAGAGTAAAATCATCCCGATCCTCAGGTCGCAGGACGGGTTTTGTGATGAAATCTCTTTCGTCTCCGGCGAGCGTAATGAGGCGATTGCCATCAGCCTGTGGGACAGGGCTGACAGCGCGGATATGTATCATCGCGAAACGTACCCCCAGGTGCTGCAAGCGCTCGAAGGCGTGATCGACGGCGAGCCGCAGGTGCATGCCTTTGCGGTCTCCAACTCGACCATCCACAAGATTCCGAAACTGCCCCAGTAGGCGTTCAGGCAGAAAACAGCACCCCCTGGTTTGGCTCCTTCTCCGCTGGGATCTGAATCTCCTTAACGGCATCGTTGATCGCGGGAAACGCCTTGGCGAACTCCGCGCGCACGGTCGCTGTGGATGGCAGTCCGATCTGATGCGCCATCATCAAGGCGTTCGCCGGGGCTTGGCCGCGTACGTGGTTGTTGAAGAAAATCAGCACCTTACGCCCTCCCGCCGCTGCGATCTCCCGAACCTTCTCCGCGAACGGCTTCAGCTCCTCTTCTGAGTAGAGGTAATCGTATCGCTCCTCGGCTGCCTCATGCACCCTCCACTTTTCGCGGTTCCTGCCGTGGAAACGCAGGTACAGCAGCCGTTGCGGCTCCAACTCTTGCTTGATCGTACCTGGAAGTTCCGGCATGTCGATGTAAGCCCAGCCGGCCCCGTAGGAGTCGAGCAACGCCTTAGTCTCGCTCGCCTTTTCACCCCACGAGATATGCCGTAGCTCGACCGCCACGGGGTAGTCCTGAAACTGGTGCAGGAGAGTTGAAAGAGCGGCTCGGTGCTGAGGCGTGCTCGCAAACCACTCGGAGAACTGGATCAGCAGGCAGGCGAGTTTGCATTCCTCGGCAATCGGGTTGATGCTTCGCTTGAAATCGTCGTAATCCTGCTGCGTAATCTCAGGCTCGGCACCCGTCGCCTTCTGGAACATCTCAGGATGCGTGAACTTCTGCCAGACCTTGATCGCGAACTCGAAATCCTTGGGCGTAATCATGACCCACGCCCTCGCCGTCTCGGGATCGAGCAGTCGATAGAAGGTGGCGTTGACCTCCACGACGTTGAAGACCTGGCTGTATAGCTCCAACTCGTTCTTGGGCTTCGCGGGATAGAAGATCCCGTTCCAGCTTCCCTGCCCTCTTGGATACGACCAGCCAGAAGTACCGATCCTTACTGCCTTATCAATCGCGCTTATCACTGCCTGTCACAGAACTCCGCTGTATAGATACATAGATACCATGATGTAATTTGATGGTCAGACAGAATCTTCGCTATCCCGGTCAGATACGCCCGATCTCTGCGCCCGAACCTCCTCAATGATATCACTCTCCGGCGACGTAACTCCACCTTTCCGATATTAGTGGGTCGCCTTGCAGCTAACCCGACCGCTAGCTACCGGCTGCGAAGGGACTGGTACTTGGCGGTCGAGTTGAGCCGCTATCAGGCTTACGTAAAGACCTTTTCGCTGATGGAGGCCTTCGTGCCTTCAAGTTGAGGCACTTGGCTATAGCCCATTCTCCTCAGATCTGTACTGACCAAACCATCAAGACGACGTCGCGTTATCGTCGCACCCGCGCGCCTCAAGGCTTGGCAGAAGCAATAGGTGAATGCGCCTCGCACAACGCCTCCGATAGGAGCCTCGGCAGAGGTTTGATTGTCACGGCAACCGGCCCACAAGACATGATTCAGTCCTGGCACAATCACAGCCTCTTTCGCGCCCGCAGTGGCATTCGACTTGAAGAGCCCGCGTTGCGGGAGCGTCGGGTCGGCTTCCAGGACATAACCCCAATCTATCGGCGGCTCTACGTAGCGATACGCAACCGATTGCTCCTCGGGAACGGTCGCCAAAGCCGCCAGTTCCTTCGTTCCAGTACCGGAATGACAGGAATCAAGGATCACATCCAGATTGACCCCAGCCGGAAGGCCGGCCAACAGCGCGCGAAAATCGTCATCCTTGATCATTCCGGCGGTCGCAAAGTCATGCGGGCAAATGGTCTCATCCTTCCCGTCCAATTCTTCCCCGCCGACGTCCGCAACCTGCGAGCCATGACCCGAATAGTAGAAAGCCAATACGTCACCCTTCTTTGCTCCGGTGATTAACCATTTGAACCCGGCGAGGATAGTCGCCCTTGTCGCCCTCGCATCGGTAACGATTCGCATGGTGCCAGGGGCTGCCGGTACAATACCGAGCGCGTTCAGGGTATGCGCCATGTCGCGCACATCGTTCACGCAGCCCCGCAAGTCAGGTCCCCCTGGACCAACAGGTGCATAGTCGTTAATTCCCACCAGGAACGCCTTCTTAGCTATACTCATCTCCTTTCAATATACGGGTTGCGGTTTATGTTTGGCCCCAGCATCGCAACCCCTGGAATGCCAGGACCCGACCATCGGATGATTGGACTGACCAACGCCGGCAGCAAGTCCCTTATGGGACTACCTGCTGCCCACCGGGTTACTCTCTTGGAGCCCGATCAAGCCTTCCGGCCCGCCTCAGCTCCCGCGTCTCGTGGCATCATGCACGGCTGCTTCTTCATTAGGCAGAAACCGTGCCACCATGGGAAGCGTTATCGCCGAGGCCGCGCGAGGTCTCATCATCCGCCTTATTGCGAGGTTCCAGCCTTTACGCGAAAAAGCACTGCCTATCCTATGCGACCATCAGCACCACAAAACAGATACACGGTGGAGGATTTCAGATACAGTCCCATCGCGGAGTGGCTGTCGGTACCATTGAAAGCCCAATGCGGTAGCGTTATAACTGCTTCGTTATCCGCTGCGCCGACCGGCGCATACTTTCGGACTAGACCCTGCGTGGCACGCGTTGGATCGGGCGCGGCTCAGCTCCTTGGACGTACCGTGAGCGCGCGGGTCTGATTTGCGGCTTAGAATGCGCTCCCCTCTCACTCCTGTCGAGTACAATCGATGGGGGTACATTTGACAACCGTTGTCAGATATGACATCATACTTCTACGCGAAGCTATTGAGCCTTGCATAAGTAATGCAGACAGCGGATGTCTTCGTTCCGTTCATGGTGAGCCTGTCGAACCATGTAGCGGATAAGCCTTCGACAAGCTCAGGCCGAACGGATGGGTGTGTGATTTGCCTTGCATTACTTATGCAAGCTTCAATAGTCTGCAAAGGTTAGCGAATCAGCGAAACGGAGAGCGCAGCGACGACTGATGATCCGGCACACACGGCCCGTTTCATGGATCAAGGCGGCACTGAAGAAGTTCCAAACGTTCCCGCAAGGAGTACAATCGGTCTGCCTGGCTGCCTTGACGATCGCGTCCGAGGGCGGCAAGGCGACATCGCGAAGCCTCTGCACGATATGGGATCGGGCGTATTCGAAATTGCCCTACCGCTTCAGAGTGACGCATTCCGGGTGATCTATGCCGCGCAACTCGCGGAGGACATCTGGGTGATCCATGCGTTCCAAAAGAAATCGACACAGAGTATTAAAACGCCCAAACGCGAGATGGATCTGATCAAGGACCGTCTAAAGAGATTGAAGGAGATGTTGCGATGAAAAGCGAAATGCTGGACGTGGTGCGTGGAAGTGGTCATGTATTCCGCGATTTAGGGTATAAGAACGCGGACGTGGAGCAATTCAAGGCCATCCTGGCCGCAGAAATCATTAAAGCGCTCGACAGGGAACGCCTGACCGTGCGCGCCGCGCAAGATCGTACGGGCATTGCGGCGGCCGATTTCTCGCGCATCCGCAATGCGAACCTTGGGCGGTTCACTGTTGATCGTCTCATGTCGATTATCAACCGGCTCGGGTCACGCGTGGAGGTAAGAGTTCGGGTGCGGCGCGCTGAAACTGCCCAATCTGCCGCAACGGCGTGAGGGCGGGGGCTCTCCTGCCCGAGTGCGCTACACGCCTAGCAGCCGTAGGTCCAATCGTCCGTCTCGCATGCCTGGACACCAGAAAAAGGCGCCCGATATCGGACGGGTGAATGTGAACAATGCGTCCACTATCCCATCTTCCGCCCCGACCATCCGCCTCAGGAGGGCCTCGAACGCGTCGAAGGACGCGCCGAACGCGACAAAGACCAGGCCTGCGCGTGAGCCGTCCACCCACGGCATGGAGCGCCTCAGCACGAACGCCTCCGGATCGAAGCTCTCCTGCGCCGTTCGTTTCACGTGCGCGGACGGCGGAGCATCCTCGATCTCGTCGTTGCCGCTCCGGCGACGCCCGATCGTGTCGTCCTGCTCCTGGGTAGACTTGGCTTCGAAGCGATCGAGGTCATGGACCCATTGCTGAACCGCGACAAAGCTCGATCCATCCAGCCCTTCACCACGTCCTCGAACAAACGCGACCTCCGACGCGCGCTCGCCTTTCGGGTTCTCCGTCCCGTCTTCATATCCCGTCACATCACGACCAGACCCATAGGTAAAGGCATCAATCACGTGCTCCAGGCGAAACGAGAGCGCCAGCGTATCGATAATGCGTCTGGTTCGATGCAGCAGTTCACCCCTGTCATCCCCCCTCAACCAACACCACAACGCGAACGGCGTAGAAGGCACTTCGTACCCGGCGCCGGCATGGCTCGGAGCAGTACGGAGGCCTGGTACGGTCGCTCCGAGAGCGAGTACGAGCGATTGACCAAGCCCAACCACAGTCTGTCGACCGTCAACTATGTTACGGAGCACCCGCAGGCTCCTACGGGCTTCATCTTGGTCGATCAGCGAGAAGATGAGATACCGGGCAACCGGAGGGGTCGGTTCCAGGATTCCGGATTGGACATTATTCATGGCACCTCCAGCACGTGATGTTCGGTTATTCTTCCGCGGTGTGTACTCTGCATCGGTCACGCCGACTCAATAGTGACTGTCGTTAACACCGAGTTTGCGATGATACACCCTTGGTGGGCTTGCTCATGCAGCCTTTTGAGTTCGTCCTGGGAAGGCGCCACTGAGCCGCTGAACCGGACCTGCGGGCGAAGAACGACCCGCGTTACGGCCAGCTTGCCATGGACGTTCTTCTCCAGAAACCCGGTGGCGTGGTCTTCGTACGCATCGACCGTAAGTCGGTTGCGTGACGCAATAGCGAGAAAGGTCAGCATGTGACAACTCGAGAGCGCTGCGACATACGCCTCTTCAGGATCGACACAGTCGAGATCACCGCGATAGGCCGGCGCTGCGGATGCACGGACCTGAATACCGGCATCGAACGACCAGGAATGATCGCGGTTATAGGCCTCGGAGTCGAAACTCGCGGATGTGCGCCGCCAGGCGACGGTGACGCTATGCTCTGACATGTTGGCCTCCTTCTACCTCATAAATAATATTCGGGCGTTTCCCACAAGACGGATACGCAGCAGATGACTATCCGTCGGCTTCGCTCTCGCCGTGGCGTCCGTCCTGATCGGGGCCGGAAGAGGCGCCTGAGCTCCGCTCCCACATGAACAGGCCGACGGCGATCATGCCGAGCAGAACCAAGGAGGCATAGCCGTATTCGCGGGAGCCGAAGAGGATCAGATCATCGAATCGGCCGATGAGAAGCGACATCCTCGCCATGACCGTATAGCCAAAGCCGGCGCCGAAGTTGATCATGAGGAAATAGATACCGATCCTTGCTGCAACCTGGATCGGCCCCTTGTGCTCAATGGAGAAGAAAAAATAGATCAGGACCGTGACGACGCCGACAAGGATCAGAAGGGCATTGAATTGGGCCATCCCGAAAGATGACTGCCCGGCATTCACGATCGGCTTCAATGTCCCTTGCACCTGCTGAAGGATATTCGAGGAGATGATGCGGGGGATAGCGACGCCGGAACCGAAACCCACGATGACGGCAAATGAGATCCGGCTCAGCCAGCTTATTTTCGGGATGAATCGAGTTAGAACCAGAAGACCCAGGATGGCCGCGATCAGGAACCACCATTTCCCTTCCTGCATGACCGGGGTGTAGAGGCTTTTGACCATCACGTCGTAATAGATCCGGACAATGGTATACCCCATCGAGATACCGACGTAGAGGTGCTCCCCGAATCGGAAGAAGGGGTTGTCCTTGTACAGGAAGCTGAACATACACAGGGTGAGACCGGCGGCCACCCAGGCGCCGAGCAGGACAGACGGGGTCATCAGCGTCCCGCCTCTCGCGGCGAGCCAGGCCCATTCTGGGCACCCGCGAAGGATCGGATCCTCGTGCCGGGCGTCAGGAAGTAAAAGAGGTTGCAGAGCAGAATCAGAGCGATAATGATAAAATGTGTCGCCGATTGCGCGTCCATCCCGGCTACCGCCTTCCCTTTCATCCCGATCAACGTTTCGTACTCGGCTGCCCCGCGCAATCCACCGATCAAGCCGTTGATCTGCCCGGTATCGAGGAAGGGATAGAGGCCCGGCGCGATCACGGCCGTCACGCCACCGCCCAGCTCGAAGCCGTACTTCTCCTTGCCGTACACGTACCAGCTTTCGACGCCCGGCGTACCCGCAGCCAGAC
>JACPQW010000106.1 GCA_016190285.1 Candidatus Methylomirabilis oxygeniifera
CAGCAGGAAGGTCCAGGTGGTAATCGGCATCGCCTTCCGCAGTCCGCCCATCTTTCTCATGTCCTGCTCGCCATGCAATGAATGAATGACCGAACCGCAGCCAAGAAACAGGAGCGCCTTGAAGAAGGCATGAGTCCCGAGGTGAAACACCGCGGATGGGTAGGCGCCGGCCCCGGCGCCCAGAAACATGTAGCCGAGCTGGGAGATCGTAGAGTAGGCCACAACCCGCTTGATGTCGTTCTGAACCAGTGCGATGGTGGCCGCGAAGACCGCCGTCAGCGCGCCGACCCAGGCCACCACTTCGAGGCTGAACGGGGCCAGATTGAACAGGGCGTTCGACCGGGCCACCATATACACGCCCGCCGTCACCATCGTGGCGGCATGGATCAACGCGGAGACCGGTGTAGGCCCCTCCATGGCATCGGGAAGCCAGACATAGAGCGGGAGCTGGGCCGACTTGCCTGTCGCGCCGACAAACAGCAGCAGCGTGATGGTGGTGTAGATCCCCGCCCCCAACTCAGGATCGATCGCCGCAAACACCTCCGTGTACTTCAAAGACCCGAAGGTAGTCCAGATAAAGAAAAGCCCGAGTATAAATCCGGCATCGCCGATCCGGTTGACAACAAACGCCTTCTTGCCGGCATCCGCGGCCGATTTTTTCTCATACCAGAAGCCGATCAGCAAATACGAGCAGAGCCCAACCCCCTCCCACCCCAGGAACATCAGCAGGTAGTTGTTGGCCAGCACCAGCATCAGCATCGAGAACATGAAGAGATTGAGGTAGGTAAAGAAGCGGGCGTAGCCCCGATCGCCGTGCATATAGCCGATCGAGTAGACGTGGATGAGGAAGCCGACGAACGTAACCACCAGCATCATGACGGTCGAAAGCGGGTCGACCAGGAACCCGATCGGTACCGTAAGGTCTCCAACCTTCAGCCACGAATAGACGTCCCAATCGAGCGTCGCGCCGCCCAGCGTCTCAAAGAAGACGACAAACGCCACAAGACATGACAGGCCTGCGGCTGGGACCGCGATCAGATGGGCTCGATCCTTGATCCAGGAGCCGAACAACCCGTTGATCACGACCCCGATCAGCGGCAGCAACGGGACAAGCGCAACCAGTTTCATCAGTGTGATCGCTCCATATTTATCGCACCTCGCACCCCCTCCCTGACCCTCCCCCCTCGAGGGGGAGGGGGGGGTGGGGGGGTCGCACTTCGCACTGTTTTCCTACCATTTCATCAGGTTGTTTTCGTCGACGTTGATGGTCTGAAAGTTCCGGTACAGCCCGAGGACAATCGCCAGCCCCACCGCGGCCTCGGCCGCCGCCACAGTAATGACAAAGATGGCAAAGATCTGCCCCTGCAGCAGCGACTGGGGCAGATACCGGGAAAATGCCACAAAATTCAGATTGACCGCATTGAACATCAGCTCCAACGCCATCAGTACGCCGACGGCATTGCGACGGGTCAGGGCCCCGAACATCCCGATGCCGAACAATATCACGCTAAGAATCAGATAGTACGACAGCGGCACCATCGGTCAGTCCTTCCCCCGCTCGCGTCGAGCCAGAATGATGGCGCCCACCATGGCCGCCAGCAGAAGAAGCGATACCACCTCAAACGGCAGGACGTAGGTGGTCAGCAGGAGCTTCCCGATCGAGGCGGTGTTATCCGGCATCGTCAGAGGCGGCACCAGGGCTGGAAAACCCTTCAGATTGGCATAGGCCAAGAGCCCGACGATCGCGAGGACCACCACCGCGGCGATCCCCGCCTGCTCGTTCATAATCTTGACCCCGCCGGCCGAGATCCGACTGGTCAACATGATCGCGAACAGCAGGAGGATGGTGATCCCACCCACGTACAGCAGCACCTGCGCGGCCGCCAGAAATTCGGCATCAAGCAGGACGAACAGCGCGGCAACGCCGAAGAAGGCAAAGACCAATGCGATGGCGCAATGCACGATATTTTTGGCCAGGACCACCAGCAGGGAGGCTCCCACCGTGAAGGCCGCCATCAAGAAGAATACGACGTGAGTCACAGTCACAAGCGCCACTCCCCCACGCTAATCTTTTAATACCAGGATCAATCCGGTAATCCCCATATTCAGAAAGGCCAGCGGCAGCAGGAACTTCCACCCAAGATTCATGAGTTGATCGACCCGCAGCCTGGCCAGCGTCCAACGCAGCCACATCATCACGAAGATAAGGAAATAGGTCTTCAGAAGAAACCAGAGCCACCCCGGCAACAACGGTCCGTGCCATCCGCCGAGAAACAACGTGGTGGCGATGGCCGAGACGACGAACATATTGGCGTACTCCGCCAGGAAAAAGATGGCAAACCGCATCCCGCTGTACTCAACATGAAAGCCGGCCACCAGCTCCGACTCGGCCTCCGGGATGTCAAACGGCAACCGGTTGCATTCGGCAATCGCCGCGGTCAGATAGATCAGGAAGCCGAGCAGTTGCGGGATCACAAACCAGACCCCCTGCTGCGCCTCCACAATCCGGGTCATACTCATGGAGCCGACCGTCATGATGACCCCAATGACCGAGACCACGAGAGGGATCTCGTAGCTGACCGCCTGCGCCGCCGAGCGGATGGCGCCCAGAACCGAATATTTATTATTGGAGCTCCAGCCGGCCATAATGATCCCCACGACCGTCAGAGAGGAGATCGAAATATAGAAGAGGACGCCGATGTTCAGGTCGCCCGCGATAAGGCCCGGACCGAACGGAATAATTACAAACGCGGCAAGCGAGGCCGCAAAGACCACCATCGGCGCCAGGGCAAATAC
>JACPQW010000107.1 GCA_016190285.1 Candidatus Methylomirabilis oxygeniifera
CAATGGCGTCCATGAGCGAGAAGTCGCTCATCGTCCACGGAAAGAGGGTGCCCTCGGCGTAGCCTGAGCCGCTCAGGAAAAAAGGGGTCGCAGACAGGTCGATGACGCACGCGACGCCGAGTGTGCGGTGTACCGCTTCAAGGCCGGAAATCCACAGACGGGCGGCCTCTTTGTTTTTCTCGGCCTCTTTCTTTTCCTCCCCTTTCAAATCCTCCTCGTCGTCTTCTGCTCCGGGTTTCTCGCGGTAGCAATGATGCGCCTCATCATTGAGCACGACGATGTTCTTCATGCCCATCAGGTCGGGCATCACCCGCTGAAGCATCTGCCCCTCAGTTTCGAGGGTGTTCAACTCTTCGCCCCGACCTTGCAGGAGGGAACGCCCGCCCTTCGAGAGATCAATCCGTTCGCGGAGCTTGAAGGCGTGGTAGTTGGTGATGACGATTTTGGCCCGATTCACATCGTCCAGCATGTCGGCCGGCACGAGTTCACGGCTGGCGTAGTAGCTGTCCGGGTCGTTCGGCTGGAGAACGCGCAGCCGGTCTTTGATGGTCAGTCCGGGTGTGACAACAAGAAAGCCACGAGTGAATTTCTTGCTCTGGGGTCGCCGCACGGCGTTGATGGTTTGCCATGCAATCAACATGGCCATCACGGTCGTCTTGCCTGCACCGGTCGCCAGCTTTAGCGCAAAACGCATGAGCTCCGGGTTGGCGTCATGATTGGCATTCGCCAGGTGTTCAAGGAAGACCTTGCCGGACTTTCCAGCTTGGGGCGCTACCTCGATGAGCCAGATGGCGGTTTCCGCCGCCTCCACCTGGCAGAAAAAGGGCCTGATGCTACTGAATTGGTGATGCCGCCAGTGCTGTAGTAGACGTGCCGTTTCGGGAGTCACCTGCCACTGGTTGGGATTCGGTAAGCTGCGCCACTGGTCCACATGTTGGCGTAGCTGGTTGATGATCGACGTCGGATCATACTGCTGCTTTTCTGTTGAAAGTCTTTTGCCTTCATTGAAAACGAACTGTCGTTGTTCGGCTGCGCCCTTGCGTTTCCTGGGCTTTGGAATCGGCGTGATGAACTCTGCCCGGCGGCGCTTTTCGATAATTCGCTGCGTAGGCTGTCCGCTGGCATCAAGCTCCCAGTGACGTGCCGGGTATTTGTAGGGGGAGTTAAGGATAGGGCGTTCGAAAAATAGATTTGTCGTACTCAATGTGTGCCCTCAGGGGCTCCCTCTTCCTTGGGAGCCTATCACCGCGTGGCTACGGGGGTGTGGCGGCAAGGCGGTAGTCCCGGCCATCCTGTTATCGAGACCGGCCATGATGCCCTACAGGGCCAGATCGGTCTTCGTCTTCGGCGTGATGCCGGTTCCGGCTGGGGGCAGGTGTCCGCCGCTCGCCATGTCTGCATCCTGTTCCTCTGGGAAAAGCAACAAAGCATAGAACCAAGTAGCAGACTTGTAGCATTCAGCTTGCAAGGGTGTCAATGGAAAAGGGTGAGCGGACTGGACCCGATAAAATGAGCGCTTTGAAGGTCGCACTAGTGGGTCGGCAGTGCAGGTTACAGCCACTAATCTGCACAAATATTGGAACGCAGAGTCATCTGCTTGGTCCGGTCATCGACGGGCTGGCACGCCAGTGTACTCGCGGGGGCGACTGCCCGCTGGAGCCGCGTGATCGCCGATGCGAAGTACAGCACGGAAAGCGGGTGGTGATCCGGAGCGCCGACGGCGCGGCGCGAAGCGTCCGCGCCCTCGTCCGCGAGGAAGTTCATGCAGCCTTATCAGGAATGGGATAGATCACGTCCGCGCGAAGCGCTCGCGCCGCAAAATCCAGAGCGGCCAGAATACCCTCGCGGGTCAGGCGAGGATGGGCTGCAAGCAACTGCTCGACCGTTTCACCAGCCGCTAGTTTCTCGAGAATCAGCTCAACGGTGATGCGCGTTCCCGCGATGACCGGTTTGCCCATCATGATCGTCGGGTTAGACTCGATATGGATAGCCGCCATGTCTCACCTCAATTTGAGGAAAGTCCCGCAGCAGCTCCCGACCCGAAACTTGGATAAGCATAACACAAACGCGCCAATTTCTGAGGGTGCTGCCGTCTTCACGGGGACCCTTCTTCTGTTACTCCCCCGGCGGCGCCGATGATCGCGCGATCGGGGTCAATCTCCTCCCGAAGGATGCGACGCTCCTCAGCAGTCGGGGGAAAACGTCGTCGGCTTCACGAGATAGCGGCCCCCGCTCGGCGAAGCACGTCCTCGACCGGGACTCTCTGTCACCACTCCCTGTGCCAATTCACCCAAACGGTGCTCTGCTTCTTTTGGATCGGCACGCGACTTGTGTCACCCGCCGAACGCCGGGTTTCAGACGCGGCTGAGAGCCGGAGTGGAGACTGTAAGCTGTCATCCGCAACCCCTTGTTCGGCAAGCGGTTGGACTCAATCCTTTGCTACGATATGGGTCCGCAGCCACGCAGTGAACTCCTCACGCTCTATCTCACTCGCCGCCACTTGGAGAATGACGCGCTCCTGCTCGTCGACAGGCGCGCGAATTTCGTAGCCATTCAACACCAGGAAGACTTCCATTGCAGCGTGTCCCGTCCGTTTGTTCCCGTCGAGAAACGGATGATTCTTGATCAGGGCATAGCCAAGTGCTGCCGCTTTGTCCGCGAGTGTGGGGTACAGGTCTGCGCTGTCAAATGTCATCTGCGGTTGCGCGAGCGCGGACTCTAAGGCGGGCAGATGCATGAGTCCTTCGGCCCCTCCTGATTGCGCCACGACTTGGCGATGCACCTCAAGGACTTCGTTGAGGGTGAGGTACCGCACTACGCCAGCCGCCGATAGAGCTCCGCATTTTTCTTGAGGACGTACTCGATGGCGTGTTGGGACGTCTCTTCAGGACGCGCGAGTAGGTCTTCGACGCCGGCACGGACCAACTCTTCAGGCGAGATGTGTAAACGGGCAGCAATCTCCTGGAGTTTTGCCAGGCGATCATTGGGCAGTGTAATCGTGATGGTCTGCATGGACACCTCCCCCAAAAAGACTACCATCGAAGGCGGCGAAATGCTAATGATCTTTTGAACAGCTCACCGCTTTGAAAGTTTCCGAACGACAGAGGTGAGCGACCGCCGTCGACAGGGATAGCAGAGCAGACGAGGCACTCACGCATTGCCGCCCGGCGTTGAGCGGAGCAACGGTTCGCTCAACCGATCCGGCTCAAGACCCTTATTGTCGTTAGTCTGCGGCAGTCTTGCCGATGATCGCGCGATCGGGGTCGATCTCCTCCCGAAGGATGCGAAGCTCCTCAGGCGTCGGGGGTGAAAGCTCCTCAACTCGTTCAGCGATGAGGGGGGTAAATTCCATCTCCTTGATGGCGTCATCGACGCTCAGGCCGCGCAGGACCCCCAACAGGATCATCTGCTTGGTCTGGTCATCAAATCCGTACAGGGCCTTGGAGGTCGCCACCCGCCAGGGTCCGGTATCCCTGGGCAGGCCGGCTCGCTCGCGCGCCCCCGGCGTGCCATCCAGATACCCTGGGGAGGTCACGAAATCGACCTTCTCCACGAAGCGGCGGCGCTCGTGCTTGATGACGATCACCGTCTGCCAGCACTGCGTGAGGACCTCGTTGGCGCCTCCGCTGCCTGGAAATCGCTTCCCCGGACGGTGGTAATCGGCTCCGAGCATGGTCGAGTTGAGGTTGCCGAACCGGTCGATCTGGGTGGCGCCGAGGACACCCATATCGACCATCCCAAGCTGGGCCTGCGCGAAGATGGTATTCATGCTCGTCCAGGCGAGCGACCGATAGCAATTGCGCGGCCCGCCCATCGTAAAGCGGACGAACGGCGTCTCAGGGAGCGCCCCGACCGCGCCGAATTCATAGACCTGGACCATCCGAGGGGCGTGCAGACGCTGGGCCAGGATCGCGGCGATCTGCGGCATCCCGTACCCGATGAAGACAAGCGTGCCGTCTTGAATCAGCCGGGCGCATTGGCAGATCATGAACTCTGATTCGCTGAACTCCACGTCGCTCAATGATACCCCTCCTTGATCGTCGCCTGTCGCTTCAGCTCCAGGAGCCTCGCCATTCCCACGCGCTTGTCCAAAAACTATTCGTGAGAGGCGACGCTGTAGACATACTTGTCGAGATAGGCAGCCATCTTCTGCTCGTCGCGCGAGGCGCCCATGAACTCCAGAAAGTGCGGGATATCCATCTCGTAGATCCCCTGCGTCCCGCCCGGCAGGCAGCCGAACGGGGCATAGACGACGGCATCGACCATATAGTAGGGGATGGTGGTCTTCGACGGCTCCTTGCGGATTTCGTCGGTCGTGATGATCTCTTCGGTCGAGATAATCGTCCGCTTGGAGGCCATGGCCGTCTCCAGCGGCGACACACCGGGACCAAAGCAGCGAGCGTTGCCGTAGATATCGCACTGATGGACATGGACCAGCCCGACATCGGGGTTCACGGCGGGGACCAGCGCGATCGGCTTGCCGGTGAAGGGATCCTGCACCACCTTGGCGCCGGAGTAGGTTAGGGTATCTGTCGCCAGCAGGTTCCTGGTCGGCAGAAACGGCACCCCCATCGCCCCGGCCAGGTGGCGAAGCGTCAAGGTCCCGTTGGTCCACTCCGTCACCTTGATCCGCCCATCCTGCACCCACTTGCCGATGAGCTGGCCAAGGCCCAGAAATCCCACATCGACCCCACGCAAGCAGCCTCCGACCGCCAGCAGCGTCGTCTCCATGAGCGTGAACTTGGCCGCAAACCAGAGGTCCCGCCTCCGTTGGCGGATGATCTCCCGAACAAGCGAGGCCGGGCCTCTGGTGAAAGACGAGAAGTCGAAGCTGACATAATCGCCGTCTTTCACGTAGCGGCGAACCGCCTCAGCTTCGGGCATGACCTTGTCCACCATCGCCCGCCGCTTCTCAGTCCGCATGAAGGCGCGCAGATCGTCCGGGTCTGTAACGCTGAATTCACCGATTCCTGCCTGCAGCACATCCATAGCATTTCTCTCCTGTTCCCTTACTCCAATCGAAAGACTCGTCATTGCGAGCGACCAAGGGGGGAGCGCGGCAATCCCAGCGTTCTTAAGGGTGCGAAGAACGGTGAGATTGCTTCGTCGCTCGGCTCCTCGCAATGACCCGCACAAGGGGGACTTTCTGGGCAGTACCGCCGAGTAGCGCATCACAGGCCGATCTTTGCGAGGACTTCATCCACGGCGGTGTACGGGTCGAGCGCGCGATCGGCGACACGGGCGATCAGCCCTTTCATTCCCCCGGTCTGCTCCAACCGCTCCAACGCCCTGGCCGTCAGTCTCTCCTGGAGCAGCGCTCGAAAGGCGCGCTCGCTTCGCTCCCGTCCCTTTTTCCTCCGCAAATCGTGCTCATCCATGAACGCCTTATGCTCACAGATCGCATCCAGGAGCGCGACGACACCTTCCCCCGTGGTAGCAACCGTCTTGAGCACTTTTGGAGACCAGCCGGCCGCCTGCGGCGCCATGTGCAGCATCATCTCAAGCTCAGCGACCGTCCGGCTCGCGCCCTCACGGTCGGCCTTGTTGACCACGAACAGATCGCCAATCTCCAGGACACCCGCCTTGAACGTCTGGATTTCATCGCCGAGGCCAGGATCCGAGACCACCACGCAAGTGTGCGCCGTTCCTACGACCTCCACCTCATCCTGACCGACCCCCACCGTCTCGATCAGAATCACCTCTTTCCCCGCCGCATCCATGACATCGACGATCTCGTTGGTGGCGCGGGCCAGGCCGCCCAGGTGGCCGCGCGTCGCCATACTGCGGATAAAGACGCCGGAGTCAACGCTGTGGCTTTGCATCCTGATCCGGTCTGCCAGAATCGCTCCGCCGGTGAATGGGCTTGTCGGATCCACCGCAACAACCCCCACCGTCTTGTCGCGCTTTCGCAACGCTTCGGTCAGCCGGTCTACCAGCGTGCTCTTCCCGGAGCCCGGCGGGCCGGTGATCCCAATGATATGGGCCGAGCCGGTGTGGGCGTAAAGTGACTTCAGCGCAGCCCTGGCCTCGGCGTCGCCGTTTTCGATCATGGTCATGAGCCGGGCCGCCGCGCGGACATCACCCTTCAGAATTTTCTGCGCCAGATCCACCTAGTACCCCACACCTCGCACCCCCTCCCCAACCCTCCCACCGGGTTCCCGCTGGGTGCGGGGGAGGGGACGGGTGGGGGGGGGTCGCACCATGCTCCGTTTTTACACATACGCTCGGCCCAGGAGCTCGCGGGCGATGATCAGCCGCTGTATCTCCGAGGTCCCTTCGCCGATGGCGCAAAACTTGGCGTCCCGGAAATACCGCTCGACCGGAAACTCCTTGATATAGCCATAGCCGCCGTGGATCTGCACCGCCTCAGTGGCCGCCTTCATGGCCGTCTCCGCCGCGAAGAGCTTGGCATACGACGCCTCCTTCGTGAACGGCTGGCCGGCATCTTTCAGGGAGGCAGCCTGCAAGAGAAGGAGCCTGGCCGCATCGATCTCGGTCGCCATGTCGGCCAGCTTCCATTGGATCGCCTGGAAGTCTGCGATCGGCCGACCGAAGGCCTGTCGCGCTTTGGCGTACTTCAGTCCTTCCTCCAGACAGCCGCGGGCAATCCCCACGCTGAGGGCGGCCATCCCGATCCGCCCCGCATCCAGGATCGTCAACGCATCAATGAAGCCGTGGTTTAGCTCACCCAGCAGGTTCGCCCCCGGGATGCGCGCACCTTCCAGAATAATTTGGGCCGTGTCGGAGGCCCGAAATCCCATCTTGTGCTCTTTCCGGCCAACCCGCAACCCGGGCGTCCCCTGCTCCACAATGAAGGCCGAGATCCCCCGCTCCCGCGTGGCCCGATCGGTAAGCGCCATGATCACGTAGATACCGGCTACACTCCCCTGCGTAACGAAGTTCTTTGTCCCGTTCAGGACCCAGTGGTCGCCTTCCAGCACTGCAGTAGCCTGCATCCCGGCCGCATCACTGCCAGACCCGGGCTCCGTCATCGCCCACGCGCCAAGGGCCTGTCCGCTGGTCAGTCGCGGTAGATACCGACTCCTCTGGGTCTCGTTTCCAAAGAGATAGAGATGATTGCTGCAAAGCGAGTTGTGCGACTCCACAGTCAGCGCCACCGACGCATCGTATCGCCCGAGCTCTTCAAGGATCAGGGCATAGCTGATGTAGTCCATCCCCGCGCCGCCGTACGCCTTGGGAAAGAGAATCCCCATGAGCCCAAGCTCCGACAGCTTTCGAATGATCCCGGTCGGGAACCGTTCCTGCTCATCGATCTCGGCGGCGACCGGCGCGATTTCTCGCTCGGCACACTCCCGGAC
>JACPQW010000110.1 GCA_016190285.1 Candidatus Methylomirabilis oxygeniifera
CCTATACCAAAGCCAAAATGAAACCCGCGTATACTCTGTTCGCAGAACCATGTGGATTTCACCTTGGCTTTAGTTTAGGTGGGGGGGGACCAGCGCCAGCGCCTGAGCTAGGTGCTGCTTTTGATTTGAAGATAGAGCCGCTCTGTCTCAGGGAGAGGGGTCACGTCTAGTTCCCGGCGGAGGACCTCTCGGCAGGCCTGGTACTGGCGAAGGGCTTCATCCCGGCGGCCCAGCGCGAAGAGGGCACGCATCAGCCCCTGGTGGTTCTGCTCCCTGGCGGGGTCCAGGCGCAGGGCCTGGCGGTAGCGTGCAATGCATCTTTCCGTTGCTCCCACCTGCCTATAATGGGCCGCAAGGTTAGCCAGTACGTCGAGACAGGTCTCCCTCAGGTATTCCCGTTCCGACCAGCACCATTCGGCATAGGGCTCGTCCTCCAGGAGATCGCCTCGGTAGAGCTTGACGGCTGCTTCATACGCATCGGTGGCAGCTTCCATGTTCCCGGTGGCCTCCGCGCGCTTGCCGAGGCCGACCATTTCTTCGAATTCCTTCACGTCCACCCGGCAGGCCGCCGACATGTCAAGATAGTAGGAGTCGGCGTCCATCCGGATGAAGACCCAGTTCCTTTCGTGCCCCGGCGGCTCCACCAAGCGCCGCAGCGCATGGACCACCATGTACAGGCGGCTCACCCCTATCTCTGGCGCCACCTCTGGCCAGAGTAGCTCAATCAGGGTATCCTTGGATACAGGGCGGCCTTCATGGGTCAGGAGAATCTTAAAAAGGGTTAGCGCCTTGCGCCGCGGCGTCATTTTGGGCGTTATCAGCGTCTCCTGCCGGTATAGCTCAAAACGCCCGAAGCACCGGATATCTAGATACGGGGACTCCGCTGCTATCGCTGGCGCCGGAGCTTTCGGCTGTATCCCCCGGGCGGCCAGGTGCTCCGGCTGGCCCGCGGCGCCGGCCCCCAATTGGAGCCATTGACGGTGCAGTCCCTCTATCCGCTGCCGCTCACGGATACTGGCGGCTACTCTGAGGATAGTCCAGCCGGCAACGTCCGCCAGCCCAAGCAATTTCACCAGGTGTTGCGTTGGCGGCGTTGGGCCGGGCTTCTGGTAGCTGATCCGCATGATGCCCACGGCCTCTCTCCCAGGGATCATGGGGAGACAATAAGTGACCTCGCCGCAGTGGGAAGCCTGCCGACAGTCCAGGGGCCAGGACCGCCGCGAGCCGTACAGGACGATACCACGGCTTTCTGATAGTGCCGGGCAGTTCCCCGGCGCAGTGGCCTCTATGACCGGGCAGAATGCCTCTGCCATGGTACCCTCACCAACGTGGCGTAACAGGCTGCCCGATGGTCGGTTCAGGGCCAGGATTCTGCCTCCCTGTGCCTGCCCAGCCTTCACTACATGCTGCAAGACCCGGCGAAGCGGCCCGTCGAGGCCTTCTCTTTGGTCTTCGTCATTATCATATTCAGCAGTGCCGAACTCTTTCAGGATGGGTATGGCGCCTGCCTGGGGGGACGCCCCCCCAAACCCCCCGGCCTCCGGCGTGCTGGACTCTTCCCGGATGCGTGTGGTGCGCGCCTGGGGGGACTCCCCCCAAAACCCCCCGGCCTCTGGCGTGCTGGACTCTTCCCGGACGGGTGTGGTGCGCGCCTGGGGGGATGCCCCCCCCAACCCCCCGGCCTCCGGCGTGCTGGACTCTTCCCGGATGCGTGTGGTGCGTGCCTGGGGGGACTCCCCCCCAAACCCCCCGGCCTCCGGCGTGCTGGACTCTTCCCGGATGGGTGTGGTGCGCGCCTGCAACATCAGGCCAAGTGTGGAGCCAGTCCAGGAGAGAAGGCGATGCGCTCCTTCCAAGTCCGGGTCAGGGCGGCGGAAAGCGAGATTAAGGGACCCCATGAGGCCGTTTGGATCAAAGAACGGTACGCTCACGCATGAGCGAAAGCCCCTGTCGACCACACGTTTTCGCAAGTAACGGGCATCCTCTGATAGGGCCGTGGTCATGACTGGCTGCTGAGTAGTGAGCACCAGACCGGGGAAGCCCTCGGACGGCCCGAACCGTGTAATCTGGAAAAAAGCATTCCGGAATAGACCGGAATGGCCGGTTAAGACCATGCCGCGCCCTCCGGGCTCTGCCAGAAATACCTCAGCGGCCTCGGCCCCTGTGGTCTCGCGGAGGATCTCCAGGGCCAAGCCCAGGCTTCGCTCGGTGGGTGTGGCCGGCAGCGAGGTAGTTAGCATGACCAGGGCGTGCAGGTCACGGACCAGGTCCGGCGACAATCCAGGAGGGGGAAGGGCGGCGATCTGGCCAGGCCCTCTTGTAATGTGGCGCGGCCGGCTCGCAGGAGCGAGGCGAATAACCGCTCCTCCCGGCGGAGATGGTAGAGCCGTGAGCTCGCATTTCAACTGAAGCGCATGGCTATGGCGTTGTATCAGTAGCAGAGAGCGCCCCGTGAAGTGCCCCTGTTCCAGCGCTCTCAGGGCCGAGCATGACGGTCGACAGGTGTTGCCGCAGGACTTCTGCCTCTGTACCGCTTCGTAGCAGGGATAGCCAAGCACGCGCTCTCCGGGCAGGCCGATCAGCGCCTCAGCTCCATCGCTCCATTGGACGATGCGCTGGGTGCGATCGATAATGAAGAAGCCTTCCGGCCGTTCTGCTGCTACGGCCTGCCCTTCCATCCCTTTATCTAAACCTAAGTGGCTCATTTGGTAAATAACCATTCCAATGGTCAATAATCATTCCAACAGTAGTGGCGAACCGCCGCGTCCGCCGCACCTCACCCGGTGACGGACAGAGCCGTCCGCCACTACGGGGAATTTGGGGGATGCACCACCAAGCCCTTGGCCCAAGATGGACTGGAGTTTTATGCACTTATTATACCACTAAATGGGTAATTCGTGGCAAGCGCTCTTGTTTTAGGTAGTGTATCCGATACACTACCTTGTTTTAAGGCGGCTTGATGGGCCCATCTTCCCTGTCTCTTCGTGCTGGACGGACGGTCCTTCCGTAGAGGCCGAGTGCTTATCTTGGAAAAAAGATGCCCACAGCGAGCAGGACCAGAACAGTGAGGGGGGGCAAGACGCACAGCACCAGGAAGCCGGTCCCCAGCAGGGCATGCAACAGGGATTGCCTCAGTTTCTTGGCCTCCACCCCCTCGCAAGCCCCATCCGCCTCCCATCTGACGATCTTCTCGGCCTCACGGACTGCCGGGACGGCGTCCCAGGAGCCTATTGCTTTTTCTATCATGGCTCCCCTCCTACATAGCCTTAACTCAGGGCCAACGGGCTTATTTCTTGCTCAGGCTCTCGATGAACGCCGCCAGAGCCTTGATCTCCTCGTCGCTCAGGCGGTCGGGCGGAAAGGCCGGCATGGCGCCCTTGGGAGTCCGCACCTGTTTCAATATCTGGGCCTCGTTAAAGCCGGCCAGGGCTGGGCCTATGCCCCCTTCGGCCTTGGGACCATGGCAGGCAACGCAGCCTTTGCTCTCATAAACCTGGCGACCCTGAGCGGCCAGGTCGGGGGCTCCTGGGGATGGGGCGGGAGGCGCTCCGGCGGCCGGCGCCGCTGGCGCTGGAGCCAGAGATGCCGCGTTCTGCCAGTCTTCTCCCGCGCCATATAAAAGCAGGGAGGCGATCTCCAGGATCTGCTCCTGGTTGAGGGCGCCGCCTTCCTCCACGGCCCAGGCGGGCATCACGGTCTTTGCAACCCCGCGGGATATAGTCTTTCGCAGCTCATTCTCAGCCAGGCGGAGGCCACTGGTGTCCCCCGCTTGTAGCCCCCGCTTCTGTAGGTATGCGCCGCCGGCCACGGCAGGCCCGACCTTGCCTTCGCCCCGCGGCCCGTGGCAGCCGCTGCAAAGGCCGGCGAAGAGGCTGACGCCCCTTTCTATGGCTTCTTGCCGTTGGCGTTGGGCGGCCGCCGCCTGGCGCTCTGGCTCAAAGTTTATGTATGCCCCGAAGATGACTATCACCAAGAAGGTTAAGGCTGCGCTGAGTACTACTCTCTTCTCCATTCCCGCTTTCGCTCCTCTATAGTGCACCGTCAGGTGATCTTTTCGGCAAAGGTTCCGCCTGGGACGAGGGTATTTCGGGGGACACCCCCGAACCCCCGGCCCAGCGACAGGCTAGGCCTTAAGCGCCTGGCCGGGGTCCCAACGCTCTCTCTGGATGACCTTGTTAACGTCGGTGTCTACCATGACGGCGCCGTCCACGATGCTCACGGGGAAAAGGTCAAGCGGCCGCGGCGCAGGTCCGGAAGTAAGTACCCCATAGCGATTGAAAATGGACCCATGGCAGGGACAGTTGAAACGTCCCTGCGCCGCAAGGTCGTCTTCCGACTTCTCCTGCCCTATCCAGGGCACAGTGCATCCCAAATGAGTGCATTTGTGCCACATGGCCAGGAAGCCCTCCGGTACCCTGGAAAGGTAGAACTTCCCCTCCTGATGGTGGGTAATGGAGCCAATGGCGAAGTCCTCGACCTTCCCTACTTTGAACTTCTGTCCGAGTCCCAAGACGTTCTTGGGCCGGAAGAAGTAGGCGAAACTACCAGCCATCTCCACCGCGAAGATGCCGGCGGCGCCCACAAACGCGGCCCTCAGGAAGTGCCTCCTGGAGAGGCGCGTGCCGTTCGGTGGGACGCTTGACGAACGTTGTTCCATGCTGATGAAACCCCCTAAGTTAATGGGCCGGCGGCATATCCCAAGGCCAGAAGAGGTGCATGCCTGTGCCTCGGAAGGCCGTGCCTATGATTGTCAGTACCAGGTAAGTGGCTACAAAGCCGAAGAAAAGGGCGATCAACTTCTCCCGGCGGTTAACCTGCCCCCAAAAGAGTCTGACCAGATAAAGGAGCAGGGCGGGGAAGCCTACCATCAGGGCGACCGGTATGACGCTCTCAATCACAAAGGCCGGTACGCCCAGGGGCGTAAGTGAGCGTCGCACACCCAGGTACTCATCGAATGCTACCATGGCCGGCACGAGGACGGCCGCGAAGACGGAAGAGAATAGGGCAATGCGGGCGCCCTGCCGGGAGGTGAACCACTGGCCGGCTCCCTCGGTGGTGTTATCCAGGTATGGTATGGTCATTAGCCAAAGCAGAAGTAGCCCCGGCACGATAACGCCGGCCAGGGAGGGATGCATATGCAGGAGTAGCTCTTGCAGATTCAGGAAGTACCAGGGAGCCTTGGCCGGGTTGGGGGTCAGGTCCGCGTTGGCGTGGTCCACCAGGGGGGCGTTTACCAGCCAGGACACGGCCAGCAGCGCCAATATGAAGACCATGGCCGCAATGAATTCCCACACCACCAGGTGAGGCCAGGTCATTACCGTGTCATCCGGCTCTCGCTGAAGGGCGGGGACTTCTCCCTGGACCTTGACTATGGCGGCTATGCGCACGCGGTCCTCTCCCCCGTTGGGTCCCGTAGTCTTTCCCGTCGTTCTAACTTGCATGTCTCAGTAGACTCCGTTCCTTATCGCTGGTCTTTTCGGCCAAGTGCTGATCGGGTCCTTTCCGGGAGGCCACTTAGGGCCTCCCCTACAAAGGCCGTGCTATGCCCCCTGCCCATAAGCCGTGGGCCGTGAGCCGTGAACCCTAAACCCTAAACCCTGAGCCCTGAGCCCTGAACCCTTGACCCTAAGCCCTAGACTCTAAACCCTAGACCCTGAACCCTAGACCCTGAACCCTGCCCTATGTGGTCTTTGCCCAATTGCCACGGTCCCTCATGCCAGGTATACGGCGAGGTACAGGCGACCTCCTTGACCAAGTCACGTCCGATCAGGCCAGGCGAGGCTCTGGCTTTGGCAATCAGGCTGTCGGGATCGAGATCTCGTGTAGAAATGACCCCCTCCATCGCTCCGTAGTCTCGGAGATGCCTTGTCAAAGCGCGGGTATCGATCCCCTGAATTCCCACGACACCCTGCTCTTTGAGGTAGCTGTCGAGGGTCCGAGTGCTCCTCCAATTACTTGGGTGAGCGCATGCCTCCTTCACAATAAACCCCTCTACCGCCAGAGCGCTCGACTCGACATCTTCGGGCGTGATCCCGTAGTTACCGATCAGCGGATAGGTCATGACGACCATCTGCCCCTTGTACGAGGGGTCGGTCAGGACCTCCTGGTAGCCGGTCATGCTGGTGTTGAAGACCACCTCGCCTCCGGTCTCCCCCTCTGCGCCAAAAGACAACCCCTCGAAGATGGTGCCATCGGCTAGCGCCAAGAGCGCTTTTTTTACGGGTTCTCCCACGTTACGCCTCCCACACGACCTTACCTCCGACCAGCGTCGCCACCGTCGCACCGGTAAGCCGCCATCCGGCGAACGGCGTATTTCGGCTCTTGGAGGCAAAGGTTGCAGGATCCACCGTCCAGTCACGGTGTGGATCAAAGATCGTCAGATCGGCATCGGCGCCTTCAGCGATCCGTCCCTTTGAGAGTGTCAGGATGCGCGCCGGCTCACTGGTGAGCTTCGCTATTGCCTGCGGTAGGCTCAACACGCCAGGGGCGACCAATATGGTAAGCGTGACGGCGAGCGCCGTCTCCAGGCCGATCACGCCATTGGGAGCCAGATCGAACTCCCGCTCCTTTTCTTGAACCGTGTGGGGGGCGTGATCCGTTGCAATCACGTCGATCGTGCCGTCCCGCAGGCCCTCTAATAGTGCCTGTCGGTCAGCCTCGGACCGAAGCGGCGGGTTCATCTTCGCGTTCGCGTTAAAGCCACGGACGGTATCCTCCGTGAGCGCCAGGTGATGCGGGGTGACTTCGCAGCTTGCCCGGACCCCGCGGGCCTTCGCGTCGCGAATCATACGCACCGATTCGGCCGCGCTCACATGCGCAATGTGAAGTCTCGCGCCGGTCAGCTCCGCCAGCAACAGATCGCGTGCCACCATCACCGCCTCCGATGCTGACGGGATACCCCGAAGCCCGAGTTCGGTCGAGACCAGCCCTTCGTGAACGACGCCCCTGCCGCTCAGGTGCAGATCCTCGCTGTGCTGAATGATCGGAAGGTCGAACATTGCTACATATTCCATGGCTCGCCGCATCAGTTCGGCATTCATGACCGGGCGACCGTCATCAGAGATGGCTACGCAGCCGGCTTCGACCAGCTCTCCGATCTCTGCCAGCTCTTCCCCTTTCAGCCCTTTCGTGATGGCGCCGACGGGGTACACTTGCACGGCCCCCTCGCGCTTGGCCGTGTCCAGAATAAACTCGGTCACTGAGCGCGTATCGTTGACCGGGTCGGTGTTCGGCATGCAGCAGATTGTCGTAAAGCCGCCTCTCGCCGCCGCCATCGTTCCGCTCGCGATGGTCTCTTTATCCTCACGCCCAGGTTGGCGCAGGTGGGCATGCATGTCGATCAGGCCCGGACAGACCACCAGTCCCGTTGCATCCATCACCCGATCAACCGCAAGGGCGGATTCCGCGTGCCTTGCTGCCTTCGTCCCTTTGCCTTTACTCGCCTCCAGCGGTTCGGTGCTTCGCGCACCTTTCTCTATCCGGATGACCTTTCCATCCTCGATGAACAAATCGAGGAGATCGTCCACTCCACGTGCCGGATCAATGACCCGCCCATCTCTGATCAGAATCCTCATGATGGTCCCATTCCTTCGACTATCCTGTCTGCCCGCTGCCGGCGAAGAGATAGAGCAAGGCCATCCGCACGGCCAGGCCGTTCTCGACCTGATTGAGGATCAGCGAATAGGGACCGTCGGCGACATCCGGCGCAATCTCTACCCCCCGATTCATAGGGCCTGGATGCATGATCAGCACATCAGGCCTTGCGGCCTTCAGCCGCTCAGCGGTCAGGCCGAACAGGCGCGAGTACTCCCGCAGCGAGGGGAACAACCCGGCCTGTTGACGTTCGGTCTGCAGCCTGAGCATCATGATGATATCGACGTCGGCGATGGCCCGATCGAGGTTCGTAAAGACCTCAACGCCGAGGCGTTCGATGAAACGGGGAAGCATCGTCCGGGGTCCTGCGACCCGCACCTCTATCCCCATCCTGTGCATCCCGTGGATATTGCTCCTGGCAACCCGACTGTGGGCGATATCTCCGATAATGGCGGCCTTGAGTCCCTCCAGCCGTCCTGCTTTCTCCCTGATGGTGAACAGGTCGAGCAGGGCTTGGCTCGGATGCTCATGCGCGCCATCCCCGGCGTTGATGACCGACGCAGTCAGCCGCCCGGCCAGAAACTGAGCCGCGCCTGCCGCCGGATGGCGGATGACGACGATATCCGGGTGCATCGCCTGCAGTGTGAGGCCCGTATCCTTCAAGCTCTCTCCCTTGGTCACTGAGCTGACCGAGGCGGAGACATTGATCACGTCGGCGCTCAGCCATTTCCCGGCGATTTCAAACGATGTACGGGTCCGGGTACTGGACTCGTAGAACAGGTTGATCATCGTCTTGCCACGCAGAGCCGGCACCTTCTTGATGTCGCGACGGGCCACCTCTTTCATCGACTCGGCGGTATCCAGGATCAGCCGGATCTCGTCCGACGTCAGTTCCCGGATACTCAACAGATCTTTGTGTGCGAGGCCCATCGCGTCCTTCCCTACTGTTCCATGATGACGACTTTGTCCTCCCCGTCCTCTTCAGTCAGCAGGACCTGAATCTGCTCCTGTCGGGAGGTAGGGACATTCTTGCCGACATAATCGGCCCGAATCGGCAGTTCGCGGTGACCCCGATCGACGAGGACGGCAAGCTGAATAAGACGGGGCCGGCCAAGGTCGACCAGGCCGTCCAGGGCTGCCCGGATAGTCCGGCCGGTGTACAAGACATCATCCACCAGCACCACTTGCTTTTCATTAATCGAGAACGGAATGTCAGTCTTTCGAACGACCGGCTGCGGTCCGACCTTGTCCAGATCGTCGCGATACAGGGTCACATCCAGTGCCCCAACCGGCGGCTCAGCCCCGGCAATCAGCATAAGTTCCTTGGCGATCCGCCGTGCCAGATCTACCCCGCGGCTACGGAGACCGATCAGGACCAGGTGTTCCGTCCCATTGTTTCGCTCGACGATCTCGTGGGCAATCCTGGTAACCGCCCGCTGGATTGCCTGCGGATCCAGAATTTGGGCCTTTTCGTTCAACTCAGTGGCCATCGAATTCAGGACATAAAAAAACCCCCTCACCATCCGGCGAGGAGGTTGTCCGATAGACGCTCATTAGAATGATGTGCGACGTTCCCACTGCATCTCCTTTTCGAACCTCTCTGAGTTCGATTAAAAGGTTAATTTATTGTAGCGGAAGGCGCAGTACTGTCAAGCTCAATCTTCAGACGTCCGACTTGAGAATCTTTTGACTGTAATCCCACGTCACGACCTTTTTAGGGACGACCTTCATGAGAAGCGGATCAGGCCCGCTCACCAGGTACTTATAGCCCGGGTGCTCGGCGGTGCCAAAGTAGCGCTGCGCCATCGCATCGCGGAACTGCTGAAGCATTCGCTTATCGTTGACGAACTCCACCGTTCCCTGAATCATGACCCCTTTATAGCTCTCGAAACTGTCACCCCCATCGACCACGAGGGCCACCTTCTGATTGGCCTGCAGGTTCCGGCCCTTTTTGGATCGGGGTGAGGTCTCGATATAGAGTTCGCCGTCCAGCAGTATGTGCCAGACGGGCACGACGTGCGGCTGGCCTTGGCGATCCACAGTCGCCAGCCGGCAGACCTTCTGCTGTCCCAAGAATACGCTCATGGCCTGTTGGCTCATTGGTGTCCCCACGTCTGTCCTCCTATACCGCAGGCGGCGTAGCCCGTCGCGTCTCAATTAATTCACGAACAGCCGGAACCAGATAGATGGTGGATAGGTCGAATCGTGACAGGCAATCGGCCAGGACCTGTATTCGATCGCCCGGCGCAAGGCGATGATCAATGATCGCTACAAGCTGTCCCCGCAGCATGCAGGTCCCGCTTTTTACGATGAATTCCTGCTGATCCAGGTTCTCGTAGAGGACCTTCACACCAAGCTGGTCAGCTAACTTTTCAAGCTGCTGCAGAACCGTTGCCTCGACCATTGCGCTTACCGATGCTGCATGATCCTGAGCTTGAGAGCCACCCTACAGAAGACGCGCGCAAATGTCAAGGTGACGAACGAACCACAAAGCACAATAGAAAACCGCTGAGGGATCAACCAGACGGTTGATCCCTCAGCGGTCGGAGGGAGGGGGAGG
>JACPQW010000114.1 GCA_016190285.1 Candidatus Methylomirabilis oxygeniifera
GCCCCGGTGATCATGTTCTTGATGTAGTCCGCGTGGCCGGGGCAGTCCACGTGGGCGTAGTGGCGCATCTCCGTCTCGTACTCCACGTGGGAGATGGCGATGGTGATCCCCCGCTCCTTCTCCTCCGGCGCCTTGTCGATCTGGTCGAAGGGAACGAAGGCGACCTTCGCATTCGCCGCATGGAGGACCTTCGTGATCGCCGCGGTCAGGGTGGTCTTGCCGTGGTCGATGTGCCCGATGGTCCCGATGTTCATATGTTCTTTCGTCCGCTCGAACTTCGCCTTGGCCATGAACCGCTCCTTTAGAAACGAAACTGAGTCCGACTACCGTCCGCCGGGCCGCCCGCCCATACGGGCCACAATCTCCTCTGCAATGCTGGCTGGAACAGGCTCGTACCGCGAGAACTGCATCGAATGGGCAGCCCGTCCCTGAGTGGCTGAACGCAGGTCGGTGGCGTACCCGAACATCTCGGACAGCGGCACGTCCGCTTGAACGACCTGGGAGGCCTGCCTGGACTCGATCCCAGTGACCCGACCGCGACGTGAATTCAAATTACCGATGACGTCCCCGAGAAAATCCTCTGGCGTTGAGACATCGACCTGCATGATCGGTTCTAGCAGTACCGGCTTTGCCCGGCTGGCTGCCGCTTTGAACGCCATTGAACCGGCGATCTTGAACGACATCTCGGAGGAGTCTACTTCATGATACGATCCGTCGAAGAGAGTGACCTTCACATCGATGACCGGGTAACCGGCCACGACCCCGGTATGCAACGCCTCCTTGATGCCCTTCTCCACCGCTGAAATATACTCTTTGGGCACCACGCCGCCCACAATCTTGTTCACAAACTCGAATCCCGATCGGGCGGAGGCGGGCTCCAACTTGATCCAGACGTGTCCGTATTGTCCGCGTCCGCCGGTCTGTCGCACATACCGGCCCTCAGCCTCGGCCGAAACCGTCACGGTTTCACGATAGGCCACCTGAGGTTTACCGACATTCGCCTCCACTCGAAACTCCCGCAGGAGCCTGTCGACGATAATCTCAAGATGCAGTTCGCCCATCCCGGAGATGATGGTCTGACCGGTCTCTTCGTCCGTACTGGCGCGGAAGGTCGGATCCTCATTGGCCAACGCGGCAAGCCCTGCCGCCAGCCGATCCTGGCCTTCTTTCGTCTTCGGCTCAATGGCCACAGAGATCACTGGCTCTGGAAACACGATCGACTCGAGAATGATCTGGTTAACCTCGTCACACAGGGTATCTCCTGTCCTGGCGCCCTTGAGTCCCACAGCGGCCGCAATGTCGCCGGCAGAGACCTCCTTGATGTCCTCGCGTTTGTTCGCGTGCATTTGCAGCAGTCGGCCGATCCGCTCACGGGTACCGCGCGTGGGGTTGTACACCTGGCTGCCTGAGCTCAGGCTGCCTGAATAGACTCTGAAGAAGGCCAGTTGCCCCACATACGGGTCCGTCATAATCTTAAATACTAATGCCGCGAATGGTTCCTTCGCGTTAGCGATTCGTACGGCGGGTTTCCCTGTCGCCGTATCGAGACCCTCGATTGGCGGCAGATCAACCGGAGAGGGAAGGTAGTCGACAACCGCATCCAGTAACGGCTGCACCCCTTTGTTCTTGAACGAGGCGCCGGCTAGCACCGGGACCAACTGGAGCCTGAGTACGGCGCCGCGGATGGCGGCCTTGATCTCGTCAGGCCCGACCGCCAGACCATCCACATATCGAACCAGGAAGCCGTCGTCCACTTCAGCGATGGTCTCCAGCAGCCGCTCGCGAGCCTCCCGAGCGAGCGGGCGCATCTCCTCTGAAATGTCCTCCTCCCGGTAGCTCGCCCCCAATGTCTCCTCGTTCCAGATCACCGCCTTCATCCGGATCAGGTCAACGATACCCTCGAAGTGATCCTCTTTGCCGATGGGAAGCTGCACAACCAGCGGAACGGCCCCAAGACGCTCGGCAATCATCCGAACACACTGATCGAAATTGGCCCCCATGCGATCCATCTTATTTACGAAGGCAATCCGGGGGACGCTATACTTATTCGCCTGACGCCATACCGTCTCCGACTGAGGCTCAACCCCAGCCACTGCGTCGAAGACCGCCACGGCCCCATCCAGTACTCGAAGCGACCGTTCCACCTCAACGGTAAAATCGACATGTCCAGGCGTATCGATAATGTTGATTCGATGGTTCCGCCAAAAACAGGTGGTGGTGGCGGAGGTAATCGTAATCCCCCGCTCGCGCTCCTGCTCCATCCAATCCATCTCAGTGGAACCCTCGTGGACCTCTCCGATCTTATAGGTCTTGCCGGTGTAATACAGGATCCGCTCCGTAGTGGTAGTCTTGCCCGCGTCGATGTGAGCCATGATCCCGATGTTCCGGACTGTCTCTATTGTATATGTCTCAGCCATAGTTACGTCCCAGATCTCAAATGCGAGTTACTAACAAGCCAGTAGCTATCGGCCATGCGCTTTCAGCGAGGATCAAAAAGCTGACCGCTGAACGCTGCCCTTTGCTGCTACCAGCGATAATGGGCGAATGCCTTATTCGCTTCGGCCATCTTATGCGTATCTTCCTTCTTCTTGACCGAGCTGCCTCGGTTGGCCGCCGCCTCCGTCAACTCGGCAGCTAACCGCTCTGCCATCGTCTTCTCTGTGCGCTTTCTTGAAAAGCCGATAATCCAACGAAACGCCAGCGACGTTCGACGATCCGCCCGGACCTCAACCGGCACCTGATAGGTCGCGCCACCCACTCGGCGTGATTTGACTTCAAGGATCGGTTTGACGTTGTCTACAGCCTGTTTGAACATCCGCAACGGATCGGTTTTTGCCCGATCCTCAATAATCTTCATCGACCCGTAGACAATCGATTCGGCCACACTCTTTTTGCCCTTGACCATCATGGTATTGATAAACTTCGAAACCATTCGGTTGTTATAGACTGGATCAGCAACAATCTCGTGTTTGTCAGCTACTTTTCGTCTAGGCATCAAGCATTCCCCGAAGAAATGGGTTCTACACGCGATCAGAAAATTAAAATCGGCGCTTCAGGCAGGGCCCGTGAAGAGCCGATTGTCTCTTCAGTACCGAAGTTCGTTAGCCGGTCTTTGGTCTCTTTGCTCCATAAAGGGATCGAGCCTGTTTGCGATCCTGGACACCTGCCGTATCGAGAGCGCCGCGAATCACGTGGTAGCGGACACCAGGCAGATCCTTCACGCGTCCTCCCCTGATCAGGACAATCGAATGCTCCTGCAAATTGTGACCGATCCCGGGAATATACGTAGTCACCTCGATCCCGTTACTGAGACGCACCCTGGTCACCTTCCGAAGGGCCGAGTTCGGCTTCTTTGGCGTGGTCGTGTAGACGCGAATACAGACCCCACGTCGCTGCGGACACCGCTGCAGCGCCGGCGTCTTGGCCTTCTTCACGGCTGCCGCTCGACCCTTACGAACCAACTGGTGAATGGTGGGCACTGGCTCCTCCCTCTCTTAGGCAAACCTAGATATTATATAGACTCAATTGCCATTGTCAAGCTTTTTAATGACCACTTCCCTGGATTAATTATCAATTATTCAGTGGTGCATCCAGCTCGTCTGAATCTTCGTCAACAGCCACGGTCGTGCCGGCTAAGAGTTCCTTCGGCGCCGCCACCTCAGGAGTCGAGATCGTAGTCTCCCGGTACCATTTCATCCCGGTGCCGGCCGGAATCAGCCGACCCATAATGACGTTCTCTTTCAGACCCCGCAATTCATCCCTTGCCCCATTGATGGCCGCTTCCGTCAAGACCTTCGTCGTTTCCTGAAACGAGGCGGCAGAGATAAAGCTGTCCGTCGAGAGTGACGCCTTCGTAATCCCCAGGAGAAGGGGCTTAGCGGTAGCCGGGGTCCCGCCTGAGGCCATGACCCGCTGGTTCTCTTCGAGGAAGACGGCCTTATCAACATGCTCGCCAACCAGGAAGTTAGCATCGCCTGCCGCCTCAACCCGTACGCGCTTGAGCATCTGCCTCACGATCACCTCAATATGCTTATCGTTGATCTGAACCCCTTGGAGTCGGTAGACTTCCTGGATCTCATTCACCAAATACTTCTGCAGTTCCTGTTCGCCCAACACGTCCAGGATATCGTGGGGGTTAATCGGGCCGTCCATGAACGCTTCACCGGCCTTGACTTCGTCCCCATCCAGCACATTGACGTGCCTGCGTCGAGCAATCAAGTATTCTCTCAGGTCGCCGTGCTCATCCCTGACAGACAGTTTGCGCATACCCTTGACGATGCCGCCCAGCTCCACACGACCGTCGATCTCGGAGATAACAGCCGCATCTTTCGGCCGGCGCGCCTCGAACAGCTCGGCCACCCGCGGGAGACCACCCGTGATGTCCTTCGTTTTCATCGTCTCCCGTGGAATCTTCGAAATGCTGTCTCCTGCCGATACCATCTGCCCCTCGCTCACCATCAGGTGAGCGCTGACAGGCAGCAAACAGCGGAAGACCGTGGCGCCCTGCTCATCCTTAATCGAGATCCTGGGCTGCAAATCCTCCCGTCCGTGCTCCACCACGACGCGCTGAGATAGACCGGTCACCTCGTCTACTTCCTCCCGGATAGTCACCCCGTCAACAACATCCCGGAAGTGCACCCTTCCGCCATGTTCGGCCAGGATCGCACTGGTAAAGGGGTCCCATTCCATCAGTATCTGTCCCGCCTTCACCGCCGCGCCATCCTCCACTTTCAGATGACCGCCGTAGACGGCAGGGTAGCTTTCTTTCTTGCGGCCTTTCTCGTCCATGATGGTAATCACGCCATTGCGATTCATCACCACGTGATCGCTCTTGGCGGTCTTCACCGTACGCAGGTTCGTAAATCTGACAATCCCCGCCCCCTTACATTCGAGCGTACTCTGCTCGACTGCGCGACTCGCCGTACCCCCGATATGAAACGTCCGCATGGTCAACTGGGTTCCCGGCTCACCAATAGACTGCGCCGCCAGGACGCCGCACGCCTCTCCCAATTCCACCAGTCTGCCGGTAGCAAGATTACGGCCGTAGCACTTAATGCAGATGCCGCGTCGTGCCTCGCACGTAAGCACTGAGCGGATCTTGACCCTGTCAATGCCGGCATTTTCAATCTTGCTGGCCAATATCTCCACGATCTCCTGATTGGCCTCCACCAGCAACTCTCCCGTGAAGGGATCAAGGAGATCATCCAGGGCTACCCGGCCAAGGATACGGTCACGCAGAGGCTGAATGATCTCGCCGCCTTCGATGAGTGGGGTGACCCATATTCCATTGGGCGTGCCGCAATCCACCTCGGTGACAATGACATCCTGCGCCACATCCACCAGCCGGCGCGTCAGATAACCGGAGTCGGCCGTCTTCAACGCCGTATCCGCCAAGCCCTTCCGGGCAACGTGGGTTGAGATAAAGTACTGAAGAACCGTGAGGCCCTCCCGGAAGTTCGCAGTGAAGTGGGTATCGATGATCTCTCCGGAGGGTTTGGCCAACAGGCCGCGCAAGCCGGCCAA
>JACPQW010000111.1 GCA_016190285.1 Candidatus Methylomirabilis oxygeniifera
AGGACGCCAACCACAGTCGCGAGTGTCGCGCCGGAGGTGAGGCCAAAGAGCGAGATGGCGGTGGCTGGGTTGTCGCCAGCATGTCGGTCAAGTCGCAGACGCACTGCTCGCCGTCACTCAAACGCTCGATGATCTGCAAGCGCGTTTCGTCGGAGAGCGCGTGAACCAGCGTGCAGCCCGCGTGAGATCTTTCGGCATCAGAAATAGCATGGACTGAATATATCAAACTGTATTGATGTATCAAACGTACTTAAAATAGGGCGCCTTCCTCGTAATGCTGGGCTGCACACACCAACGAATCCCGGTAATACCTACATGGCCAGAAGTGTGTAGTTGCGGTTCGCTACCCGATGATTTACACTTCATAAGTGTATCGTTTAAGTCATACGATCAATGACAACCGGCCAAATGCTAATTCTCCAACAACTCACATCGCCCATGCTTCACACCGTCGAACAGCGCATCGCCACCGAGCTCGGTGTCAAGCCTGCCCAAGTCATTGCCGCAGTGCAACTGCTTGACGAGGGCGCCACCGTGCCCTTCATAGCCCGCTACCGCAAGGAAATCACCGGCGAGCTCGACGACATCCAACTGCGGTTGCTTGAGGAACGACTGACCTATCTGCGCGAACTCGAAGAGCGCCGTGCGACCGTGCGTGCGTCCATAGAGGAGCAGGGCAAGCTGACTGCCGAGTTGAAAGTCGAGATCGATGGCGCAGAGACCAAACAGCGTCTCGAAGACCTCTACTTGCCCTACAAATCCAGGCGGCGCACCAAGGCCCAGATTGCTCGAGAGGCGGGTCTGGAGCCCTTGGCCGACGCCCTGTTCGGCGATCCAACACTCGTTCCGGAGATTGAAGCCGCACAATATGTTCGAACCGACCTTGAGCCGCCGGAGCAGCATGTACCGGATGTCAAGGCAGCGCTCGATGGCGCGCGCCAGATCCTGATGGAACGGTTCTCCGAGGATGCCGGGCTGCTCGACAGGCTGCGTCGGTACCTATCCGATCATGCGCTGATCGTCTCCATGGTGGCCGAGGGCAAGGAGAGCGAAGGCGCCAAGTTTCGCGACTGGTTCGATTTCCGTGAACCGATCAAAAGCGCTCCGTCGCACCGGGTTCTGGCCATGTTGCGAGGCCGCAACGAGGATATCCTGCGTTTGGCGCTGAAGACCGAACCCGAACTTGAAGATCCGCCGCGCGCCTCACCCTGCGAAGCCATGATTGCAGGCCATTTCGGCATTGCCGATAAAGGGCGCCCGGCGGACACGTGGTTGCTGGACTCGGCACGCTCGGCCTGGATGGTCAAGCTCTCGCTGCACCTCAAACTCGAGTTGATGAACCAGATGCGGGAACGCGCAGAGGACGAAGCCATCCGGGTCTTCGCCCGCAACCTTCACGACCTGCTGCTCGCGGCACCGGCCGGCCCGCGCATCACGATCGGTCTTGATCCGGGGATTCGCACCGGCGTCAAAGTCGCTGTCATCGACAAAACCGGCAAGCTCGTCGATACCTCCACGATCTACCCGCACGAACCGCGCCGGGACTGGGAAGGCGCACTGGCCGCCATTCGCCGGTTGGCTCACAAGCACGGCGCAGAGTTGATTGCGATCGGCAACGGTACAGCCAGCCGGGAAACCGACAAGCTCGCCGCCGATCTCATCACGCGCCACCCCGAATTGAAGCTGGCCAAGGTGGTGGTGTCGGAGGCAGGGGCCTCCGTCTATTCAGCCTCCGAACTGGCCTCGAAGGAACTCCCCGATATAGACGTCTCTTTGCGGGGTGCCGTGTCCATCGCGCGCCGTCTGCAGGACCCCCTGGCAGAACTGGTCAAGATCGACCCGAAGAGCATCGGCGTCGGCCAGTATCAACACGATGTGAATCAGAGTAAGCTGATAAAGTCGCTCGGCGCAGTGATCGAGGACTGCGTGAACTCGGTCGGCGTCGACGTCAATACCGCATCTGTGCCCCTGCTGACTCGCATCTCCGGTCTCACCCCGACACTTGCCGGCAACATCGTCGGCTACCGCGATCAGCATGGCGCCTTCAAGAGCCGCAAGCAGTTGCGGCTTGTCCCCCGCCTGGGCGACAAGACATTCGAACTGGCTGCCGGTTTCTTGCGCATCAACAATGGCGACAACCCGCTCGATGCCTCGGCTGTGCATCCGGAAGCCTATCCCGTCGTCGAGCGAATTCTCGCCGACATCAGGAAGGGCATCCGTGAAGTGATCGGCGACGGCAAGGCCGTGCGCGCCCTCACACCCGAGCAATACACCGATGACAAGTTCGGTCTGCCCACGGTTCAAGATATTCTTACGGAACTCGAAAAACCCGGTCGCGATCCGCGACCTGAGTTCAAGGCCGCCATATTCCGCGAAGGGGTAGAAAATCTCACGGACCTTGAGCCCGGGATGATACTGGAAGGCATCGTCACCAATGTCGCCAATTTCGGCGCCTTTGTCGATATCGGCGTACACCAGGACGGTCTCGTCCACATCTCAGCGCTTGCCGACAAGTTTGTCAAGGACCCGCACAGTATCGTCAAGGCGGGCGACGTCGTGAAGGTGAAGGTATTGGAGGTCGATCTCGCACGCAAGCGCATTGCCCTGACCATGCGCCTGTCGGACGAAGTCACAGCGAGGAGTGACGGCGCCATGTCGCATCGAAGAGGCACACCCCCGCGACCGAAACCGGATGCAGTACAACAAAGCGGTGCGATTGCAGCGGCGTTCGCGAAGGTAAATCAGCGATGCCGGTGACGCAGGCTATTCTCGTTCGCCGACCGAGTGATCTGACGGTCGCCTGGGCGCAACGCATCGTTGCGCAACATGCTGCAGACACCACGGTATCGGAGGTCAATGTGCTGTCCGCTGATATCGGGACGACAACGCGGGTGCGCGTCGCGGTTGAACACAATGGGCCGGAGACGTTGCCCCGTCGTTGGTTCGTGAAACTGCCGTCGCGGTCCTGGCGAGCCCGGTGCATCGCGGCGTTACCCCGCCTCCTCCAGACGGAAGTGCGTTTCTATCAAGAAGTGACGCAGGCCATCCCCGTACTTCAGCCCACCATCTTAGCGGCGCAGAGCCGGCGCGGACGGGGCACGACGCTGGTCCTTGCTGATGTGACCGAACATGGCGCTGTTCCCGGCGCTCCAGGGGATGCGTTGACGGCCGCCCAAGCGACCGTGGTGGTCGAACAACTGGCCAGACTTCACATGCAGTTTTGGAATACAGCGAGTCTCGACCACGAATATCGGTGGTTGGACGGTCCTGTCCGGCGCTGGGAAGATCGGTTGGGTACAGCCCTGGCAGTGCCGTTGATGCAACGGGGGTTACGGCGCGCCGGGAGCGCCGTTCCCATCGCGCTCCACGCCCCCGCTGTGCGCTATGCGCGCCGGCGTCGCCAAGTGATGCGTGTGCTTGCAGACGGCCCACGCACCCTCGTTCATCACGATGTACATCCAGGCAATCTCTTCTGGCAGCAGTCCCAACCTGGATTCCTCGACTGGCAGCTCGTCCGCATTGGCGAGGGGGTTGGCGATGTCGCGTACTTCCTGGCTACCGCGCTCACACCTGAAATCCGGCGGACGTGCGAAGCGCGCCTGCTCGCACGGTATCAACAGGTTCTTGAGGACCATCAGATCGCGAATCTCGATTCCACAACGCTGCGGCAACGATATCGCGTCCATCTCGTCTACGCCTTTGAGGCTATGGTGGTGACGCTTGCGGTCGGCGACATGATGCCCCTGGAGAGCAATCTGGAGCTTATTCGCCGAGCGGCCGCGGCGGTTGAGGATCACGATGCCTTTGCGGTCAGACCGGCGAGAAGCGCCTCTCTCGGTTGATCCATATTATACGAGGTTCTTACCAAGAGGGGCGATTGGCAGCGTAAAGCGGACGGTGGTCCCCTTGTTCAATTCACTTTCGATAGCAAGCTCCCCGCCGTGCGCCTTGACCAGGTGCTTCACGATGGCCAAGCCTAAGCCCGTCCCGCCCAGCTCTCGGGAGCGAGCCCTATCCACCCGATAGAACCGCTCCGTGATCCTGGGCAAGTCCTGGGAGGGGATGCCGATGCCGGTATCGTGCACCGCAACCTCCACGAAGTCAACGGCAGGGTGTAGGGTGTTGGGTGTAGGGTGGGTAAGCGAAGCGGACACCCTGACAGTCCCCCCCTTTGAGGTAAACTTGAGGCCGTTGTCCAGGAGATTGATCAGGATCTGCACCAGACGGTCGCGGTCGGCTAGGACGTGCGGCAGATCATGGGGAAGCTCGGCCCGAAGTTTGATCTCTTGCTTGGCTGCTTGCGGTCCATAGATGGTCGTGGCATTTCGTACAACCTCAGCAAGGACTGTCGGTTGCCGATGAAGGGCGACCTTTCCCAATTCGAGGTTGGAGAGGTCCATAAGGTCATCTACGAGCCGACCTAAACGCTCGGTGTGCTTGTGGATCACCTCAAGAAACGGACGCGCATGCTTCCGATCCGCAAGTCCCCCTTCCAAAAGGGTCTCCAGATACCCCCTGATCGAGGTCAGGGGAGTTCTCAGCTCATGGGAGACATTGGCCACGAACTCGGTGCGCACCATCTCCAGACGCCTCAGCTCGGTCACATCATGCAGCACCAGCATGGCGCCTGCTGTCTGCGCCCGGCCCTTCAGGGGAGAGGCGTGTACTTGAAGAACGCGCTGCACCGGGGTAAAGATCCGAAGCTCCTGCCGGGCAAACGTTCCCTCTGTGAGCGTTCGATCGAGGAGATCGAGCATCTCCTTGTTGCGGATGACTTCCAGGAAGGGTCGTCCGGCCGCTGCGACGGATGAGGCATCGAGAAGTCGGCAGGCGCTGGCGTTGATGAGCAGGATGCGATTCGATCCATCGACCGCGACGACGCCTTCCACCATGCTATCCAGGACGGCTGTCCCCTTTGCGCGCTCTCCTTCCAGTTCGATCAGCCGATCCTCCAGCCGCCCCGCCATCAGATTCAACGTACGCCCCAAGTGACCGATTTCATCGGAAGAGGGCGCGGGCATCTTGCGGGAGAAGTCGCCTTCGGCCATGCGGCGGGCCACGGCCGTCATCTCCGCAATTGGCCGTGTCACCTGATGAGCGAAGAAAGACCCAAGAATCGCGGCGGCAGCGAGCGCAAGTAGCCCCCCAATGAGGAGGGACGGCCAGCTCACCCTCGGTCCATTAGTCGAAACGAGGAGATACATCCCGGCCACGACAACGATGGCCAGCACCAACCCGAGATACGCGGCGATCAGCTTGCGCTGAAACCCACCTTCAATCCACGACATGCTGGCTGTTCCGCCGATCAGGCGTCCTGGTCGAATCGGTACCCGACACTCTTGACGGTGACGATGCGCGCGGCCTCCGGTCCCAGCTTCTCCCGGAGGCGCCGGACATGGACGTCGACGGTGCGGGATTCTATCTCGGAGGCGCGCTCGTATCCCCACACCCGCTCCAAAAGGTAGTCGCGAGTAAGCACCCGGCCCTTGGCAAGGATCAGGGCCTTCAGCAGATCGAATTCCTTTGTTGTCAACTCTATTGGCCGGTCTCGGACGGCGACGGTATACCGGCCGAAATCGATCTGCAGGCTACCGGCCTTCATCACCTCTTCGCCTTGGAGCTCTTCGCTCCTGCGGGTCAGGGCCTTGACCCTCGCCACCAGTTCTTTCGGCCCAAACGGTTTAGTGAGATAGTCGTCGCCGCCCAACTCCAGGCCCAGGACCTTGTCGGTCTCATCCGCCTTGGCGGTCAGCATCAGGATCGGCAGGCGCGCGGTGTCGGGTTCTTTGCGAAGCCGACGGCAGACATCTAACCCGCTCAGATGCGGCAGCATCAGATCCAGGACCAATAGACCGGGTCGTTCCCGTTTGATCAACTCCAATGCCTGAAGGCCGTCATGCGCCTGAACGACATGGAATCCCTCGCGCTCCAGATGGTATGCGACCAGGGCGGTGATATCTTTCTCGTCATCGACCACAAGAACCTTCATGACGCCTCCTCCAGCCGGGTCATTAATATCGGCGTCTCCCAACTTCTCTACCTTGGTCCGATGATAGTCTCGTTCGCGGGAAGGCCGCAAGCGCTTTCGACCCGAGGGAAACGAGGTAGCCTTAAGAATAAGAATTGGGATGCGTCATTGCGAGCGCAGCGAAGCAATCCAACCGTTCTTCGCCCTCAAGTGTGCCAATCTTACCAGAACAGAACGATGAGATTGCCGCGCACCATTCGGGTGCTCGCAATGACGGACAAGAGAACGGGTTACGCTGTCAATCTCTATTCTTGGGGCGGTGATTGCGCTTGATCTGATGGACGAACCGTAGTACATATACCGATATGTTTATACATGCATATCGAGGGTGATCGATGCAACTTGAGGTGAAGTCAAAGACCTGGCTGGAGGCAGACGGCAAATTTATTATGGGGGAGCACGGTATTGCGCTCCTCGATGCGATCGATGAGCTTGGATCGATCCAGCATGCGGCGAGACGGGTAGGGTGGTCCTATCGGCGCGCGTGGGGATATCTCAAAACGATGCAGCGACACGCCGGCGTACCGATCCTGGTCATCAGTCATGGAGGAACCGCTGGCGGCGGGACGCGGCTCACACCGCAAGCGCGCAAGCTCCTGCGGGAGTATAAGCGATTACAGAAGACATTGCGGGCAACCATACGACAGAAATCGCGGTTGCTGTTCTCGTACTAACGACCAGCTTTCAGCGATCAGCTTTCAGCTCTTCTGATACGCCGTTCCGCTTTGTCTGAAGCTGACGGCTGAGTGCTGATCGCTGAAAGCTGTTTTCAACGGGAGGAGGTGGGGAGGATGGAGATGAGCGCGCGGAATCAACTGGCGGGGGTCATTAAGAAGGTGAAAATCGGAGCCGTGATGAGCGAGGTAGTCGTGAAGGTCGGGGATCAGGAATTGGTTGCTGCTATCACCAGCGGGTCGGCCAAGCGAATGAAACTGAAGGCGGGTGATCGAGTCTTTGCGGTCATCAAAGCGACCGAAGTGATGATCGCCAAGGGGTAGCGAAAGACGAGGAGCGTCATGGGTGAAGACTGGCGGAAGAGCGCGCGTAAACGCTTTGTTGTGGGTCTGGCGGCGCTTGGTATTTTGCAGATCGCGTTAATCTGTAGCGTTCAGGCCGCAAGCCAGAATGTCATTCTGGCGACCACGACCAGCACGCAGGATTCGGGCCTGCTTGACGTGTTAGTTCCACTATTTGAAAAGCGAACCGGCTACGCAGTGAAAACGATTTCTATCGGAACCGGTCAGGCGCTTGCGTTGGGCGGTCGAGGCGAAGCCGACGTCGTCCTGGTACATGCGCCTGAGGCTGAGAAGAGGTACGTCGCTGAGGGCACACTCGTCAACCGTCGGCTGGTCATGCATAACGATTTTGTCGTCGTCGGCCCGAAGGAAGATCCGGCCCAGATCGGTAGCCGGAAGAAGGCGAGTGATGCGCTCCGTAGGATCGCCGAGACAAAGGCGGCGTTCGTTTCGCGTGGCGACAACTCCGGGACGCATCAGCTCGAACAACGCCTCTGGAAAGAGGGGGAGCTAAACCCGAGCGGCGACTGGTATCTGCAATCGGGCCAGGGGATGGGGCAGACCCTCGCAATCGCGTCAGAGAAGCGGGCCTATACCCTTACCGACCGTGGAACCTATCTTGCCTTGAAAAGACGCCTTACCCTAAACATCCTGGTGGAGCGGGATAAGTCTCTCTTGAATATCTACTCGGTCATGGAGGTCAGTCCTGCCAGGTTCCCAAAGGTGAACGCTGCGGGCGGGAAGGCGTTCGCCGACTTCATGGTCTCGCCTGCGGCCCAGGAGATGATTAAGAGTTTTGGGATAGAGAAATTCGGCGAGCCGCTTTTCTACCCGGATGCAGGCAAACACGAGGAGGAGATTGGACGCTAAACAGGTTCAGAGTCTGAACAGTATAAGGTGACGAGAAGGGGCGTTCAGCTCACCCGGCCAGGTCGATACTGAACGCCCCGGGGACACGAGGCGGTCTCCCACCCCGACGCCCATCGTATTTCCCCACTGATTGCAATCAATGTCAAGGGGAAAAGAGTCGCGAGGCGGGACCGTCTTCGCTGAAATTCTCAATTATACGATCGACGATAAGGAGGAGACGATGCAGCGTGCGCTCATAGCAGCAAGCTTGGCAATCTGTCTGGTGTGGGGTGCGGGTGCGCCTTTGGCGTTTGCCGCCGATCGGTTGAGCGAGCTGGCGCAGCAGCTTGAGAGTCAGAAGCAGGCACTCGAAGCTCAGAAACACATCATTGAGGCGCTTCAGCAGGAGCTGAATGCCCTAAAACAAGGGCAAATCCACCAACAAACTTTGGAGCGCGAGGTAGAAGGTCTGAAGCAGGCCCAGCAGGAGAACCAAAAGCTCAAGCGGGAGGTGGAGCAGATCAAGGTTGCCGCGACGCCAAAGTTTGACGCCGGGTTCAAGAATTGGCAGCCCTATATTCGATCGACAGACGGCAATTTTGCCCTCAGTCCGGTCGGTCGCATCCAGTTCGATTATCGCAATTTTGAGGACGGCAATAGGCGTAACCTGGACGGTACCGAACTGACCAACAGATTTCTGGTCAGGCGGGCCAGAATCGGCCTCGCCGGAACGTTCTACAAATACTTCGACTTCTTCGTCGAGGCTGACTTTGGTCAGGGGGCGGCCGGCCGGGACGGCAATGTCGTGCTGACGGACGACTTTCTCGATGTCCACTACTGGCCCGAACTTAGACTTCGAGCGGGGCAGTTCAAGGTGCCGTTTGGCTATGAGGAGCTGTTCTCGGACAACAACATCGACTTTGTGGAGCGATCGGTCGCGGACAACCTTGTTCCGTCCCGCGACATGGGCGCGATGGTACATGGCTCAGCGTTCGACGGCGTCGTCGGTTACGCGCTGGGAGGTTTCAACGGTTCGGGCCAGAACAAACGCGACACCAACGATTCAAAGGACATAGTTGGCCGACTCGTCCTGGCCCCGTTTAAGCAGAGCGAACTGCCGTGGCTCAAGAACCTGCAGGTGGGAGGCGACGTCACGTGGGGCGACGAGGACAGCGGTCAGAGCCTGCAAGGCAAAACCGATGCGCAGTTTGTCTTCTTTCGGTCTATCCCTACGCGAGGCGATCGACTGCGCTATAGCGGCGAAGCAGCGTACTACTACGGGCCGTTCACGATGTATGGCGAGTATATCCAGACGCGGGAGGAGCGGAAGGGGCTGGGGACCGGAGGCAGCAATCTATATGATCTGCACGGCCGGGGCTGGTACGTCACCATGACCTATCTGCTGACGGGCGAGACCAAAGTTCCTGGCCAGCCGGTCATCCCAACCCGGTGGGCTTCGCCGGTGGGGCCAGAGAAAGGATGGGGAGCCTGGGAGCTGGCGGCCCGCTTTGAGCAGCTTGATGTTCGCGCACAAGACATTACGGGCAACCGGGTCAATGCGGTGACAGCCGGCGTGAACTGGTACCTTACGCCAAATGTAAAGTGGATGGCTAACTTTGTTGAGAACTGGTTCTCGAACGAGCGGGGCACCCCATTCAGCTTCACAAATCCCAACAACACGCGGACAACCGCATGGGAGGTCCTCACGCGCCTGCAACTGTGGTTCTGAAGCGGTGAGCAGCTCCGCGCCCTGATGGGGGTGGGCTAGTGTAGTGTCCCTAACGCTTCTTGACATATTCCGTTCGCCCTGAGCCTGTCGAAGGGTGAACAAGATCAATAAGTTCCGTTCATGGATTCGACAAGCTCACCACGAACGGGATGTAAA
>JACPQW010000123.1 GCA_016190285.1 Candidatus Methylomirabilis oxygeniifera
GCACCCCGGTTGAACTCGAAGACCCGCTCCCGCACGACGGGGATCTGCGACAGGTCGGGGTTCGGGATCAGGGTGTCCGGCACCCGGCTCAGGTCGGGCCTGGCCGGATCCCGCGCGATCCGAAACTCCAGATACTTCCCGACGCAAGGATCGGCCGACTTGCCCGAGAGGGCCTCGGCCAGCGTCAAGTCTTTCGACGGCTTCTTCCCGTTCTCGTGCTCGCAGAGGTTCACCAGCCACAGTCTGTCCCCCACCTTGTAGCGGGAGAAGTCGATGACGATGTCGTACCGCTCGGCGATCCCCTGCTCGTCGGTCTCTGTGAGGACCACCGGGTGCGGCAGCAGGTTACCGTCATTGGCGATGAAGATCATCGGCTGCGCGTTCCCTGATGCGTCGGCGAGGGCGGTCGTGAAGAAGCGCGAGACGGCGGCGTTGAGAATCCGGAAGCGATACTTCCGTCGCTCCACCTCGAAGACCGGCCGATAGACGAGGTTGACCGTCATCACGTCGCCCAGGAACCCGTCGAAGTCGAAGATGTCGAAGTGGAGCTGCCCGTCGGCGCCCCAGGCCTTGTCGGCCAGCATCAGGTTCACGTCGTAGTCGAGGTTGCCCCACGACTTGGCGGTCCCGCTGGGCAGCCTGAGGTTGACCCCGTCATCGATCGCCTCGTTGCCGCGATCCAGGGCGCTGTAGATGTTGAACATCCCGGCGATGCCCTTGTAGACGTTCTGGGCCGTGAAGCTGAACATGTGGTCGTGGAACCAGTGAGTGCTCATGGTCTCGTGCCAGTCGCCCGCGACCTTCACGATGCCCCCGGCGTCATCGGGGCTGCCGGCCCTGGGATCGGTGGCGTCGGTGTTGATGCTCCGGAGCCCCGCCAGGACGATGGGGTAGTGGTAGTCGTAGAACTGACCGGGGTAGAAGAAGGCCCCCGTGAAGCCGTCGTTTTCCGCCCCGTGGTGCCCGTTATGCTCGTGGGTGGTGATGGTGTGGCGCCCGAAGCCCCCGTTCTGGGTCTCGTCGGCCGGGAGCCGATTGTGGTGGCGAAACAGGATGGGCTCCCCGTATCGCCCGAGCATCAGCTTGGGCGGGAGGGTCCCGTTGAAGGTCCAGAAGGCCAGCGGTCCCTGGTCCGGCAGGTTGGGGTGGAAGCGCGGGGGAAAGGGCTTCGCAGGGTCGATGCCGGAATTGAGCTGAGACGGAACCCCCGGATCGTAGACGGTGTTGGCTTTGGCCCCCTCCTGCATGACCTCGATCGCGACCTTCGGAGGGAACACCTCCCACTGCTGGTGGGCCCAGATCGGGCCCGGAGGGCGCCCCTCGATGGGGCCGAAGTTGTCCTTGCTGGGGTCACCCGTCGTGGGATGGGACGCCACGATCACGGGGTCCAGGCGGTACAGGGTGGTGTTCGCCTCCCGCGTGGGGACAGGGTTTAAGAAGGAGACCGGGCGCCGCGGCAGGAGATCGAACCGGGGCATGGGTTGGGTAAACGCCAACCCGCTGAGCCCAGGGCTGGGCGGGAAGCCGGTCGGGACCTCGGCGTAGGCGCTCTTCGCAAAGGGGCTCAAGCCGTGCGTCGGGATCAGCAGACCCCCCGCCGTAATGAGGCCCCACTTGAGCAGGTCCCGCCGCGTGATCTGGCCCCATGACAGCGCCTTGATGATCTCCTGGCGATTCTTCTGAGCATGCCTGGCTTCTTCAAGCCGGGCCCTTGATGCGTTCTGTAACAGATACATGGCTGCTCCTCATCGGTACGCCAACCGGCCCCAACTACCGACAGGCAGTCGAACCGTTATTGACGCAGCTATCATTCACCAAAAGCCTGTAGCGATAATTGAAACTGACACTCATTTTCAATTCACTCCTAATCAGAAAGATAGCCGGCCGAACGGAACAGCATATCGGTATCCGTCCGATTTTTATGTCGGACGTTCTCCCTCTATTGTCGGGATTTGTCTTACAAAGGAAGGGACGCCGGCTCAACGCGCTTAGTGAGTCGTCAACGACATTGCAGCGTTTCTCTGAACCCAATAGAAGGCGAACGCCACGAGGCTCATGACCGGTCTCCCAACGTTCTCCTTTTCTTTTTGCTTTTTCGATGTTCATCGCGCTTGTGATCCTTGTACACCATAAGCATGCTGCGTAAGAACACAAACGCCTATCGGCGAAGATATGGAGTTTTCGGTCGGGAAGTGCGAATGTGTCTGTCAGGTTTTGACGAAACGGATTATCAGCATTTGTCTGTATTTGCCTGAGAGGATTTGTATGGCATGAGGTTCCCAGGGAGGGGTTGCCTGAGGTCATCGTGGGGGTAGGACCAATTCAGCTCACACCCGATCTGAGGGGTCGAGCTCTCGGAAATACTGTTCAACCCGTAACAAATCGTCTTCGGTGTCCACTCCGATGGTGTCGTACGGGGTCTCGGTGACAGAGATCGGGATGCCATGCTCCAGGAACCGAAGTTGTTCGAGCTTCTCGGCCTGTTCCAGCAGGGATGCCGAAAGCCGGTGAAAGCGATCGAGCGCCGATCGGGAATATGCATAGAGGCCAAGGTGCTTGAAGTAGCGGGGCTCCGGCGTCTGGTCCCGGTTGTACGGGATGGCGCAGCGGGAGAAGTAGAGCGCCCTGCCGTCCACGGCCGTCACGACCTTCACGCAGTTGGGGTTGTGCGCCTCGTCCGCTGTGATAGGGGTTTTGAGTGTACTGACCTGGATCGAGGGATCGTTCAGGAACGGCTGCAAGAGGACCTCAAGGTGCGCCGGCCTGATCATCGGCTCATCGCCCTGGATGTTGACGTAGATATCGGCCGGCAACGACTGCATCACTTCGTGGATCCTGTCGGTCCCGGATGCATGGCGATCAGAGGTCATGCAGACCTTCATCTGGTCCACGACGCAGTAGTCATACACCTCTTTCGAATCGGTCGCCACCACCAGATCATCCAGCAGTTCGCAGCGGCTCGCACGCGCAAAGACGTGGTGCAGCATCGGCCGGCCGCAGATCGGCCGAAGGACTTTACCGGACAGCCTCGTCGAGGCCAGCCGTGCCGGGATAACGCCGAGAATCGTTCGCTTTGCGTGATGCTGCATCGAGTTGCGGAAGCCGGCCTCTACGGCTTTTTTTCCGACACCTGGATGACCTCGTGTATCTCGAGAGCGCTGGGGCCCGCGAACATCTCATTAGGCGCCGGATTGCTGTGAGCCTGCTTGAACGATTCGCTCTGGGCCCAAGCCTCGAACGCCGCCTGGCTCTCCCAATAGGTCATGACGATGTAGCAATCGCCCAGGATAGGCCGAAGGATCTCGTTCCGGATGAATCCCGGCACGCGGTCAACCGCGCCAAGGCGTTGCTCGAACCGCTTCTCAAACTCCCGCTCGTATCCCTTCGTAATCGGGACCCTGTTGGCAGTGACAATCATGATGCCCTCCTATTCACGCCCATTCACCTTTGTTGAATCGCATGGTCAGCATCATAGCTTTCTGAACAAAGGTCGTCAATGTATCCTGCTTGGACCCAGGAGCAGAGTTAATAATCGTCATAGCTTCGAAAGTCGCCCTCACGGGTCATTGCGAGGGAGCGGAGTGACCGAAGCAATCTCACAGTATTTGGGGTGCATGGCCGCGGGAAAGAACGGTGGGATTGCCACGCTCCCTTCGGTCGCTCGCAATGACGCATACATGCTCTGTCTTAGCCGAGGTGCGCTTGCATAAAGCGGTCGAGTTCGGCAATGAAGCGCTGTTTCTCGCCGGCGCCCAGGAAGCTCGCCTCAAAGGCGTTTTTGGCGAGCATGTAGAGATCATGCCGGGTCAGCCCCAGAGCCTTTTGCGAGGCCAGGAGATTCTCGGTAATATAGCCGCCGAAGTAGGCGGGATCGTCGGAATTGACGGTCACGCACAGCCCCAGATCCAGCAGCTTCTTGAGATTATGATCCTCAAGCGACTTAAAGACACAGAGCTTCACGTTTGAGAGGGGACAGACAGTCAGGGGAATCCGTTCACTCGCGAGCCTCTGAACCAGTTCGGGATCTTCGAGACACCGAACGCCATGGTCGATCCGCGACACCTTGAGCAGGTCGAGCGCCTGCCGGATGTAGTCCAGGGGACCTTCTTCGCCCGCATGGGCGACGGTCAGATACCCTGCTGCTCTGGCCCGCTGAAATACCGTGACGAACTTTTCAGGGGGATGACCCAGCTCTGACGAATCTAATCCGACGGCCGCAATCCAGTCCTTGAAGGGAAGCGACGCCTCGAGGGTTCGCATCGCCGCCTCGGCGCTCAGGTGGCGGAGGAAGCACATGATCAGGTTTGATGAGATGCTGAGTCGCGGGATGGCCTCTTCGAGGGCACGATGGATACCCCTGATCACCGTTTCAAATGGAATGCCGCGACCGGTGTGGGCCTGGGGATCAAAGAAGATTTCCGCGTGTCGAACATGCTGTTGCGCGGCGCGCTCAAGATAGGCCCAGGTCAGATCAAAGAAATCCTGCTCGGACAACAGCGCGCGGGTGCCTTCGTAATAGATATCCAGGAACGACTGGAGGTTATGAAAGCGATATGCCTGGCGAAGTTCCCCGACCGTGGCAAATCGAAGGGTCAGGTGATTGCGCCGGGCCATCTCGCACAGCAGCTCAGGTTCCAATGTGCCCTCAATATGCACATGCAGCTCTGCTTTTGGAAGATCGCGAATGAGTTGTTCCAGGTCGCTACTCTGGTGTTTCACAAGTTCCTCAGTTGGACAGCGGGCGCTATCTGAAATCCCCCCACTCCCCCCTTTTGAAAAGTGGGGGTAGAAACCAGTAAATCTCCTCAGGGAAAGGATACACCACCTGTCGCCGGTGTCTATACCTTTCGGACCCCTACGACTAAAGATTGATCACACGACCCGTTCATGCGTCTGTCATTGCGAGCGACCAACGGGAGCGCGGCAATCTCAGCGTTCTTGACGGTTCGAAAAACGGTGAGATTGCTTCGCTGCGCTCGCAATGACGCGTTCGATGTCTATTCCTGTGGTTCAATGAATGCTTGCCCGCGTCTGAAGGTGGGCTTATAATTTGCGGCAAGCGCCGCCTTCCGCGTGAAAAACGTACGGCGCCCTTACTGAACACTAAGGAGGATTCGATGCCGACCGCCATTTCCGCCTCTCAGCTTGCTCGGATGGTCACCGATGCCCACGAGCGGACCATCGCACTTGTACACGATCTGGCGGACACGCAACTGGTTGTTCCCCAAACGGAGATCGTTAATCCTTTCCTGTGGGAGCTTGGGCATGCCGCCTTTTTTTATGATGTCTTTCTCCTGCGAACTCTTGGCTCCACCACGTTCCTTCTGGAAGGGGCAGAGAATTTCTACGACTCGTTCAAGGTCGATCACTGTGATCGCTGGGGCCTGCCCTTGCCTTCGAGGAAGGATACCCTTGATTACAAGAACAAGGTGCACGAGTCGGTCCTGAAGCATCTGGATTCCGGCCAGCCCGGCGCTGAGGAAACCTACCTGTATCTGCTCTCCGTCTTGCACGAAGACATGCACGGGGAGGCCTTCACCTATATGAGGCAGACCCTGGAGTATCCCGCACCGGAACTCAGTCTCACCGGGGACGGGTCGAGCGCGCGCGAGTTGGGCGGCGGCCCGTTGCCGGGCGACGTCGAGATTCCGGGAGGGGTGTTTCAGTTGGGCGCTACGCCTGATCTGCCCTTCGTATTCGACAATGAGAAATGGGCGCATCCGGTACACATCGCCCCATTCAGGATTGCCCGGGCGCCGGTGACCAACCGCGAATTCGCTGAGTTCGTAAGCGATCGTGGTTACTTGCGGCGTGAGCTGTGGAGTCCTCAAGGGTGGGTCTGGCGCACCAAGACGGGCGCGCAACAGCCGGCCTATTGGCAACGTGGACAGAACGGCTGGCTGCGCCGACATTTCGACCGGCTTGTTCCGCTTGAAGCAGATGCCCCCGTCCTCCACGTGAACTGGTACGAGGCGGAGGCGTACTGTCAGTGGGCGGGCCGGCGGCTTCCCACAGAGGCGGAGTGGGAAGTGGCCGCCGGCGCAGAGCCTACACCCAACGGAACAGGCATCACCGGGCGCAAGCGGCGGTACCCCTGGGGAGATGAGCCGCCTACGCCAGAACGCGCCAACCTGGACTCACGGTGGTTAGGGTGTGTCGATGTGGGAGCATATGCGGCCGGAGACAGCGCCTTCGGCTGCCGTCAGATGATCGGCAATATCTGGGAGTGGACCGCATCCCCCTTCTTTCCATTCCCCGGATTCATCGTCGATTCGCCGTATCGGGAATATTCGGCGCCCTGGTTCGGCTATCGTAAGGTGTTGCGAGGGGGGGCATGGGCCACACGCTCCCGCCTGGTCCGCAACACGTTTCGCAACTTTTTCCTGCCGGACCGGCGTGACGTTTTTGCAGGATTTCGCACCTGCGCCCTATGACATTGCGCCGAAAGTCCCCCTCAGTGGTCATTGCGAGGGAGCGCAGCGACCGCGGCAATCTCACAGTATTTTGGAGTACGTGGTTTCGTTCTGGCAAGAACGGTTGGATTGCTTCGCTGCGCTCGCAATGACAAACCAGGAGGTACGCCGCACGTCGCACTTCGGCATGTCCATGGGCGCGCCGGCGCCGCACGCGGTATTGTCCTGAAAGGGCGGAAGCTGCCGGTATGGACTTTAACCTGACTCCGGATCACGAGGCCGTTCGCAACGCCACGCGCGAGTTCTGCCGTCGCGAGATCCTGCAGCATCTGCGCGACTGGGAACGCGCCGAGCAGATCCCCGTCGACATCGTTCCCAAAATAGCCGCTCAGGGCCTGCTGGGCCTCTGCATTCCCCGCCGCTATGGCGGATTGGGCCTGGATTACGTGAGCCTTGGGATCGTCTCCGAAGAGCTGGAGCGCGCCGATACGGCGTTTCGCGTCCTCATCGCTGTCCATCTTGGCCTCAACTCGCTGGCCCTGCTGCAGTGGGGACGCGAAGAACAAAAGCGCAAGTATCTGGTCCCGCAGGCGCGCGGTGAAAAGCTGGCGGCCTTTGCCCTGACCGAGCCGGACGCCGGAAGCGATGTCTCTGGCATCCGCGCGACCGCCCGGCGCGACGGTGGAAGCTACATCCTTAACGGCGAGAAAACCTGGATCAGCCTGGCCGATGTCGCCGACCATTTTCTGGTCTTTGCGCACACCGACCGATCAGCCGGAGCGCGCGGCATCTCGGCGTTCATCGTCGAGCGAGGCTTTGACGGCGTGAGCAGCTCCAGCATCCACCATAAGTTGGGCGGGCGTATCGGCAACACCGGCAGTATCGCGTTGCAAGATGCGCGCGTGCCGGCTGACAATCGTGTCGGCGACGAAGGCGAAGGGCTCAAGATCGCCCTGAGCGCGCTGGACAATGGCCGCTATACGGTCGCAGCCGGCGCGGTCGGCTTAATAGAGGCATGTCTTGAGGCCAGTATCTCGTACGCCGCGCAGCGGCAGAGCTTCGGACACCCGATCGGAAAGCACCAACTGGTTCAGCAGAAGATTGCCCGCATGGTGGCCGGACGCGACATCGGACGGCTGTTGTACTACCAGGTCGGCTGGCTGAAGAATCGCGGGATGCGCTGCACACGGGAGGTGAGCGTAGCCAAGTGGATCAACTGCGACAACGCCTTCCGGGCCGCAGACGACGCGGTACAGATTCATGGGGCCTATGGTTACAGCGATGAGTTTCCGGTGGAGCGTTACTTCCGCAACGCGAGAGGATCGCTGATTTATGAAGGCACGCAGGAGATCCACCAGTTGATTCAGGCGGAGTATGCATTGGGCTATCGCACCGACAAGCCGCTCTCGCGGCCGCTCCCGCCTTATCCATGTGAGGAGGACGCGTAAGTGGCCGGCGCTCTGGACGGTGTGCGGGTCCTGGACTTCTCAAGACATCTGGCTGGACCCTACTGCGCGATGATGCTGGGCGACCTCGGCGCAGAGGTCATCAAGATCGAGCGCCCAGGGGTCGGCGATGAGTCACGCCACTGGGGGCCCCCGTTTTTTGGCGGGGAGTCGGCCTATTACCTGTGCTGCAACCGCAACAAGCAGAGCCTCACGCTCAACCTCAAACACGAACGCGGCCTCGCCCTTGCGCGCGAACTCGTCCGAAGCAGCGATGTCTTGATCGAGAACTTTCGTGTCGGCGTCCTGGACCAACTCGGTCTGGGCTATGGCGATCTGCAGGCCATCAACCCGCGCCTGGTGTACTGCTCTATAAGCGGCTTCGGGTACACCGGCCCCGACCGAGAGTTAGGGGGCTACGACTTTCTCATCCAGAGTCGCGGTGGTCTGATGTCGATCACCGGCGAGCCCGACGGTCCGCCCATGAAAGTCGGAGTGGCCATTGCGGACATGACCGCCGGCCTGTTTGCGTGTAATGCAATCCTTGCCGCACTGTTGGCCCGCGAGCGAACGGGTGCCGGGCAGCATCTCGACATCGCGCTGTATGACTCGCAGGTCGCGTTGCTTGCCAACATTGCAAGCAACTACCTCTGTTCGGGCGAGGTGCCTGGCCGTTGGGGTAATGCACACAGGAGCATCGTGCCATACCAGGCCTTTCAGGCGGCCGATGATTACCTGATCCTGGCCATCGGCAACGATGAACAGTGGCAGCGGTTCTGCGCCGCAGCGGGCGTCACCGTATGGGCTACGGATCCGCGGTTCTCGGCCAATCCTGAGCGTGTAGCCAATCGAGATGTGCTCGTCCCGCTCGTCCAGGGTCTGCTCCGCAGCAAGACGGTCGCCGAGTGGCTGCACCTGTGTGCTGACGCTGATGTGCCGGCCGGACCGGTCAATACGATTGACAAAGTCTTCGCGGACCCGCAGGTGGGTGCGCGAGGGATGATCGTCCAGATGCCGCACCCGACGATAGGGACCGTGCGGCTGACCGGTACGCCGCTCAATCTCTCCGCGACGCCGGCGCAGATGCGCCTGCCGCCGCCCTTGCTTGGGGAGCACACCGACGCGATCCTCAGGACAGTGCTTGGCCTGGATACCGACACCATCGCCGAGCTGCATCGGAACGGGGTAGTCTGAAGCCTCACTGTAGTCCTCCATCAGGGATTTCCTGCCTGCCATTCAGGGATTGACCCGATAGCGCACGTCCGACCGGAGGTCTATTTTATAATTATTCTCCTCTCTGTCGTTGAGGGGGGGGGGTGGGGGTGACACGGGCCACCACCATGTTCACTCCCACCCCAACCTTCCCTCGGGTACCCCCTGGGTGCGGGGGAAGCGAGACCCATATTCGTTCGCATTTCGCCTATACATGCCTCGCCTTCAGGCGAGCGGTTTCTAACATTCCCGAAAAGCACACCAAAGGAGAAGTGGCCATGGCTGGAGCGACGGATCGTCTATGGGGCATCATCCTCGCCGGGGGTGAGGGGCAAAGACTTCGCACGTTCCTTCGGTCGCACTTGGGTTCCGAGCGCCCGAAACAGTACTGCGCCTTGCTCGGCACCCGGTCCATGCTGCGGCACACGATCGCCCGAGCGGAACGGCTCATCCCGCACACGCGTCTCTTGACCGTGGTGACCCGCCAGCACCTCGACTACGCCAGGGAGGAGCTCCACGATCGTCACCCTGAAACGGTCATCGTCCAGCCCATGAACCGGGACACAGGCCCAGGCATCCTGCTGCCGCTCCTGCACGTCTATCGGCGGGATCCGGAGGCGGTCGTCGCCCTTCTGCCCTCCGATCACTTCATCTTCGAGGAAGATCGTTTCATGGCATCCGTCGAGGCGGCCGCCTCTTTGGCGGCCGCGTATCCCGTCCGTCCCATCCTGCTTGGGGTCGAGCCGGACCGGTCTGAAACCCAATACGGCTGGATCGAGGCCGGTGAGGTCATTGGACAGCACCAGGGCAAGGAACTGCACCTGGTCAAGCGGTTTTGGGAGAAGCCGGACCTCCAGACAGCCAATAATCTCTATCTCAACGGCTGCCTGTGGAATATGATGGTCCTCGTCGGCCAGGTCGGGGCGATGCTGTCGCTCTTTGTCACGCTGACGCCCAGGCTCTTTATCGCCCTGTATCGGATCTGTTCCAGCCTGGGTCTGCCCCAGCACGCCGAAGCCCTGGAGGAGGTCTACAGCAACTTGCCCCCTATCAACTTCTCGCAGGAGATTCTGACGCGCAGCGCGCACCGCCTCGGCGTCGTTCGGGTCAAGGGGATCTATTGGAACGATTGGGGCAACCCGGAGCAGGTTCGGCATGACCTCGCCCGGTTTGGTTCTCGACAAGGGGCATGGCGTCTTACTGAGCGGGCACTGGCCCCGGAAGGCATATCGTCTCTACACGCGGGGGCGCCATCCGGCCTGGCCGATGGGAAGGGGGGGATAAAAGATGAGCTGATCGCACATGCGTGAGCAAAGTAGAGGGCGGTGAAGAGTATGATCTGGCTGGGTCTTACGGCGACATTCAACGGAAGGCCCTGAAAGGGGAGATGATGATGAAGGAGAAAGAGTTCACCGGAGATGGATATCCCGCCGTGCCCATCACGTTGCCGACCCCCACCATCGAGTATCGAACGCACCGGAAGAGTCTGAAGGTCACCGTGCAGCCCGGCATGCCCATGAAACCCGTCCCAATCCCGATCCCAACCCCGATGGTGGCGGGTTCGCGGGTCCTGATGTGGAAGCAAGACCCATCGGTGACCGAAATCGGCATCCGCAGGGCCTACCTGCCTGGGCAGGTGCTCACGGGACCCAAAGACGCCCGTATCAGCAATGGGACCCCTGGCATTGGGGTCGTCAGCCCAAATGCGTTTGGAGACTTTATCCAAACGCCCGGCACCGATGCCTTCGATGCGATCCACACCTTCGCGGTAGTTCGTCAGACGCTCACCATGTACCAGCGGGCCCGGGCCGTCGGCGGGGTACCTGCCCCGATACCGTGGCAGTGGAACAGCCCGACCAATAGCGATCCGCTTAGCGTCTTTCCGCACGGTCTCCCTGACACCATGAACGCCTTTTACAGCCGCAACGCCAAGGCGTTGAAGTTCGGCGACTTTATCCCCAACGGTTCTCCCCCGCCGTCACGGGTCGTTACCTGCCGCTCGCTGGACATCGTCGCCCACGAAACCGGCCATGCCATCCTGGACGGACTCAAGCCCGGATGGCTCGCCATTGGCAATCCTCCACAAACCGGCGGCCTCCATGAGTCGTTCGGTGATCTGACCGCCATCTTCCTTGCCCTCTCTCAGATCGATCAGGTTGAGGCGATCATCGCCCAGACCAAGGCCAACCTGCACGACAAGACCTTCCTGGCCGATCTGGCGGAGCAGTTTGGCTTGGCGCTGGGCCGACCCAACGGCCTGCGCAACGCCGACAACGACCTGAAGCTGAGTCAGGTGGGCACCGAGGTGCATGCCATCTCGCAGGTCTTTACCGGCGCCATCTACGACATCCTGGCCGACATGTTCGCCTTCGAGCGCAAGAGCGCAATCAAAGACGATGCCGCGGTCCTGTACGAGGTCGGCCAGTACGTCTGCAGCTTGGTGCTCCGTGGGATCATTGCCGCGCCCGCCACAGCGGCAACCTTTGCGAATGTCGCGAACCAGATGCTCACCATCGCGCTTACTGACGGCAAGCCGGTGCAGTACCGTAATTTTATTCGAAACCGCTTCACAGTTCGGGAGGTGGTGATCTCACCGACACCGTTACAGGCGGACCATGACGCGACACGCGAGTTGGAGCCCGCCATGCGCGATGCGCCGGGCGCTGTGCAGAATCGCGGCACCTGCTGCGGCACGATGAATCTCGCCGAATTTTGCGGAGGCGAGGAGGCGCTGCAGGTGGAGGTTGAAGAACTGAAGCGCGCCCTCGCCGGCGGCCAGGCGCGTGTTCGTGCCACGGCCAAGGTCGGGTAACATTCCCTGAACCAACGGACGGCCCCTGGGGACGCCTCACTCCCGGGCTGTCGCCTGTTCGAAAGGGACGGCGGGTGGAGATTGTCGTCAAACGAACCGGAGGGTACGCCGGTCTGAGCCAGCAGATCGCCGCCTTCAACACCACACGGCTGGACGCGACGATGGCGCACCAGGTTGAGCAGTTGGTGCAGAACATTCGCTTCTTCGATCTGCCGGCCGTTGTCTCGGGAGGCACAATCGGCGCCGACCTGTTTCAGTACGAGATCACCATTACCGATGGCGAGCGACAACGCACCGTTGTCTTCGTCGATGACGAGAGCCAGCAGACCGCGCCCCTCCGCAGCCTCGTCGAGGCCTTCAGCCGCGTAGGGCGCTAGAGACCAGACCGCATGGGCCACTTAAGCTATGTGAGCCGGGGGGCCGCCTTCAGGCGGCCCCCTTTTTTTCGGCCTGCTCCGGCGCGCTAACGGATAGTGCGACATCCCCGGACTTTTGTGATATCCTACGCACCCAGGTCGCTTTCTGGTATAGAATGGCGCCACGGTTTCACGCCGACATTCGTTCAAAAAAGGAGAACCGATGACACGGAAATGGATTATGGCCGTAGGATTCAGCCTTCTGGCTGCTCAGGCGAGCGCCGAGGAAGCGCCGGTCCTCAAGACCGAGAAGGACAAGATGAGTTATGGCATCGGAGTCGAGGTAGGAAGAAACTTCAAGCGGCTGGGGGTAGAGGTTGACACGGACCTCGTGGTAAAGGGCTTGCGGGAGGCCCTGTCGGGCGAAAAGTTGCTCATGACCGATGAGGAACTCAGGGACACCATGACCGCGTACCAGGCCGAAGTGCGGCAGAAACAGGCGCAGGCTGCGCGGCTGGCGGCGGAGAACAACAAGAAGGCCGGAGAGGCTTTCCTGGCAGACAATAAGACGAAGGCAGGCGTCGTCACCCTACCGAGCGGGCTCCAGTATAAGATCCTTAAGGCGGGCAACGGTAAGACGCCAACGGAGACCGACACGGTGGAGTGTCACTACCGGGGCACGCTCATTAATGGGACCGAGTTCGACAGCTCTTATCGTCGCGGGCAACCCGCGACCCTCAAGGTCACCGGGGTCATTCCCGGCTGGAGGGAGGCCCTGAAGCTCATGCCGGTGGGTTCCAAGTGGCAGATCGTTATCCCCTCTCAGCTCGCGTATGGAGAGCGGGGAGCGGGCCGCGATATTGGGCCAAACGCGACGCTCATCTTTGAGCTGGAACTCCTGGCCATCAAGTGATCGGGGGCGGCCCTCGCCGCCTTCCCGTCCCCTTTTCCTTTATGACGCATCTCGCCTAGACCCGCCTCATTCGTGCCGCATCGGTTACGGTCATTCCGGCCAATACATTGTTTTTCTTGCGGATATAGAGGATTGTGTTTTATTATCCGTAAGATAGCTTTCAAGACCGTGTGAGGATTCAGCCCTCTGGGGGCGTAAGATGCCGATTCAGGTGTTGCTCGCCGATGATTACCCGATTGTCCGCCAGGGGATCAAGTCCCTCCTGAATCAGGAAGGGTTCGTCGTGGTCGCTGAGGCGGCCGACGGCCATGAGGCGGTGCAGCTTGCCCGGACACTTCAGCCTGATGTGGCGGTCCTCGATCTGTCCATGCCCCGGTTGAACGGCCTGGAGGCCGCCCAGGCGATCCTTCAGGCCTCTCCCCGGACGAAGTCGATCTTGCTGACCATGCACGAAGAGGACCACTTCGTGCTTGAGGCGATGCGGGCCGGCATCCGGGGATACGTTGTGAAGCGACAGGCGGTGATGGAGCTGGTCCAGGCGATCCGGGAAGTGGCCAACGGCGCGATCTACCTGAGCCCGAACATCTCTCGGGCTGTGGTTCAAGCCTATCTGAGCAAGACCGAGCTGCCGCCTGATCCTCTCTCCTTACGGGAGCGGCAGGTCCTCCAACTCGTAGCCGAGGGAAAGACGACGAAAGAGATCGCCCAGCTCTTAGGGATCAGCGTCAAGACCGC